>CAYFUF010000019.1:12456-29372 GCA_964346245.1 uncultured Peptoniphilaceae bacterium | reverse complement strand
GGTGACTGTTAGCGGCATCTATATGACCGGGGGCGATCCCGCTGGCATCGGCCCAGAAATTTCCCTAAAAGCTGTGGAAGCCAGCGACCAGCTCAGAAACAACACCATCATCCTGGGCAGTGAAGGCATCATCAGCTACTATATTGAACTCTTGGGCATCAAGACGCCCCTGAATGTCATCACGGACATGAGCCAATTCGAGGAAGGAAAGATCAACCTCTTCAATGTCATGGATTTGTCCTTCGCGGACATCAACATCGGCGAGGTTTCCCCCACCGCGGGCAATGCCGCCTACCAGTATGTGGCAAAGGGGATTGAGCTGGCTATGGCCCACCAAATCGGCGCCGTCGTCACCGCCCCCCTCAACAAGGAGGCCCTGCACTTAGGTGGACATAATTACGATGGTCATACCGAAATCTTCGCCACCCTCACCGGCTCCTCCAAGTACACCATGATGCTGTGGAGCGAAAAGTTCGCTGTCGTCCACGTATCCACCCACTGCTCCCTTCGCGAAGCCTGCGACCGGGTCAAGAAGGACCGAGTACTCGACTGCATCCACCTCGGAAATGAGGCAATGCAGAAGCTAGGCCTCTTTTCGCCCAAAATTGCTGTCGCCGGCCTCAATCCCCACAGCGGAGAAAACGGCCTCTTCGGCACAGAAGACCGCGACGAGATTCGCCCAGCCGTCGAAGCAGCAGTGGCAGAGGGACTCAACGTGGAGGGCCCCATTCCACCCGACACCGTCTACCTGGAGGCCCTGCAAAAGAAGTATGACCTGATTGTGGCCATGTACCACGATCAAGGACACATCCCCATGGAACTCCTTGCCTTCGACGATGGCGTCAACGTTACCCTCGGCCTGCCCATCCTCCGCACCTCCGTCGACCACGGCACCGCCTTTGACATCGCTGGCAAGAGCATCGCCAAAGTGGACAGCATGCTGTGGGCCCTCAAATTGGCCAACCAGTTTTCACAACACCTCTAAAACGTGGTACTCTAATAGGGGCATGGTTCGTTTGGGCCATGCCCTTTATCCATTACAACTATCTGGGCTGCAGGAGGCGGGGGCTGGCGAAATCGCCGCCTGCGGCGGCATTTCGCCGGAAAGGGCGCGGCGGCGGGGCTGTAACGGCTTCAGGTCGTGTTTTGTGGTGATGACCGCAGCACCCCGCATCCAGCACCCCACGTCCAGCGCCCCGCGCCCTTGGTGCGGTTTCGGCCCGCCGCAGGCGGGCCAAACCGCTGCCCCCGCCCACGATCCACCAAATCTCAACTTTCCGCGATTTGGTATGAGGAGAAGATGGCCCAGGTCCCACCAAATCAAAGAAAAGTGGAATTTGGTATGACGAAAAAATGGCCCACGTCATCACAAAAATAGGAAAATCGCAATTTGGTAGGTCAGTTTTACCGCTGATAGTCCCCACAAAACTCGAAAAACAGCAATTTGGTATGACTGGAGCGGCTCAGTTGGCCCCCACAAAACGCAAAAACGGCAATTTGGTATGACTAGAGCCGCCCAGATGGTCCCCCCAAATCAAGGAAAAGTGGAATTTGGTATGACAAATTCGTCGCGGGCGACCCCACAAATCGGCGTAAACGCTCATTTGGTATGAAAAATCGTTGCTATGGGCCATGTTGGGACGCCATGGCCCCCCAAGAACCGTCCACAAGGAGGAAACATGAACAGCAATCCCAAGAAACTCGTTACCACCGCCCTGATGATTGCCATGTGCGTCATCATCCCCATGCTCTTTCACGGCGTGCCCCAGGCAGGGCCAACCTTCCTGCCCATGCACCTGCCCGTCTTTTTAACTGGATTTATATGTGGGCCGGTGTATGGCCTGCTTTGCGGCATCGCGGGGCCTGCCCTGTCCGCCGCCCTCACCGGCATGCCCGCCGGCCCAATGATTCCGTCCATGATGCTGGAGCTAGCAGTCTATGGCATCGTCACTGGCCTAGTGTATCGCAGCCTGCCCATGAAAAATCACATGGCCAAAACCTATACGACCTTGATATTGGCCATGCTCATTGGCCGCATCACCTACGGCATCGCCAATACATACCTGATTCAGGCGGGCAGCTATAACATGAACATCTGGCTGGGCTTTGCCTTCGTGACCGCCCTGCCCGGCATCGTCATTCAGCTGATTTTCATCCCGCTCATCGTTGATATTTTGGAGCGCAACAACTTTATTTATGATTGACGCAGCAGAAGGCGGCGGCTACCGCCGGCCGCCTCCCCTTTCCAAACCCCAACCGGAGGCCCCATGCAAACAAACGACTATCTCCGCCTCTTGGACGAGCACGGTGCAAGCTGCCTCGTCCTCAAAGGCAATGACATTATCTACAAATCCCAAGAGGACCGCCTCAAGCCCCTCTTGACGCTGATCACAAGCGAAGACCTCAAGGGCATCACTCGGGGGGCAATCCTCATCGACCGGGTCATCGGCAAATCCGCCTACGCCCTCGCCGCCTATCTGGGCTTCGAGGAGGTGTATACGCCCTTGTACTCGGGAATGGCCCGGCAAATTGAGACGGCAGGAAGCCCCAAGGTTCACTTTGCAACCGAGGTCGACCACATCGTAAACCAAGCAGGCGATGACTGGTGCCCCATGGAGAGCTTGGTCAAGGACGCCACGACAATAGACGAGACCGTCCGCCTCCTCTTCGAGAAGATTGGCATCAAGCCTGTCTAGATCGAGGAGACCGCCCCAGGCCCGCGGCCGCCTGGAGAGCACGCTACAGCAGCAAAAGCGGGCCATTACCCAAGCCCTCCAAAACCACCAAAACACCCCACCCAAATAGCACCAAAAGCCCTATTTAATTATTTCTTATATGTTATAATAAAGGTGCAAATGATAAAAAATAATCAAGAAAGGAGAAGCATAATGATGAAGAGAATCATCCCCATCTTCCTTTTCGCTTCCTTGCTCGCCTTGAGCGCTTGTGGTGATAAAGCAGATGAGGCCACATCGAGTGAGAGTGCCCAGTCGAGTGAAGCTAGTGAGACTGGCGAACAGTCAAGCCAGCTGGTTGCGGTGGATTCGCTGCCTGATGGCATTGCTCCGATTGAAGATTATGCGTCGGTTTATCCGGCTCATGTGAAATCGTTTGAACAGAATGCGGAGATGGAAAAGACTACATATGGTGGCTCGGTGCCCGTCGATTATTTGGAAGAGCACCCCTACCTCAATGCCATGTATGAGGGATACGTCTTTGCCGTTCAGTACGATCGGGCAAGGGGACACGTCTACGCCTTAGAAGATGTGACCAACACCAACAGGCCCAAGCTTGGTGCATCCTGCCTGTCCTGTAAGGTATCTCAGTTTGAGGAGATGCTGGCAGAAGATCCCACCACATCCAGCAAGGACTTTGATGAAGTCCGTTCTGAAATTACCGTCGGCTTCACCTGCTACGATTGCCACGGCGCAACGCCAGGACAGATGAACCCCAACCGCGCCCACCTAGCCAATACCTTGGAAAAGAATGCGGACCAATATGAGGGGCACTTCAGCGACAAAGAGCTCACTTGCGCCCAATGTCACGTGGAGTACTACATGGACAAGGAGACCAAGGATGTCGTCCTGCCCTGGGATAACGGCCTGAGTGCCGAAGGTGCCTTCGAGTACTACGAGAAAGCTCGCTTTTTCGATTGGGAGCACCCCAGAACGGGAGCACAGCTCTTGAAAGTCCAACACCCCGAGACCGAGACTTTCGATGGGTCCTTCCATGATATGGCCGGCATGGACTGCATGTCTTGCCACATGCCATCCACCGAGGTCGATGGCGAGACCATTCACTCCCACCACTGGACAAGCCCACTGAAGACACCCGAACAGTCCTGCTTGACCTGCCACAGCGGTGACACGGCCGAGAGCATCGTCGCCAAGGCGGAAGCCCTCCAAAAGCCAATCGTTGAGGAGACCGAGGAAGTCGGCCAAGCTCTAGAGGAGTTCATCGACGCCCTCGCCTATGCGGTCGAGAACGTCAACTACAGTGACGACGCCTTCCGCGAGCTTAGGGAAATCCACCGCGAAGCGCAGTTCTACTTCGACTACGTCTTCGTTGAAAACAGCGAAGGCTTCCACAACCCCACCAAGGCAAGGGAGAACCTCCAGCATGCCAAGGACTTGATTGAAAAGGGCATGGAACTTTTGGAGCAATAGAAGGAAATACATCAGTAAATACACCACTTATCAGAAGGGCCTTGTTTGCCAGGGTCCTTTTTGAACGCATAAGGCAGTTGAAAAGACCCGAGTGACGACTTGGGGACTTGGGCAATTTGCATAAAAGTGAAAGGCGGGCGCTGGCGCCGCTAGGCGCCACGCCCGCTACTGATACAGCCTGAGAGACATGCAAGCGAGGATGAAATCATGAAAAAAATCATACAAAAACTATCGTCGATGACCTTCGCCGTCATCCTATTAGTCATCATTGGCCTCGTCTCCGTAGCCGCCACCTTCATTCCCCAGTGGCAGCAAGCGGAATTCTATACAGGCAAATATGGCGACAGCTTCGGCCACCTGATCATGTTTTTGGGTCTGGACGATGCCTATGGCAGCCTCTGGTACCGGGGACTTTTCCTCCTCTTGGTGCTGAGCCTCTTCTTCTGCGTTGTTGCCCGCATCAAGCCCATCAGCCAAGGAATTCGGCGGGTGGGGGTGGTGGGCATGGCCCGGAAAATTGGCTCCTGGTTTCTTCACTTTGGGCTCATCCTCATCATTATCTTCTTCGGCCTCAACAATTACTTCGCCTATGAGGCAAACATCTATGACGTGCCTGGCAACACTAGCCGCCTAAGCGGCCAAGATATCCTCGTGGAGTTCCAGGATTTTAACATCCACCTGACCGACGACCGCTTCGTCGACCAGTATGAGACCAAAGTCCGCTTCACCGACCTGGAAGGAAACACCCTCGATGAGGGAAGCATCTCCGTCAACCACCCCATGACCATCAACGGTGTCCAATTCACCCAGGCCTCCTATGGCTATGCCGTCGACGTCGCCGTCCAGTCCTCCACCGCAGATTTTGGCAGCGCCGTCCTCTACCAGGGCGACTTTGTCATCGTCTCAGACGAGCGGATTGCCGTCGAGATGGTGGAACTCTACCCCGACTACATCCAGACCGAGGCGGGCTCAGCAACCGCATCGCCCCTGCTCAACAACCCCTACATCCTCTATCGCTTCTACATCGGCAACGGTCTGGCCGACATGGGCCTGACCTCCGCATCCTCCACCGTAGAGGTAGACGACTACACCATCACCTTCTCCAACCCCCAGCTCTACTCGGTCCTGGCCGCCCGGACAGACCCCTTCCTATGGGCTGTCGTCCTAGGCTGCATCCTCCTCTTCTTTGGCAGCGTACTTGCCTTCTTCGGCCCTGAGAAGAAGACCCCCTCGCTAGACAACCCGGCCGCGGCGAAGCCGGCGGCCTCCACATCGCCCCCACCGGCGGATTCAGCCAAAACCGCAGAACCTCCTGCTAACCCCACATCCCCAACGCAAACGAAAGAGGAAAACCATGATACATAATAACCTACTCGAAATTGAAAATATCCTATTCACCGTCGCCCTAGTTGCCTACGTTCTGTCCATGGTCGGCTACTTCATCACCTACGCCACCAAAAACGACAAGCATGAGCGGATTAGTAAGCTCTTGGTATGGACCGGTTTCATCCTGCAAACGGGGGCAATCATCAGCCGAGGAATCGGCGCCGGCCGCCCACCCCTGTCCAACCAGTATGAGTTCGCGACCTCCTTTGCATGGGCAATCGCCCTCTTCTTCCTCCTCTTCAACCGCAAGTACCCCTACCAGTCGATGGGCACCTTCATCCTCCCCATCGTCGTCCTCATGATAGGATATGCCGCCACCACCAACAAGGAAGTCCGCCCCCTCATGCCCGCCCTCCAGTCCGGCTGGCTGGTCGTCCACGTCTTCCTGGCCATACTCTCCTACGGCTCCTTCGCCGTCGCCGGCGGTGTCGGCGTCATGTACCTAGCTAAAGACTCGGGCCGCGGCGACCATCTCCCCCCAACCGACAAGCTCGACACCGTCTCCTACCGAGCCGTCATCATTGGCTTCCTCTGCATCTCCCTCACCATCATCACCGGCGCCCTCTGGGCCCACAAAGCCTGGGGCCGCTTCTGGGCCTGGGACCCCAAAGAAACCTGGTCCCTCATTACCTTCATCATCTACACCGCCTACCTCCACATGCGCCGGTCCCGCAACATGCGCGGCCGCAAAGCCGCCTGGTTCGCCGTCATCGGCCTCATCGCCGTCCTCTTCACCTACATCGGCGTCAACACCCTCCTGCCCTCCCTGCATTCTTACGCTTAGGTGGGGCTCGCGCTATGTCCCAACATGGCCCATGACCTATGACTTTCATACCAATTCGCGGTTTTCCCTGTTTTGTGGGGTCGTCTGCAGCAAACTTTTCATACCAAATTCCACTTTTCTTTGATTTGTGGGGGCCATGTGGTCGTGCTTAGTCATACCAAATGGCCCTTTTCCTCGTTTTGTGGGGACTCAAGCTGGTAAAAATGACCTACCAAATTGCGTTTTTCCTGCTTTTGTGATGACACGGACCATTTTCCCGACATCACAAATTCCACTTTTCTTCCATTTGGTATGACGCTGACCATTTTCCCGACATACCAAATTCCACTTTTCTTCCATTTGGTATGATTCGGGCCATGTTGGGACACAACCGGGCGTGGCGGCGCCCCGCGCCCCACGCCCTGGGCGGTTTCGGACCGCCCAGGGCGGGCCAAACCGCCGCCAAGTCGACTACTCGAGCATGGCCCCCGCTGCCCCAACAGATATTCCCCACCCCAAGGCCATCTTTGCTATAATGAATAGATAGGCGCCCGCGGGGTGCCGGTAGAGATAGCGAGGTGGTCATTTGACTGAGGGTAAGATTTCTAGATCAATCATTTTGTTTGCGTTGCCGATATTTCTCGGCAACCTTTTTCAGCAATTATATAATGTGGTGGATTCGCTGGTGGTGGGCAATGTGCTCGGCAAGGAGGCCCTGGCTGCGGTCACGTCGACCGGCAGCCTAATCTTTCTGATTATCGGCTTCATTGGCGGCATCTTTATGGGCTCGGGCGTCATCGTCTCCAGGTACTACGGGGGCGAGCGCTACGAGAAGATGTCGGTGACGATACATACGACTATGGCCTTTGCCTTTTTGGCGGGTTTGGTGATTATGGCCGTCGGCATTTTGGGCACCCCCCTCTTCTTGCGGCTGGTTGGAACGCCGGACGATGTCCTGAAAGAGGCAACCGCCTACCTGCGCATTTATTTTGCTGGCGGGCTAGCCATCGTCTTCTACAACGCCTGCGTGGGCATTTTCCAAGCGGTAGGCGACAGCCGTCGCCCTCTCTATTATCTGATGACGGCCGCCATAACCAACGTCGTGTTGGACATTGTCTTCGTCGCCTTCTTAGGGATGGGGGTTGGTGGCGCTGCCCTAGCAACCGTCATCTCCCAGTTTCTGAGCGCCGGCCTCGCCTTCACCAAACTCATGCGGGTCGACGCCCCCTACCGGGTGAACCTGAAGAAAATCCGCATCGACTTTTCCACCCTTCGGACGCTCCTGCAGCTGGGCATCCCCAGCGGCGTGCAAAACTCGGTGATTGCCTTTGCCAACGTCATCGTCCAATCCAACATCAACGCCTTCGGTTCGATGGCCATGGCCGGCAGCGGCGCCTACACCAAAATCGAAGGTTTCGCCTTCCTGCCGATTACTAGCTTCAGCATGGCCCTAACCACCTTCGTCGGCCAAAACCTGGGCGCCCGCAAGTTCGACCGCGTCCGCGAAGGCTCCCGCTTCGGCATCCTCTCCGGCGTCGCCCTGTCCCAAATCATCGGCATCCTGATTTGGATCTTCGCCCCCCAACTCATTGCCATCTTCAACAAACAGCCCGACGTGGTCGCCATCGGCGTAGAGCGCTCGAGAATCATCTCCCTCTTTTTCTTCCTGCTCTCCACCTCCCACCTCCTGTCCGGCGTCCTGCGCGGCTTAGGCAAAACCAAGGTCCCCATGTTCGTCATGCTCCTGACCTGGTGCGTCATCCGCATTGCCTATGTCACCATTGTGACCAGCTTCATCCCCGACATCCGGGTCATCTTCTGGGCATATCCCCTGACGTGGGCCCTCTCCTCGGCCATCCTCATCATCTACTACAAGAACCACAGCAGCATGGCCGACTTGGCGGCAGGTGGGTTCATTTAACATGATCACGGCAAACGCCGGCAGGCCCCCTTTGGGGCCCGCCGGCGTTTTTCTTGTGCATATTAATCTGTTGGGATGATTGCAATTCCCAGAGGCAAAGCGGGACAGCCAACATTTTTCATACCAAATCTTGATTTTCCCTGTTTTGTGGGGTCGCCCTCGACATATTTTTCATACCAAAATCCACTTTTCCTCGTTTTGTGGGGGCCATGTGGCTGCTTCTAGTCATACCAAATGGCCCTTTTTATCGATTTGTGGGGACACCCACCAGCGAAATCGACCTACCAAATTCCACTTTTCCTCGATTTGGTATGTCACGCCCGCCAAAATCGACCTACCAAATTTCACTTTTCTCTCTTTTGGTATGTCGCGGGCCATTTTCCCGTCATCACAATTCACGAAAAGTTGCGATTTGTGGGGTCAAGCAGGCGGGGGCAGCGGTTTGGCCCGCCAAGGCGGGCCGAAACCGCACCAGGGCGCGGGGCGCCAGACGGCGCGTTCAGCCAAAATCCGTAACACGGGCTCAAACCGACCCAAACCCGCACCCCCGCGCCCTTCCAGGCGAAATGCCGCCTGTGGCGGCGATTTCGCCTGCCCCCGCCACAACAGACCGCTTCGGGGTTTGTGGCCCGAACATGGCCCTCACCAGCCCAACAAAACAACAACTACAACAACTACTTCAAGCTATCCACCACGTGCTGGCCGGCAATCCGGCCCATGCCCAGGTAGGTGGCAATGGCCGAGCCAGAGCCCGGATAAGCCTTGTACATGAACTGGCCGCTAGCGACCTCGCCAACCGCATAGAGGCCCTCGATGACCTCATCGGATTCGTTGAGAACTTGGCCATGCTCATTCGTCACCAACCCACCAATCGTACCCGATGTGCCCATGTCATAGCGCAGGGCGTAGTAGGTTGGCCCCTCGATGGGTTGCAGGAATTCGGGCGCCTTGTCAAAGTCCTCGTCATTCTGATTTGCGGCAATCTCGTTGTAACGGTCGATAGTCGCCTGCAAAGTGGCCGCATCCATGTCAACGAGACCGGCCAATTCCTCGATGGAATCCGCCTTGAAGCCCGTGCCTATGTCGATGGTTCCCTCGACCCGGTCGTTGGTCTGGTCAGTGATGGCGTAGATGGTGTTGTAATCCGTATCCATCAGGACGCGTGTGCGGTCAAAGTGGAAGATGCTCTCGTCCACGAAGCGCTCAGCTGCTGGGGTAACCAGAAGCCCCTTGTATTCCTCGCCATAGCCATAATAGGTGCCATGATTCACGCCCAAATCAATACCCGAGTCGTGGAAGAGAGTCTGGGCACCAATGGCTTGGGCCATGCTAATACCATCACCCGTATTGCCCACATTGCCGCCATGCGCATAGTTCACCAGCCAGGGGTGATACTCAGCCATCATCTCCTCATTCGCCGCAAATCCGCCTGTTGCCAAAATGACCTTGTCCGCGTTGATGGTCACCTGACCACCGTCCGCTTTGGTGGCCATAACACCAACAACCACATCGCCATCCATAATCAGCTCGGTTGCCGCCGTATTCACCATCACGGTGCCGCCCTCTTCTTCAATCCGCTCGGTCAGCACTTGGGTCATCCCAGCGCCACCACCCGATGGGGTATCGAAGCCATCAACCCCATGGCCAAAAGCGAAAGGATGGCTAGAATGCAGCTTCTCCACCTCGTCCTTCATGTTGACACCCTGCTCAACCAACCAGTCAATATTGGTACCAGAGTTGTTAGCGATGGTCTCGATCATTTCCCGGTTTGCCTTTTCCTCAGAAATCCTAAACCAGTAGTCGGCCAATTCTTCCGCCGTACCAGGCGATCCCGCAGCCTTATGTATCTGCGAATCCGCGCCCAAAATCAATCCGCCGGACATCTGGGTGCTTCCCCCAGTCACGCCCATCTTCTCAATCAAAACAACCTGGTTACCGGCCATGGCCACCTCAAGCGCCGACGACAAGCCAGCGATGCCGCCACCGACGACAACGACCTGCGTATCAATCGTTTCATCCGTGCCCGCTTCCTTCTCCACTTCCGTCTCAAAGTCAGCCATATTCAAGCCAGCATCCTCAATCGCCGCCTTCACCGCCTCCACAATCCCAGTCGACGTTTCCGTCGCGCCAGCCACGGCATCCACCATGACTGAGTTATTATCCACAATCGCCTTCGGAACCTCCACAAGCGCTGCATCCGAAATACCAGGCGATTCATTATGCTCAACCACCTCAAGCGCCTCGATCGTCTTCTCATCAGCAAAGACCACCCGGACCTTCAACCCGTCGCTGTGCCCCCTGCCCGTCGCCTCGCCAACCAGCTCGCCAGCCGGCTCCTCGACCTCCGCCGACTCCTCAGCCTCAGTCGTTTCCTCGACCTCCGTCGTCTCCTCAGCCGCCTCCTGACCACACGCCACAGCGAGCGCCATCAGCAGCATCAACAAGACAAAAATCTTTCTTTTACTCATAACCTTTCCTCTTTCCTATGTATTAGAGGCGCAGAGAAATAGACGCCTCCACCCTACCTTTACCCATTACCGCCAAACTATTAAGGTTTTATGAATTTTTGGGCCATACCCTCGGCCGCGGACGTCCCAACATGTCCCAACTGCTGCCCCTTTCATACCAAATTCCACTTTTCCCTGTTTTGTGGGGTCGCCCTCCCCAAACTTTTCATACCAAAACCCACTTTTCCTCATTTTGTGGGGGCCATCTGGCCGCCTCCAGTCATACCAAATGGCCCTTTTCCTCAATTTGTGGGGACACCCACCAGCGAAATCGACCTACTAAATTCCACTTTTCCTCGATTTGGTATGTCGCAGCCGCCAAAATCGACCTACCAAATTTCACTTTTCTCTCTTTTGGTATGTCGCGGGCCATTTTCCCGTCATCACAATTCACGAAAAGTTGCGATTTGTGGGGTCAAGCAGGCGGGGGGCAGCGGTTTGGCCCGCCAAGGCGGGCCGAAACCGCACCAGGGCGCGGGGTGCAAGGCGGCGCGTCCAGCCGGCACCAGTAACACGGGCCGAAACCGCACCAGGGTGCGGGGTGCAAGGCGGCGCGTCCAGCCAAAATCCGTAACACGGGCTCAAACCACCCCAAATCCCCAAACCCCGCGCCCTTCCAGGCGAAATGCCGCCGCAGGCGGCGATTTCGCCTGCCCCCGCCTACCGCCTCGCCTAGCGCGGACGTCCCAACATGGCCCCCCACAACCCCAACATGGCCAGGATGTGACAAGTTTATAATTATAAAGATTAACAAATCGTTAAGATTTAGTTAATATATTGACAAGTAAAATAAAGGTAGTATATTTGAGGCGTAAGATGGTCCTATCACTAATCTGAAATTTATAAGGAGGTAAAATGAAAGAACTGAAGAACATCGTGATTTATGGGGCTGGGTTGATGGGCATTAATATGGCCTATGTATTCACGAAAAATCCTGACTTCAACGTAGGGATTTGCAGTAAGAGCGAGAAAGACATTCATTCTATCCTGAGAACTAATACCGCTAAGCTGGTTGAGAATGGCGTTATTAGCGAGGAAGAGAATGAAGAGCGCATTAAACGGGTTGAATTTACGCTGGATATCGACAGCGACATGATCAAGAATGCTGATCTGATTATTGAATCTGTTTATGAGGATCCGGACATCAAGAGGGAAGTTTTTGCTGATCTTGAGGCAAGGGTTTCTGAAGATACGATTTTGGCATCAAACTCATCGGTAATAGGACCAACGACGTTAAGCAGAGATTTAAAGCATAAGAATCGTTTCGTCAACATCCACTTCTGGAATCCATCCCACTTGCTTCCATTGGTTGAGATCATCAAGTCCGAGTACACGGACGATGAAGTTGCCCAAGTTGCCTTCGACCTTTTGACTGAACTGGGCAAGAAGCCTGTTATCTGCGATAAGGATGCTCCTGGCTTTATCGGCAACAGGTTGCAAACGGCTGTTTGGCGTGAAGCAATCTACATCGTAGAACAAGGCATCGCTAAGCCAGACATGGTCGACATCGCAGTAAGAAACGGCTTCGGTTTGCGCTATCCACAAATCGGACCTATGGAGAATGTCGATATGATCGGCCTTGACCTGCTCTACAACATTGAGAAAAACGTTTTATTTGACCTTTGTAATTCCACCGAGCCAAACGAATCCCTGAGCAAGTTAAAAGCAGAGAACAAGCTAGGATTCAAGACCCAAGAGGGTTACCAGACTTGGACAGAAGAAGAAGCAGCTGCCTCAAAACAAGCACTTAATGATTACCTCATTAAGACCGTCTACCGTGAAGAGATCGAAAAGAACAAAAACAAGTAGAGGGTAATGCGAAAAGGCCTAAATTGTGGGAACTGTTGACGTTTGCCATGCAGATGGCCCTCGTCGTTATCACTGGTGGTGCTGTCGCCTAAACTAGGGTAGTCAGTAAGCTCATCGACAAAATTGCAGCTAAACCAAAAAATGGTAAACAAGCAGCAGCATTAATCGCGCTTGTGGCAATCTTTTTATCTTATATCCACTATGGTTTAAGTACGACAATCGGCGCTATCCTCGCCAAGAGAATCGGTCTACGCTTCTACAACGAAGACAAGAACTTCTCCTATGGTCTATTTGGCGCAGCCGCTTATTCAGGTATGATGACCTGGGGTTGTGGTCTATCCACCTCCATCGGTCTATCCATCGCTACACCTGGTCACTTCCTCGAAGACGTCATGGGCGTTGTTCCATTCACGGACTTTATTTTCCATCCGTTGAATATTGCTATGGCCCTCCTACTTATCATCGTGACACCACTATTTGTGTACTTAATCCATCCAAGTGATGGCAAGAAAATTACCCTTCCAACCTACATCGTTAACATGTTCGAAAGAGAAAAGAAACTCTTATCCGAAGTTAACCAACAAGAAGATGTCGTCGTAGAGAACGCTTCCGTAGGCGATAGATTAAACAACAGCCGCGTCATCGGTACCGGACTTGGTATCATCGGACTAGGCTATGTCATCTACACCCTATTCATGAATGGCTTCGGTGCCTTCAACCTGAACGCACTGAATGGTATCTTCCTATTCTTAGGTATGATCCTACAAGGAAACATCGCCAACTACGTAAAAGCATTCTCAAACTCAACATCAAACGCTTCAGGTATCATCTTCCAATTCCCACTCTATGCAGGTATCATGGGAATTATCCAATACTCAGGCATGGTTCACGTACTAGCCGACGGCCTTGCAGCAATCAGTTCACCAAGCACCTTCTTCGTTATGAACTTGCTCGTTGCTTGTATCATCAACATGTTCGTACCATCAGGTGGTGGTCAATGGGCAGTTCAAGGCCTAAGCTTCGCTTTCTCTATCATCTAGAGTAAGCACCATCCGCTTGTTGCTTGCACCCGCCCCCACTCTGCTGGGGGTGGGTGTTTTTTTGTTGTTGGAGTTTTAGGTTGGGGGGTTGCGGGGTGGCTTGAGTTCTAGGTGGTGCTGGGGCTTTAGGCGGGGCTTTGGACGTTTTGGGACGTCTAAGCCACTTGGGCCATGCCCCCGTCCCCCCAAATCAAAGAATAGTGAAATTTGGTAGGTCGGAAAAATGGCCCGCGTCATACCAAAAGAGAGAAAAACGAAATTTGGTAGGTCAAGAAAACGGCCCGTGACATACCAAAACAAAGAAAACTGCAATTTGGTAGGTCGATATCACCGCCATCAGTCCCCACAAATCAAG
Organism: uncultured Peptoniphilaceae bacterium; assembly: GCA_964346245.1. Classification (GTDB taxonomy): domain Bacteria; phylum Bacillota; class Clostridia; order Tissierellales; family Peptoniphilaceae; genus CAYFUF01. Next base: position 15,425 of record CAYFUF010000019.1, on the reverse strand, counting down.
AAAAAGGGCCATTTGGTATGACTATATCGCCGGCGGGCGACCCCACAAATCAAAGAAAAGTGGAATTTGGTATGAAAAGTTCGCCGCGGGCGACCCCACAAATCGAGGAAAATCGGAATTTGGTATGAAAGGTTCAGGACTTGGGCCATGTTGGGACACCACACCCGACGTGGCGACGGAGGCGGGGGCAGGCGAAATGCCGCCGCAGGCGGCGATTTCGCCAAAAGGGCGCGGGCCCTGAAGCCCTGGGGTGCTTTTGACCCGCGTCATAGGCGATGATAGAAAAAGCGACTAGCCACCCCGCGCCCTGGTGCGGTTTGGGCGCCGCAGGCGGCCCAAACCGCGGCCCCCGCCATGGCCCAAAACCTTCCTCCCCCCACCCCATATTTGCTATAATGCAGCCTAGAGGAAAAGTTAGGGGGGAGCATGGAAAACGCAAAGCGGGTGCGAAGGGATTTTGGGCTGACTGACCACAAGATGATATCAATCGTGGGATCGGGCGGAAAGACGGCGTTGATGTTGTGGCTTGGGGGCATGGCCCGCGGTGAGACGAATATTATCATGACAACAACGACCAAGATGATGCGGCCGCCGGCAGACACCCACGACCGCGCTTACGCGGCGGTCGTGGACCTCAAGGAGGCTGTCGCACATGGCGAGGTCCTGCAGGAGGGGACAAAGCCGCAAACCATCCTGGTGCACGAGGGACTTTCCCCCACCATTGAGGATAAGCTGCATGGCATCGATGCAAAGGGGGCAGCCTACCTGGCGAGCTTGCCGGCCACCACGCTGATCGAGGCGGATGGGGCAAGGAAGTTGCCCCTCAAGTGGTGGAAAAAGACGGAGCCGGTGGTGCCGAAGGAGACTCAGGTGACGATTGGGGTCATCCCCATCGACCTGGTTGGTGCGAAGGTGGACGAGACGAATTTCTATCATTTGGCGGGTTATGTCAAGAAAACGGGCCATACCCCAGACCTCATAAACATCGACTTATTGGTGGACATAATCTGCCACCAGGACGGCCTCTTCAAGGGAGCTTGCGGCGACAGGGTCTTGGTCTTGAGTCGGTGTGAGGATGAGAAGAGCGCCCTGAATGCAGAGGAAGTCGTCGACCGCGTGCGGCAAAGAGGGGTCATCGACCGGGCGTTCGCGCTGAGTGTGAAGGAGATGCAAGATGAGAATTACAGCCATTATACTTGCTGCTGGTAAGTCCAAGCGGATGGGCCAAAACAAGTTGGGTCTTTTGGTCAACCCCCACAAGGACACCATATTGCAGCAGGTAATCGGCAATGTGGAGGCGGCCAACTTTGATGAGATCATCCTCGTCACTAGCCCAGATAACGAGCACTTGGTGGATACATCGGTCAGCAAGCGCAGGATTAAGGTGGTCATAAACAACCATCCGGAGGATGGCATCAGCTCATCCATCGTAAAGAGCCTGCCCCACATCGACAAAGGGGCGTGCGGCTTTGCCTTTATCATGGCCGACCAGCCCTATATGTCAGCGGCGACGATGAACGCCCTGATGGAAGATTTTTTGGAGAATAGCGATTCTATCATCATCCCCCAAATCGACGGCAAGAGGGGGGCGCCGGTCATCTTTCCGATTGATCTCTTGACAGCTTTCGAGCACCTCGAAGGCGATACCGGCGGCAAACAAGTCATCAGCCAATATCCCGACCGGGTCATAACACACGAGATTGACACCATCGTGGAGCTGGAAGACATCGACACGATAAAAGAATTCTACAACCTAACCAACAAGTGCCTCGTTCTGGTCAGAGGGGGCGGAGATCTTGCCTCGGGCATCGTCTATGAGCTGGTAAAAAATGGCTATCCGGTCATCATCACAGAAACACCAAGACCCAGCTGCATTCGCACCGAGGTTTCCTTCGCCTCCGCCATTATGGAGGGCGGCAAAAAGGAAATCCAAGGCGTCACCGCCCAGCTTGTGAGCAGTTGGGCGGAGGCCGATGCCCTAGCCAAGCAGGGCCTTGTGCCCATCCTCCTCGACCCCAACCTGGATAGAATCAACATCTATCGTCCTGGCGTGCTGGTTGATGCAATCATCGCCAAGAGGAATTTGGGGACTGAAAAGCGGATGGCCCCCACCGTTATCGGCCTGGGCCCTGGCTTCACGGCGCCCATTGACTGCCACATGGCCATCGAAACCATGCGAGGCCCCCACCTGGGCGAGGTCATCTATTCCGGCAGCCCCCTGCCCAACACGGGTGTGCCGGGCCTTCTCGCGGGAGAGGCGGAAAACCGGGTAATCCACGCCCCCACCTCCGGCACCCTGACCCGCATTGCCCAAATCGGCGACCTAGTCCGCGCCAACGACACTATCGCCAGCATTGACGGTGAACCGGTCCATGCCAAAATCAATGGCATCCTCCGAGGCCTCATCTTCGACGGCTACCCCGTCCACAAGGGCCTCAAAATCGCCGACGTCGACCCCCGCCCCGACCCAAGCCTTGCCTTCACCATCTCCGACAAGGCAATTACACTGGGCCGCAGCGTCGTCCGAGCAATAATAAAAGCGGATTAGTTGACCCTTCAACTAATCCGCTTTTTCTTTTTCGAGGGCCATCTTAAGACACCCCACAGGACGGGGGCAGGCGAAATGCCGCCGCAGGCGGCGATTTCGCCGAAAAGGGCGCGGCTCCTGATTCCCTGGGACGCTTTCGGCCCGTGCTATCGACGGCGATACAAGAAGCGACCAGCGCACCCCGCGCCCTGGTGCGGTTTGGGCGCCCACGGCGGCCCAAACCGCGGCCCCCTGTCCCCTGTCCCCCCAAATCAAGAAAAGTGGAATTTGGTAGGTCGAAAAAATGGCCCGCGTCATACCAAATCAAAGAAAAGTAAAATTTGGTAGGTCGATTTCGCTGTCATTAGTCCCCCCAAATTAAGAAAAAGGGCCATTTGGTATGACTAGATCCACCCACATGGCCCCCACAAATCAAAGAAAA
>CAYFUF010000019.1:6459-12356 GCA_964346245.1 uncultured Peptoniphilaceae bacterium | reverse complement strand
CCCCACAAATCAAAGAAAAATGGAATTTGGTATGAAAAGTTCGCCGCAGCCGACCCCACAAATCAAAGAAAAGTGGAATTTGGTATGACAAGCTCAGGTCTTGGGACATGTTGGGACACCCCGCCCAGAAACATCAAGAACCTAAACCGGCTGCTCCAAGTCCTGGTCCTCAATCTCATCCTCTAGGTTGCGCTTCTCGGCCTCACTGATTCGGCTGTTGACGTCGTTGCGGAGGATCTTGTAGGCGGAGGCAGTGATAGGGACGGCGATGAGCATGCCCATCGGTCCGAAGAGGGAGCCGGCGACGATGATGGCAAGGAAGACCCAGATGCCGGGAAGGCCGATGGAATCGCCCACGATGCGGGGATAGATCAGGTCGCCTTCCAGCTGCTGGACGATGACAAGGACGACCAGGAAGAGGAAGCCCTGCTCAAAGCTGCTGGCGGCAATCATGATGAAGCCGATGCCGCCACCGATGAAGGCACCCACCATGGGAATGAGGGCGGTGACCATGACCACCACGCTGATACTCAAGGAGTATGGGAGGCGGGTAATGGTCATGGCAATAAAGAGGAGGACACCAACAATGAAGGCGTCAATAATCTGTCCTCGGAAGAAGTTGGCAAAGGTGTCGCTGATGATGCCCGTCGTATAGTAGAATCTTTCCCTGGTTTTTGGCTTAGCGTAGGCCTTCAGTAGGCTGTTGACGCTTCTGCCCAACCGCTCCTTGCCCGCCAAGAAGTAGAGGGCAAAGATGAAGGAAGTCAGGATGGTGACAAACATGCCGATGAAGGAGGTGGCAAAATTAAAGGTAGACCCCAAGATGCCGCTGAGGCTGCCTTCAAAGTTTTGTGCCGCCTGCTCCAGCATGAATTGCCAGTTGACGTCCATGTTCTGAATCTGCTCTCTGGAATCCTGCAGCCAGTTCACATCCTCCGTTACCCGAAGGAGCCAGTCCCTGAAATCCTCCGCCACCTTGGGCAGAGAACTAGCGAGGACGCGGAAGGAGTCGAAGAGCTGGGGCACGACAATATATAGAATAAGTGCAATAATACCCACCAAGATGATCAGGCTCAGGACGATCGTAATTGGCCGCTTGAACTTGCCAATCTTGGTCCCCTCCAGCTTAGAAAACAAAAGCCTCTCCAGGGGGTTTACAATCAAGCTCCAAATATAAAAAACACCGAAGCCGATGAAAAAGGGCATAAAGGCCGATAGCAGCCTCGATAGGGCCGCAAAAATCTGACTAGAATAAATAACCAGAAGTGCTGCGACCACAAGAATCGCCACCTTCCAGATAAAATGCGTATTTCTCTCTCTTCTCTGACTTGAATTCACCTTCAACAATTTCCTTTCTACTAGGCGCCGCAGGCATCAGGCGCCGCAGAGCCATCTAGCACCGAAATCGCGAAAATCCGCTAAGGGCAATCCACCCGCCACAAAGCCCTAAACAAGTTGGAAGGGGGCATGCAATTACAGCCCCCACCCCAAACGACTTAGAGATTGCCCATGAAGCGCGCCGCATCCACAACAAAGCGCACATGGTGGGCGGTGGCAATTTGCTTGTCGCCCTCAACCGCCTCCAGCTCATAGGAAATCTTCTTGCCATCAACGATTCTCGACAGCAGGCGGATTTCCACATCCTCCCCAATCTTCGTTGGTGCCAGGTGATTCATATTCATCGCCGACCCCACCGTCGTCTTGCCTTCCTCGCACAGCTCCTGGCTGTCCTCAAAAGCTAGATTCTCCAGAAAGCCCACCAAAGCAGGCGTTCCCAGCACGTGCAGCGCACCCGACGCGATCGCGCTGGCGGCATGCTTGTCTTCTACGTGAAATGTCTTCGTTTTCATAACATCCTCCTTTGTTGGTGGCTCGGCCACCGCTCTTTTCATTATACCCAGCATTGGCATTTGCTTGCTCTTTTTTTAACACGATTAGGGAAATGATTTGCACAAGGCATCCCCCCAAACCCCTCGCCCATTTTAATAGGGCCATGCACAAAACACTTGACAGCAAAGCGATTTAGGATTATTCTCAAACTCTAAGCAGGTGTGGCGAAACTGGCAGACGCGCTAGATTCAGGGTCTAGTGAACGCAAGTTCGTGGGGGTTCGAATCCCTTCACCTGCATTTTTATTGCCCAGATTGGGGGGCTGTGTCAGCAAGCTGACGCAGCCCCCCTTCTTTTGTTAGCCATAATCAAGTCCGTCCTAAAGGACACAATACCTTTTTTATATTGTTTGCGCCCCACAAACGTCTCAAAACGTTCCAATCTTTTCAGAAGACTGTAAATTTATTTTTTTTCCTATATATTAGTAAGTAGGTAACAGAGAATTGAAAAAGGAGGCCCAGATGATCGACATAACCCATTTTGATCAGATACAGGAAGTGGCGGATACGGAGAAGCTGCTTTTATTCTATGCCAAGAGTCCGCTTTGCATCGTGTGCCAGGATACGGCACCGCTCGTGGATTCTTTAGCCAAAGAGCTGGACATCCCGGTCTATGCCATTGATGTGGATGAGATGGGGATGGCCCGCGGACAGATGAACCTCTACACCGCGCCTGTCATCCTGATTTACTACGAAGGCAAAGAAGTGCACCGGCAGGGGCGCTTCATCGACCTAGAACAGATTCGTGAAATCGTAACCGCTTACCAAGAAGTAGAAAGGAATCAAGACCAATGATCGTAGAAAAAATATGCACCCCCCTATTAGACCACTACTCCTATATGATTGCTAGTGAGGGCGACGCCTTCGTCCTCGACCCCCGTCGAGACGTCGATGTCTACCTGAAGCTGGCAAGAAAGCACAATGTCGTCATCAAAGGCGTCTTCGAGACCCACCGCAATGAGGACATCGTAACCGGCGGCCCCCTCCTGGCTGAGCTGGCAGAGGCCCCCCTCTACCGGTCTGCCCACGACGACCTGCCCTACGAGACGGGCACCTTAATTGAGGACGGCGATAGCTTCACTTTTGGACAGCTGACCCTTCGTGTCCTACATACGCCGGGCCATACCCTCGGCCACCTCTCCTACGTCGTCTCCGAACGCGACGCGGATATCTTCCTCTTCTCGGGCGACTGCCTCTTCTTTGGCGATGCCGGCCGCACCGACTTCTACGGTCAAGATAAGCTTGAGGAGATGACCCGCAAGCTCTACCACTCCCTCCACGATGTCTATGGGACCTTGGATGACGGGGTGGTGTTGATGCCTGCGCATGGCCCTGGTTCTGCCTGTGGGTCGTCTATCGAGGACAGGCCCTATTCCACCTTGGGCTTCGAGCGCAAGACCAACAAGCTGCTCCAAGCCACCGAGGACGAGTTTGTGAAAATGCACGGCTACATGCGCCTCAAGCCTCACTACTTCAACACCGTCGAAGAGTACAACCTCCGCGGCCCCGCTGACCCCCTCTTCTTCGATGGCTACACCTACGCGGGCCATCCCGCCGTTGACATCGACTGCCGGGACCAGGCCGCCTACCTAGGTCTCCACGAAAAGAACGTCCTCCACATCAACCACGCCGAATTCTCCTCCTACCTTGGCTGGTTCGTTAACGTGGGCTCCCCCCTCCACCTCATCACCGACTACCTGCCTGAGGAAACGGTCGATGACCTGTTTTGGACGGCAAGGAGGATGGCCTACGACGGCCCAATCTACCACTCCAGGGACGGCTACCAAAGCGACCTGCAAAATGCCGACAAGGAAGTCGTCCAAACCGCCTTCATCCAAGTCCAAGACCTGGACAAGGACGCCCTCATCCTCGACGTCCGCAAACAAGACGAGCTGGACAAGGACGACTACAAGGACGTCTTCACCAACCGGGTCCACATCCCCCTCCAAGTCCTCGACCAGCACCTGGACGATCTAGACCCCAGCAAGCACTACCACATCCTCTGCGCCAGCGGCATCCGCGCAACCATCGCCTCCTCCCTCCTAGAAAAGGCAGGATGCGACTGCTCCGTCATCCTCGGCGGCATGAACGCAGTGGAGGCAAGCGGCCGCGAATGGCGGTAGCCCATGAGCGGCATGGCCATGTGCGCCAGTTTCCTTAGCCTTGGCCATCAATGGGTTCATAGGGCATGGCCCTTCAACGTTTCACCACCACTCCTTTGGGGCATAAGTTGCTTAGGCACATTTTTACCATCAACTTACCCGAACCGAAATAAGGAGGAAGTGATATGGCAATGACGATAAGAGAACTACTTGAACGCAAAAGCCCGGTCATGGTCAGCTTGTATATGCCGACTTACCGGACATCGCCCGATAGAGAGCAGAACACTGTTCGTTTTCGCAACTTGCTGGAGGAGGTCAAAAGTCAAATCGACGGGGACAGCGCAAATCTCGTCAGCGAGCTGGAAGAGCTTGGCAGTGACACCGAATTTTGGCAGGATGTCAAGGAAGGCCTCGCCATCTTCGTATGCGATCAAGGGATGGAGGCAATCAAGCTTGCCGTCGACCTGCCCGAGCGGGTTGTGGTGGGCGACCGCTTCCACATCCTCCCCCTCATCAACTACTTCGATATCTTCACCGAGTACTACCTGCTGGACCTGTCCAAGGACCGCTTCAGCCTCAACCACTTTGATTCCGAGGGCATCTACCCCGTCCAACTCGACGACGTCGAAACCCGCTTCGACGAGCTCTTTGACGACCGCGATGTCAAGGACGGCAACCTCAATAGGACGGATGGGGCGGCCAATAATTTACATGGCCATCAAACTCGATCCAACATCGAGGAGAAGGAAACTGAGAAGTTCATGCGCCACATCGGCTCTGCCCTAGGGCCCTACGTCAAGGCGGGCGCACCAGACGCCCTCCCCCTCATTGTCTTCGGCACCACCGAGAACATCTCCGCCTTCAAGAAATATACCAAGAACCAGGTTGACGTCTTTATGTTCATCGACAAGCCCCTCAGCTCCATGGACGAGAAAGAGGCAATCCAGGCCCTGCGCGAAAACCTGCTTCCCCCCTTCATCCAAAGCGTTGAAGAGGAAGTCGAGAATCTGGAGATTTCCCTCGGCCAAGACGACCAGGGCTCCGACAACGCTTCCCGCATAGGCAAGGAAGCCGAGCAAGGACGCATCAAGACCCTGCTCATCCGAAAAGATGACCAGGACATCGACCCCGTCCAGCTAGACAAATTGGTCGCAGACGTCATCCTCGCCTCGGGCGATGTCGTCACCGTCGACGAAAACTACGTCCCCTTCCCTCGCGGCATCGGGGCAATCTACCGCTACTAGACATATCCCCCGAGAGCCGGCCTTTGGGCCGCTCTCGGGGTTTTTGTGTGTTGGGGGTGGGGCGGGGCAGGCGAAATCGCCGCTTTGCGGCATTTCGCCTGGAAGGGCGCGGCGGCGGTGCTTGGGCAAGGCGGCGGTTCGAGCCCATGTTACGGATGCCGGCTGGGTGCATTCTTCAGCGCCCCGCGACCTTGGGCGGTTTCGGCCCGCCCTTGGCGGGCCAAACCGCTTCCCCGCCCCGCCTATCCCCCCAAATATCAACTTTCCGCGATTTGGTATGCCGGAAATATGGCCCGCGTCATACCAAAAGCAGGAGAATCGCCATTTGGTAGGTCATTTTCACCAGCATGAGTCCCCACAAATCGAGGAAATGGGCCATTTGGTATGACCAACACCGCCCGCACAGTCCCCACAAATTGAGGAAATGGGCCATTTGGTATGACCAACACCGCCCTCATGGCCCCCACAAAACGACGAAAAGTGGAATTTGGTATGAAAAATTCGCTGAAGCCGACCCCACAAAATAGGAGAAATCGAGATTTGGTATGACGGACGCCGGACCTGGGACATTTTGGGACGCCCCGCATCCATGGCCCCCCACAAAAAAAGAGCAAGGGGAGCGGCCAAAGGCCGGCTCCCGCTTGCTCATCCCCATACAAACT
>CAYFUF010000019.1:0-6359 GCA_964346245.1 uncultured Peptoniphilaceae bacterium | reverse complement strand
CTCATCCCCATACAAACTTTACCTCACACAAACCCTACTCCAAGGTCAACTCCGCCACATCGCAGGCAAGGTCGCTTGGGTCGTCCTCCACGTCGGGCAGGCGGTACTTCTGTGCATAGTAGTCGACCAGCTCGGGATAGCGGGGGTTGGTGCGGTCATAGCGGGCGCCTGGATTTTCCAGGTCGGCGCCGTCGCTGACGAAGTCAATGATCGTGACGCTGACATTAAAGCAGTGGTCAGCGATTCGCTCTAAGTGGTTGTACATTTCAACAATGTTAATGCCGTTTTCAATCCGGCAGATGCCCTTTTGTAAGCGGGCAATGTGGGTGTCGGACAAGTCGCGGTTAATCTGGTCGATGCGGTCCTCGAGGGCACGAATTTCAAAGGCCATACTCAAGTCCAACTCCGCCAAAGCATACCTGGCTTTTTCGGTAATGTTCTCGACGGCGGTGGTAAAGAGGCTGAGCTCAGCCAGAGCCGCATCCGAGAAGTTGGTGGGCGACTTTGCCTTGATTTGGGCCTGCTCGGCGATGTTCATGGCATAGTCACTAATCCGCTCCACGTCGTTGATGGTGTGGAGGATGATGGACAGCTTCTGGGTGTCCGACTTGTTGAGGCTGCTCGAGGTAATCTTGATGGTGTACTCCAAGAGGGCGTCCTCATAGGAATCCACCTGGCTCTCTAGGAATTCGACATTGGCGTACTTCTCATCGCTGTAGTCGAAGATAAGGCCCACCGCCTCGTGCAGGCAGGAGGTTGCCGTATCCATCATGCGCTGGATGACGATGAAAGACTGCTCGACGGCAAAACCAGGTCGTTCCAGGAAGCGAGGATCCAAGAGGCGAAGTGAGCGGGTAAGCTCGTCCTTGGTCTTGGAAGGCTCCTTTTTGGGAATGACAATTTTAGACAGTTTAACCAGCTGGTCAATGAAAGGAAAGAGGGCAATAACAGTGACCATATTGAAGACGGTGTGGACGATGGCAATACCCACCTCATTGATACTATCGTTGATGAAACTGAATGGCCTTATCCAATTGATGACATAGAAAAGGAACATGAAGACGACCGTGCCAATCATGTTGAAGGTCAAGTGGATAAAGGAGGCCCGCTTGGCGTTCTTGCCCGCTCCAATGGAGGAGAGAATCGCCGTAATGCAGGTACCGATGTTTTGTCCCATGATGAGGGGAATGGCGGAGGAGAAGGTAATTGCCCCCGTCGTCGATAGAGCCTGCAAAATACCGGTCATGGCTGAGGATGACTGGAGGATGGCCGTTAAAAGTGCACCCACAGCAACGCCCAATAAGGGGTTGGTGAACACTTGGAAGGCGCTCTGGAAATTAGGGTCGCTCTGCAGAGGGAGGACGGATGCGGACATGGCATCCATACCATACATTAAAACAGCAAAGCCGAGTAAGGCATTGCCGATTGCTTTCTTCCCAACGGTTTTTCCGCTGAAGATGAGTATGACGCCGATAATGGCAAGAACTGGGGTAAAGGTGGATGGCTTCAATATTTGGATGAAGAAACTCTCGCCCGATATGCCCGATAAACTAAGTATCCAACCCGTGACTGTCGTTCCAATGTTGGCACCCATGATGATGGGGATCGCCTGCTTCAGCTTCATTACGCCCGAGTTGACAAGAGCAACGACCATGACCGTCGTCGCCGATGAAGATTGGATAACTGCCGTGACCACCGTACCCAAAAGCAGGGCCTTCAGCTTGGTCGAGCTGAGCTTCTCCAACAGCTGCTCCATCTTACCGCCCGAAATTGTCGTTAAGCTATCCCCCAGGATATGCATACCGAACAAAAACAGGGCCAAACCTCCAATAAGTTCCAAAATATTATAGATTGACATGCGCTAACTCCATGGTTTCATTCCAGTCCTTCTTCATAACTATTTTCCATCATCCTAACTTAGAATTAACCTAAGTTTAACATTCTTACACGCTTTTGAAAACCTATATCACAAAAGAGTCCGTCCCCGCTGGACTTTTTCTTTGCTGCATGTTGAGGGCCATGTCCGCACCCCCAAAAGCCCCTACGCCCAATCCTGTCGAGGTCCATGCCCCAGCCCCCCCATATTTCACCCTCCCCTCCTTTAGATATAAGTAAAAGGCAACTCACTCATTAAGGAGGAAATAATGACCAAAGCGAAACTGATCGATCCAAGAACCATGTATAAGACCGGAAAGTTCAAAGACCAAGAGCAAGACACGCCCGCTCTCCAGGACGACATGCTGCCCGAACCTGACTGCGGCGAGACCTCCTATGAGGGAAGCGGCAAGCTGAAAGGGCGGAATGCTCGGTAGCCTGCATCCCATGGGGTCATACAGGTGGCTAAAACGCCACTTGTTCCCTTGATTTGGGCGAACCAGGGCATGGTCGCGCCAGCCGTGTTGAAGAGGCCGTCAAAGTGTATGGGGCCGAGGGTGTTGGGGAATGTGTTGGGGATCCCCAAACCCTGCTGAACATTGAGGAGGGTCAACCAGTCCGACCTGGGCTCATCGAAGCTGAGGGGTTGGGGCCACCTTACTTCGTCGATTGCCCTGTCCTCGCGGATGGGGGTCCATGTCAGGAAGACTTCATCTCCCTCTTGTTCTATCTGGGTCTCAAAAGAGACGTCGGCAAAGTCGAAGAGCGACCTGATGGTCTTGCCGTCCCCTCTGTAGTGGTGAGTAATTTCCTTCGCCTGGTCAAAAAAGATCTCCTCTCCTTGCATGAAAAAGGATGGTCTGAAGCCTTACAGGCTCGCCCACCTGCTCTTTGCTGTCTCCAGCTCCAGGCATAAGGTTTTCTCGTTAAATGTCAGTTTCATCGCTTGTCCTTTGCTGCTTGTTCTTCTTGCGGTTTATGGCGGCTAGAATCACTATGATCAAAATGGCTGAGCCTACGACTATCCCGCCGACGGGCAAGCCGCCTGCTTCGCTGCTTACTGCGGTCTCAGGCACTTGGCTTTTATCGATAAGGGAAAGGATTAGGGTGCCTCCATCGCTGTTGGCTGAAAGCGTCAAGTCCAAATCTTCCCCCTCCTTGACCGCATAGGCTCTGCCGCTGTAGTAGTCGTAGAGGACGAGATTATCCAGTTCGTGCTTACCGTACTGCAAGGGGTTCTCGATTTTAATGTGCTTCTCTTCGGGGTCAATGTTGATGGCAACAAGGACGGTTTCCCCCTCATGGGACCGCTCGAACAAAGTGTATCCTTCATCGTCTCCGCCGCCTAAAACCGTCCTTGTTCCGCGGGCGAAGGTTTCAGAAAATGCTTGGCGGGCGGAAAGGAGTCTTTTGTAGTGGGCCTCATAGTCGCTTTTGCCCACGAGGTTCCAGTCCATGTCATAGCGGTTCTCGCTGAATTGACCTTTGTCCATGTCCCTCGCATTCATGCCGCTTAGGCCCAGCTCCTCGCCATAGTAGATGACGGGCTGTCCTTTGGCGGTCAGCTGCAGGGAGATGGCGGCTTTCATGAGGCCGGGGTCCTTCTTTGCCCTGGTAACCAAGAAGCCGTTCTCGTCGTGGCTGCTTAGGAATTGCCCCATGGTCGCCTCTTGGGTCAGGGTCTGGTTGCGGTTAACGAGCTGCCGCTCGGCGCTGTCAATCCGCCCCCTGAGAAATTCTTGGGCAATATCCTTGAAGCCAAAGTCCAAAAGGGAGTCCATCGTCCCACTCTCCAAGAACTTGCCGTTGGCTAAGAAGGTGGCATCGAAATATTCGCCGATGATGCGAAAGTCCGGGTCAATTTCCCGAAGGCGGGCGTGGAAGGCTTGCCATGTTTCCATCTCCACATGCTTGATGGTATCTACGCGGAAGTAGTCAATGCTGTCTCCCCTATCCGTCCTAGTCTTCTCGATCCAGTCCGTTTGCCACTGGATGATCTGCTCTCTGACCGCTGGATCTTCGGTGATGAAGTCTGGTAAGCCAGCAAGCTCCCCGGTCACTGGGTGGTTGGCGTCTGGATCGAGGCGGAGCATGCCCTCAAAGCGGGCTTGGTCCTCTTCCGTGGGGAAGTTGGGGATGGGGTTGCCGCTTTGATCGTTGCCCTCATCCGTCGTTTTCAGGCCATACCCCGTGTGATTCAACACCACATCGACCATGAGCTTCATATCTCGGTCGTGGACCTCATCAATCAGCTGCTTGAAGGTGTCCAAGTCTCCCAGGTGCTCATCCAGCTGGGTGAAGTCCTTCGCCCAATAGCCATGATAGCCGTACTGCGCCCCCTCCTTGCTGTGCCTCTGGTCAAAGTCGATATTGTCGACAATGGGGGTAATCCAAATGGTGTTGACGCCCAGCTCTTCGAGGTAGTCCAGCTTATCAATCAGGCCCTGGAAGTCACCGCCATGGTAAGTCTCCGGATGTTCTTGGTCATAAGCCTCGCCATTGGGGTCATTATTGGACGGGTCCCCATCATAGAAACGGTCCGTCAGCAAAAAGTAAATGACCGCCTGGTCAAAGTCAAATTCGGGCGCTGCCGCCACTTCCCCCTGTCCGCCAAAAACAAGCATCAGGGCTGACAGCCACACCATCACTATTCTTCTTCCCTTTCTCATTGCCTCTCCATCCTATTCTCTTCCTCCTCTTACAGGAGCGCCTCCCGTTTTTCCTATCATTATTGTAACCCTAGCGACCTCCCTTCGCAATTGCTGATTCTGGCTCCCCTTCCCCATCAAAACCAAAAAGAGGGCCATGTTCCATGGCCCACGTCCCAAAGTGTCCCAGCCCCACCCCAACAAAAAAAGTCCCCCACCAAGCCAAACGCCTTACCGTTTGTCCCGGTGGGGGTCAATCTATAGCTCTAGGGCCGGCGCACTTGGGGGGGGCAATACGCGCTCCTATGGAGAGCGGTTGTTGTTATGTTAATTAGCGACGTGTTTACAGTTGCGGTGTGCGACGTACTTGGTCCTCATACGCTGCCGCAGCTCACTATAAGAGCTAAAACCATGATTGCCAGTAAAGCTTTCAAACGCGTTTTCATACTTCCTCCTTTTGTTATTAGAATAACGTACACAAATAGTATAAAAGGTGAAGTAACTGTAGGTGCAAGAAATATTCGATTATTTTAATCTCTAGGCTAAATAACACTTTAAAACCCGCTTAGTAAATTCTTAAGCGGGTTTATCTATCAATGATTATCTTACTGTCTGTTCATGATTCTACCTATGCAGAGATCTATATTATTCACTATCTTTGAGAATACTCAGTGCTGCCTTTCTTCCGAAAACAACTGTTTCAACTAAAGCATTCCCACCCAGCCTAGGAGAGCCGTGGATACTACCAGGTACTTCACCTGCAGCGTAAAAACCTGGTATGATATTTCCATTAACGTCAATGACATGATTATCTACGTCAATCTTGACTCCGCCCATAGTATGATGTATTGCTGGTGAGCGAGGTACGATATACCAGTCCTCTCCTTCTAATTTGTGCGTGAATAATCTTCTTCCAAATTCATCTTCTTCTGCTTGGTTATCAACTTTCTCATTATAGGAATCAATTGTACCTTGTAAAGTCTCATATGGAATATCGGCTGCTTTAGCAGCTTCTTCTAAAGTTACCCCATAGAATACAAGCCCTTGATCAATCAAATCTTTTAGCGGTACACCGCCAAGGTCAGTTCCCGTTTCCAAATCGATATTTCCAGAGCTGGCAGATTGAACCATATAACCAATCTCTCCAGTTTGAGCGATCATCCCAAGTGATATTTCATCCCTACGACCGTCTTCTCTAACAAATCTTTCGCCTTCCTGATTAACGAAAATATAACCAGCGGTACCATTTGGTTTGAAGTTTGCCAAATTAACTTGGCCAGTCTTTGCCTCTGTGGTGAAGAGCAATTGAATTTGATCCATATCAACCAATTGAGCATTCACTTGTTCAGCTAACTTAATTCCATCACCTTCAATGGCAGGTAGATTTGATGATTGACGACCAGATAAGTCAGGCCACATTCCTGATGTATTGTACTCCTCAACAAGATCTTGATTCCCTGCAAAACCGCCTGTCGAAAGAATTACACCTTTCTCTGCAGTAAAAGTATAGGTGTTTCCATCTAAATCTTTTGCTTCAACGCCAACAACTCTACCTGTATCATCTTGAACTAAATTAGTTGCTCGAGTTTCATAGTAGATTTTACAGTTGTCGTTTCCTTCTATTTGTTCCATATAGGCATCAATAAAACCTGTACCTAAGGGTTTCACCCCCTTATGTGTCCTTGGATACATCGATCCAGCTCCGGTAGTGATAAAGTCATCATACTCCCAACCTAATTCTTCAAGCCACTTCATTTGATCATACGAATTATAGGCTAGTTCTTTTACCAACTCTAAATTAGCAACTTTATCTCCACCATTCCAAGTTTGTAATGC
>CAYFUF010000018.1:0-31204 GCA_964346245.1 uncultured Peptoniphilaceae bacterium | reverse complement strand
ATCACTTTCTTAAGCAATATTAAGATTCTCTTTATATCTTTAGATAAATTCCCCTGGCAGCGAAAAAGAGGAAGACAAGGACCAAAAGGCCGATAAAGTATAGCGCAAATTGGTTGAACTCTTTTTTCGTTTCCTCAACCCGCGCTTGATATTCAAGGTTTTGGTCTATATCTTCCGCATCGTAATCTTTTCTAATATCATCTAGCTTTGTCTTGAGATCTTGCCTGTTCTTACTCAGTAGAACCGATACTAGTAAAAATAAGAGCAAGAGATGTTCGGCATTCATATGGTCTCCTTTTTATTACGAGAATATGGTTTGATGGTTGTTGTTAGAAAGCAAATTCACTGATAGATTTACTAAAATGATAGCTACTATTTTATTGTTGATACGTGAGAACCATCAAGTTACTTTCTCCTTTAAGGGTACTTGTGATAGAATTATAGTAATTGTTCAGGTGAGTTTTTTGTTCAAGCCTATTATAGCTATTTATAATCTTACTATAGTCAAGTATAATTAGCTGTAATATTTATATTTGATTAGTAAAGTAATAATAAAGAGGACACGAATGAAGCAGTATAACATGAATGAAATCCGGGAGAAGTTTCTAACTTTCTTCCAGGAGAGAGAACATAACAGACTAAAGAGTTTTTCCCTCATTCCACAAAATGACAAGAGTTTGCTTTTGATTAATGCAGGGATGGCCCCTTTGAAAGATTATTTTATGGGCATCAAAAAAATGGAGCCCAGCCGAGCAACAAGTTCACAAAAATGTGTTCGGACCCAGGATTTAGACAACGTTGGTAAGACAGCAAGACACGGTACTTTCTTTGAGATGCTTGGAAACTTTTCTTTCGGCAATTACTTTAAGAAAGAAGCCATTCATTGGAGTTATGAATTTCTGGTAGGCGAAATGGATTTGGATCCAGAAAAGTTGTATGTATCCGTTTATTTAGAAGACGATTTTGCTTATGATGTTTGGACCAAAGAAGTTGGCATACCTGAGGAGCGGATGCTGAGACTTGGCAAAGAAGACAATTTCTGGGAGCTAGAGCAAGGACCTTGTGGGCCTTGTTCAGAAATACACTATGATAGGGGAGAAGCTTACGGTCCCGGAAAGAGCCCCTTAGATAATTCAGATCGCTTTATGGAAGTGTGGAATCTTGTTTTTACTCAGTTCAACAAGACTGCTGAAGGTGAATATATTCCTTTAGATCATCCCAATATTGATACCGGTATGGGCCTCGAACGCATTACTTGTATAATGGAAGGTGTCGATAACATCTTTGATTTATCTACTTTCCGTCCAATACGTGATGAGATTGAACGTTTATCAGGTAAGCGCTATGGTGAGTCTGATGAGACGGATGTGTCAATTCGAGTTATTTTGGATCATGTTAAGACAATGACTTTCTTAGTCGCTGACGGTGTGGTTCCTTCCAATGAGGGCAGAGGTTACGTCCTGCGTAGAATTATTCGAAGAGCTGCTCGACATGGAAAGCTTCTTGGAATTCAAGGAAACTTCCTAACCGGTTTTGTGCCCTTGGTTGTTTATGCTTATCAACCTGAATATAGTGAGCTGGTTGAAGGGCAAGAACGAATTATGCAAATCATCTCTAAAGAGGAAGAGAACTTTCAAAAGACGATTGACTCTGGATTATCACTGTTGGATAAAGTCATTGCTGACCTAAAAAATCAGGGAAAGACACTTATCGATGGTGAAAGAGCTTTTAAACTATATGACACCTACGGCTTCCCTTTAGATTTAACTAAGGAGATAGCTGAAGAGAAGGGAATTGTTGTGGATGAAGAAGGCTTCCATAAGAATATGGAAGAACAACGAATCCAATCGAGGCAGAATAGACAAGGTGGAACAGGTTGGTCGGAAGGAAAAGATATCGATACATCTGATCTTTCACCCACGGTTTTTACGGGCTACGAAGTAAATGAAGATAAAGCCAAGGTGGTCGCTATATACTTGGACGGTGAATCCTCTGAATCCCTTGAGAGAGGTCAAGAAGGTTTCGTCGTGCTTAATCAGACTCCCTTCTATGCGCAAAGTGGTGGACAAGTTGGGGATACCGGTTACTTTGAATCAGATTCGATGACTGCTCAAGTTAAGGATACCAAGAAAGATGGATCAGAAGTCTTCTTGCATGAAGTTAAAGTTGTGGAAGGAGCGATTCATCTTGGTGACAATATTGAAGCGAAGATAAATACCGTAAGGCGCGAAGATATTCGTCGAAATCACTCAGCGACTCATCTGCTTCATAAGGCGCTGAAGATGGTCCTTGGTGATCATGTGCAACAGGCAGGTTCAATGGTTGACGATGAACGTTTGCGCTTCGATTTTACTCACTTTGAAGCGCTCACTGCTGAACAAATAAGGGAAGTTGAAGGCATTGTCAACAGGGCAATATTCGATTCTTATCCTGTTGAAACAGAGTTAATGAGTTTGAGCCAAGCTTCGGAAAGCGGAGCGATTGGACTATTTGAAGATAAGTATCATGATCAGGTACGAGTTTTGAGCATGGGTAACTTCTCCAAGGAACTTTGCGGAGGAACTCATGTCAGTAATACCGCTCAGATTCAAATGATGCGGATTACAGCAGAGCAAGGTATATCTTCTGGCGTGCGTCGTATAGAAGGCATAACAGGCCGTGCTAGTTACGATCAGGTGCTTGAATACGAAAAGACGCTTGATCATATGGCTTCTCGTTTAAAGACGAATAGAGGGCTTTTAGACCAACGTATACAAAGTCTTATTGATGAAGAGAAAGAATTAAAGAGACAATTAGTTTCACTTCAAGCACAAAAAGCAGGAGAAGTGGCTAATGAGCTGACAGGAGAGATGGAGAACATTGATGGGGTTAACCTCATCGCAAAGAATGTCCCTGCTAAGACCGTCAATGAACTGAAAGAGCTTGTTGATAATCTTAAGGAGGGTAGAGAAAACTTAGTCGTGGTCCTTGCATCAGCAAATGATGGCAAGGTTGGCTTGGTCGCAAGCGTTGATGATCAGCTTACTAAAAAAGGGATTAACGCCGGCCAAATTGTAAAGGAAGTAGCTCAGGCAACTGGTGGAAACGGTGGGGGGCGTCCTAATTTCGCAACAGCAGGAGGTAAGGATGCAAGCAAGATCGACGAAGCTTTAGGACTCGTCGGCCCTTGGATTCGCGACCACATCGAGAAGTAAGGAGGGACCATGTCAAAAGAACACAGTGAAACGATGCTATATTCACCATTGGATGAGGAGAAGCAGGATATTACAGAGATCATTCGACAAGTTTATGCATCCCTAATCGAAAAGAACTATAACCCTCAGAATCAGATAATTGGCTACATTCTTTCCGGAGATCCGACTTATATTACGAGCCACAAGGATGCACGCAAGCTTATTCGACAGATTGATCGAGATGAACTATTGGAAGAATTATTAATGTATTATGTTGATGGCCACGACATCAAATCAAAGGCTGACTAGTTACCTAGATGTTTTTTGCTGAGTTACCGTACGAAACAAAGTCTTTGACTTTGTTTCGTACTTCCTTATGTTTAGTTTCACAGTGTTTGAAAACAGGACTCATTAACCTTAAGGAGAGACATGCCTAGAGCAATGGGATTGGATGTGGGTACAAAAACAATTGGTGTCGCCTTAAGCGATCCTTTGTATATGATTGCCCAGTCCTACACAACGATTCAACGAAAAAAGTTACGAGATGATTTACTAGAGTTAAAGACGATTATAGAAGAAAAAGAGATTAAAGAGATTATTGTGGGCTTACCCAAACATATGAATAATGATTTTGGGGTATCTGCTCAAAGAGCTAAGTCGTTTGGACAAGAGCTCAAGAAAGTATTTGACCTTGATGTCATCTATCAAGATGAACGGATGACGACAATATCTGCAGATCGAGTATTAATGGAAACCGGTGTGCGAAGAGAAAACAGGAAAAAACACGTTGATGCGGTGGCAGCAACGTTTATTTTGCAAAGCTGGCTTGATAGAGCCAAAAGACCATTTTAGGAGTGTTTATGTCTAATTTCGAGAAAATTACGATCAATGATGGAGACAAGGATATTTCGATGACCCTCATTGCGACCTTCAGCATGGACGATCAGGACTATGCTGTTTTAGATGGGGATGATGACGAAAGATTTGTGCTTCGAATGAAGGAGACAGACGATGAGATAATCTTTGAAACTATCGATGATGAAGAAGAATTTAATGATGCTGTTCAAGTTTTTGAAGAATTAATTGAGGAGCAGCAATAGGTTGAGCTTAGCTCAAGAGGAAGGAAGTATTGTGTCAAGGAAACAAACCCCAAAGAAGTTGAAAGTGATTCCTTTAGGAGGAATTGGAGAAATAGGAAAGAATATGTGTGCTGTTGAGTGTGGTAATGACATCATTATCATTGATAGCGGACTCACTTTCCCTGATGAGGAGATGCCCGGTGTAGATATCGTTATACCAGACATTACCTACCTAGAGAAGAACAGAGGAAATATCCGTGGTATTCTACTGACTCATGGTCACGAAGATCACTACGGTGCGGTTCCTTATGTATTAAGGAAGATCCAAACTAATGTCTACTGTACTCGCTTAACCGGCGGTATGTTGGAGAATAAGTTTAAAGAACACGGCTTAAATCCGAATGTCATCAAGAATGTTAAGGCAGGAGATTCTATTCGCTTAGGCGAGCACTTTAACGCGGAATTTATTCACGTTGCGCACTCTATACCTGATGCTTGTGCAATTGCAGTGAAAAACCCCGTTGGAACGGTGCTCTTTACTGGCGACTTTAAAATGGATTTCACACCGATAGATAATCAGCCAACGGATATACACCGCCTAGCTGAGCTTGGTAAGGAAGGTATTTTAGCGCTATTTGCAGATTCTACCAACGTAGAGCATGCCGGCGTATCGCTCAGTGAAAAATCTGTTGGAGAAACCTTTAAGCAGATTTTTGCCCAATCCAAAGATAGAATTATCGTAGCAACTTTTGCTTCTAACCTTCACCGAGTCCAACAGATTATATGGGCGTCTGAAGCAAACAACCGCAAGGTGTGCTTATCCGGTCGATCGATGCTAAACAATGTTGCGGTAGCTTCTGAACTGGGTTACCTCAAGGTTAAGAAGAATACCCTTATTGAAATCAATGAATTGAATAACTATAAACCCCATCAGATTACCTTATTAATCACTGGTTCTCAAGGTGAACCGATGTCGGCACTATCTCGTATGTCCAATGATGAACATCGCCAAATTAGTTTGACGCCACAAGATACCGTCATCTTATCGGCTTCAATGATACCAGGCAATGAGAAGAGCATTGGAGATATGATGAACAAGCTCTTCCTCCATGGATGTAGAGTTATCTATTCTTCTTTAGCGGCTGTTCACGTATCTGGACACGCCCAACAGGAAGAGTTAAAGATGATGCATGCATTAACCAAACCCAAGTATTTTATTCCTGCTCACGGAGAGGCAAGAATGCTTATTAAGCATGCAAATCTTGCTGAATCAATGGGCATGAAGAAAGAGAATATCTTTATCACTGAAAATGGCAATGTGATTGAGTTTGAACGTCAAGGTAAATCAATTAAGGTGAACTTGGATGGACGCGTTCCTGCAGGTAAGGTCCTAGTCGACGGTCTTGGTGTTGGAGATGTGGGTAATGTTGTGCTTAATGACCGCAAACACTTGGCTGAGGACGGCATGATTGCTATCGTTGCAACGATTGATAAGAGCAGCAGAAAGCTAGTGGCAGGACCCGAGATTATTTCCCGCGGTTTCGTCTATATGAAAGATAACACCGACTTGATCGATGAGATTAAGCAGGTAGTCAGAAAGATATTCGCTGATGCAAATCGAAAGAATATCAACGACTGGAACTATCTCAAGTCTCAGATCCGAGAGGAAGTAAAGAGCTACGTATTTACTGAAATCAAGCGTAATCCGATGATATTGTCGATTATTTTAGAAGTGGATACTGTGAATGGTAAGTAAGAACATCGAATTGTTAGCTCCTGCTGGAGATTTGGAAAAGCTGAAGGCAGCTATTAAGTTTGGCGCTGATGCTGTCTATCTAGCAGGAGACACTTTTGGGATGCGTAAAGCGTCCAAAAACTTTGGGCATGATCAGTTGCGAGAGGCAATTGTTTTGTGCCACGCTAATGGCGTTAAAATGCATGTGACCCTTAATATCGTACCTCACGATGAGGACTTCGAAGGCTTTGATGA
Organism: uncultured Peptoniphilaceae bacterium; assembly: GCA_964346245.1. GTDB lineage: Bacteria > Bacillota > Clostridia > Tissierellales > Peptoniphilaceae > CAYFUF01. The sequence goes on along the minus strand of CAYFUF010000018.1, from coordinate 24,962 downwards.
CTACGTAAAGTTCTTAGAGGAGATTGGGGTTGATGCGGTCATCATATCCGATCCTGGTGTATTCAGCAGAGTTAAGGAGCTAACTAACTTAGAAATTCATATTTCTACTCAGGCAAGCGTAACGAATTCGGCTACTGTCAACTTTTGGCATAGTTTAGGTGCTAAGCGAGTGGTTTTAGCAAGAGAGCTTTCCATTGAGGAGATTAAGCAAATTAGGGCAGACAGCCACCCTGATATGGACCTAGAGGTCTTTGTTCATGGGGCAATGTGTATCTCCTACTCAGGCCGCTGTCTTTTATCAAACTATATGGCGGGGAGGGATGCAAACCAAGGGGACTGTGCTCAATCTTGCCGCTGGAAGTATAACTTAGTTGAAGAGAAGAGACCTGGCGAATATTTTCCTATCGAAGATACAACGGATGGGACTTTTATTATGAATTCGAAAGACCTCTGCCTTCTCCCTGAGCTTGAGGAACTTATTGAAGCTGGAGTAATGAGCTTTAAAATTGAAGGCAGGGTGAAGTCACAGTACTATGTATCGACCGTAATACATGCGTATAGACAAGCTTTAGATTTGATTCAGGCTGGTGACTTTGAGCAAGCTAAGGCTCTAGAATTAGTTAAAGAACTAGAAAAAACGAGTCATCGCCATTTTACCAAAGGCTTCTACTATGGCAAACCAGGTTCTTCCGCACAAAACTATGAGACAACTTCATATTCTCAGACTTATGAATTCATCGGTGTCGTTAAAGAATATGATGAGATAAACAAGCTTGTTCTGGTTGAGGAAAGAAATAAGTTTGAGCCGGGAGATGTTGTCGAAATATTCGGCTCAAGCCCTGGCTTTATCGAGTTCACGATTGAGCATATACTTGATGAGAATAAGCAGCCACTTGAGCTCGCTAACGTGCCTAGAAATTTGTACTGGATTAACTGTCCATATAAGGTTGAAGCAGGGGATCTTATGCGTAGAGAGTTGGACCAAAGCCCAGACTTGTAGTGAAATGGATTAAGCTATGGATAATAAAGAGAATACAAGCTCCTATGTGTATGAACCCCACATTCCTTTAATGCAGGCAGATGGTTTAGCTTTGATTATTGACTATATTGAGAAGTATCAAGTGGAATCAATTTTGGAGATAGGTACGGCTGTCGCCTTTTCAGCTATAGTAATGGCCGGCCAAGGGGATAGTATTCATGTTGATAGCTTAGAGATCAATGAAGACCGCTATCATCAGGCGCTGAAAAACATCGAAGACGTTAAACTGCAGGATAGGATTCATGTCCATCTGATTGATGCTATCGACTTCATCACTGACAAAAAATACGATTTGATTTTTGTTGATGGCCCAAAAGCTCAATATAAGAACCACATGCTTCATTTCATGGATAATCTAGCCGAAGATGGTGCTTTCATCTTCGATAATTTAGAATTCCACGGCATGGTGGATGATCCGTCTTTAACTGATAATCGAAATACTAAAGATTTAGTCAGGAAGATTGGTGATTTTCGACAGGAGATGCTGGCAACCAAAGACTTTGAGGTTAAGTACTTCAAAGAGGTTGGCGACGGTGTTATGGTGGTAAAACCCAAGAGATAAACGAAACATATGAAAAGGTGTAGTTGCCGGATATGGCAACTACACCTTTTTTTAGTTCTCCTTTAAATCGAGTTTTGCCTCTGTGTTGACATGCATAGTTTGATAGTCGTTGTAGTAAACCATGCCTGGTTTCGCCCCTTTTGCCTTATAGACGTTCTTCTTTTTTGTATAATCAATATCTACGTAAGGCTCTTTTTTACTAGAAGAGTATTGAGCAGCTAAAAGGGCTGCTGCTTCAATATCATCCTGCTTAGGCTCTCTGCCGTCTGTCTTAAGAATAACATGGGCACCTGGTATCGTTTTGGCATGGAAAAAGTAGTCCTCTTTGTTAGCCACTTTCAATGTTAGTTGGTCATTCTGAAAGTTATTTCTTCCCACATAGATAGAAAATCCGTTGGGCGTGATGAAGTGGTAAGGCTTTGATGCCTCTTCTTGACGAGTCTTTTTCTTTACAGTTTTCTTCTTTATGATACCACTGTTGCTGAGCTCCTCTCGAATCTCATCTAAGAGGGCGTTAGAGTCCGCATCCTGGATGGTTAGTGCAAGCTGGTGGAGATAGCGTATGTCTTCATCCAATAGAGGAATCTTTTTCGATAGCAAAGCATTAGCAGTCTTCAACTTGGAGTACTTATGGTATTTACTATTAGCATTATCCCAGGCTGATTTTTTTGGATTTAAGGGAATCGTTCGCCTTTCATTCTTGTGGAAAAAATCCTCAACTATGACTTCCTTGGCTCCTCTTTCCACCAAGTGGATATTCGAGGAAAGGAGATCAGCCTCTTCTTTTAAGTCTTCCCTAGTCAATGTGGCATCGTAATCCTTTTGTAATTCCCGTCGCTTTCGTTCCTGCTTATCGATATGGTCTCTAAGGGTTGCCATCAGATAATCTTTCTTTTGGCCAACTTGATCATCCCTGTGGCTTAAAGCGCTTGCTTCATCGATAAGTTCACTTAGGCTAGAGCTAGTTTTTGCCTGTTCATTAAGATGAACGAGGTTCATCGGATAATACTCTATTTTAGGATGGCGATAAAGGACTGGATGGTAGTCATTATCTTTTATCTTTTCAACAATGTTAACAAAGTGATCATTGAGTTGAGAAATCTCTTGAAGCGTTAGCTGATGGGCCTTTTTTAGAGGGTCTACGCCGCTTCTTGCACAGATCTCACGACCCATAACAGGCGAGAAACCGGTGAATTCTTGGTAGAATAGCTTTGAAATTGCTGCTGTGGATTCTTCAATTAAAGAGGATAGGCTTATATCATCTTCCAACACATTTTTTTTGCTGGAAGGAAATATTTCGTAATCTTTGCCAGGATAGATTTGTCTGACTCGGCTCATATCATGCGAAACTCTTTGTATAGCATCTAAAACTCTCTTCTTATCATCTAACAGAATAATATTTGAGTGCTTACCCATAATTTCAATTATCAGGTATTTTTCTACCTGGTCACCTAATTCATTATGAGTGCGGAAAGTAAAGCATACGGTTCTATCTAGAGCGACTTGGTTGATACTCTCCAATCTTGCTTGCCCGATATGCTTTCGCAGAAGCATAACGAAATTGGGTGGAGTTTGTGGATTATTATATTTCTGCTTACTGAGATGAAACCTTGCCAAGGAAGAATCAGCCGAAAGGTAAAGCTGGTAGTTGTTTCTATTCGCATAAAACTGGATGGTCAACTGTTTAGGACCAATCTGGTTAATCTTCTTGATAAAGCCACCTTCGATTGTGTTTTTCAACTCGTGGACGACTGCCCGAGTAGTAATACCATCGAATGTCATGAGGCCTCCTTAATTCACTAAGTTATAACGTAAGCTCTATTATAACACAGGGAGGGCTGCCTAAATCATGCTATAATGAAACGACTAGTTATTTAGGCACTTCGTTAGGAGGGAAGAAGGATGACAAAGATAATAGGTATAGCTGGGGGAACAGCGTCAGGGAAGACAAGCATATTGCGCAAGTTGGCTCAAGAACTAGGGGATCGTGCTCAGGTAATCTATATGGACTCCTACTATTATCCATATAGCGATATTCCTTTTGAAAAAAGACTTGATTTAAACTATGATCACCCCAACGCTTTCGATATCGAATTACTAGTGAATCATCTGAGAGAGCTAAAGGATGGCCATCCTATTGACATGCCTATTTATGATTATGTTAATTACACCAGGTCAAACGAGACTAAGCGTATTGAACCTAGAGAAGTGATTCTAATTGAAGGCCTCTTTGTCCTCTATTATGAGGATTTGCAACCCTTATTGGATCTGAAGGTCTATGTTCAAGCGGATCCTGATATCCGCTTAATACGACGCATACGTCGCGACCAGAAGGAAAGAGGCAGGAGCTTAGAATCTATCCTTAATCAATACAGCTATACGATTAAACCCATGCATGAAGCTTTTGTTGCGCCCACAAAAAAGGCAGCCAATATAATTATTCCAAGAGGAATTGAGAATCATAAAGGGGTTAATATACTGATAAATCATGTAAAGAATGAATTAGAATCATAGAATATTACATTTATGTAATATTCTTTTGTCTTTCTAGGGGTGCTTAGTTATCATGGTGGTGGAGGCTTATATGATATATTCAATGACTGGGTTTGGTAAGGCAAAAAGAGAAGATGAATCGTGGATGATTGATTGTGAGGTCAAGACAGTAAATAATCGCTATTTAGACCTTAAAATTAAAGGACCATCTATGATCTCGTCATTAGAAAAAGATATACAGGATTTGGCGAAGGAATATTTCCAGCGAGGCAGGGTAGAGATTGCTATTCGAATTCAAGCTCTTAAACTTACTCATAGTGTCCACTTCAACAGTGAACTTTTCCAAGTCCTCTTAGACGAGTTTGCAGCATTAAAAGAGAAAACTGCCTACAAGGGAGATTTCACCTTCGATCAATTCCTGCAGATGGATGAGGCTGTGATATACGAAAAAGAAGATTTGGACGAAGAAGCGCTGTGGGAAGTCTTGAAGAGCGTTTTGGAAGAGTCTTTCAAGCAAGTGAACGAATTGAGAGCGAATGAGGGCGCCAAACTTGCTAATGACTTATCGATTAAGATGGACGATTTAACTGGTATATTGCAGATGATTGAAACGAGAAGTCCTCAGCTTGTGGAAGATGAGCATTTGCGATTAAAAGATAAGGTATCAAAGCTTATCGAAGGTAAGGTAGAAATAGACGAGGCAATTCTAGCGACTGAATTAGCCGTGCTTGCACAGAAATCCGATATTGATGAGGAAGTCGTCCGATTGCATAGTCATATAGGCGCTTTCAAAGATAGCCTCGTCAGTAATAAAGCAATAGGTAAAACGCTAGATTTCATCATCCAAGAAATGAACAGAGAAGTGAATACCATTGGTTCTAAATCTAATGATTTTGATATTCGCAAAAACTGTGTTGATCTTAAAAGCATCATTGAACAAATGCGAGAGCAAGTTCAGAATATTGAGTAGTTCGAGGAGGTTGTGAATTGAGAAGGCATGGACATTTAATTATTATCTCTGGGCCATCAGGCGTGGGCAAAGGAACAGTATGTGCAGAACTGATGCGGATCCGTCCAGACTTAACGTTAAGTATTTCGGCTACGACTAGACCCAAAAGGTCTTATGAAGCTGATGGCGAGAATTACTTTTTTTATAGCGAAGAAGAGTTCAATAATTTGATCGAGGAAGGTCAGCTCTTGGAGTTCGCTGAGGTCCACGGCAACTATTATGGGACGCCTAAACAGTTTGTTGTCGATAAAATCAATGAAGGACACGATGTTATTCTTGAGATCGACGTTCAGGGAGCAATGCAAGTGAAGCAGAATGTTGATTTCGGTGTTTTCATATTTCTATTACCACCCAAGGTAGTCGATTTGGAGACCAGAATTCGTCACCGCAACACGGAGACGGAGGATAATATCAGAGTTCGTTTGCAGAATGCGGAGCATGAAATCTCGATGCTTCATGATTATGATTATGCTGTAGTCAACGAGAATGTAGAGGACTGCGCAGAAACAATTTCGAAGATAATAACAGCTGAAAATCAGAGAATTGACAACGATTTAATGAAAAAATACTGGAGGGAATTTAATGATTAATCCATCTTTCAAAGAATTAGCAGAGATTAGCGCTAGCCGTTATGAGGTTTGCGTTATGGTCATGAAGCGAGCAAGGTTATTAACTGATGGCTCGAAGGCAAAAATGAAGACGAAGGCAAAGAAGCCTGTAACAGTAGCATTAGATGAAATAATGGCCGGTGCCGTCCGCAAAGATCACTCTGTTTTTGATGAGATTTGCCAAGGTATTTACCAGAATAGCGAACAGACAGAGTTGGAAGAATTCGATGAGGATAGTGCGGATGAGATTGTTGAGTCTAAAGGGGAACAAGTAGCTGAGGATAGTGAAGAAGAAATCGAGGACTAACATGGATAGAATTCAAGGGAAAAGAATACTGTTAGGGGTTTCCGGTGGCATTGCCATTTATAAGAGCTTAAGTTTACTTTCCCTATTGAATAAAAGGGGGGCAGAAACAGAGGTCATCATGACCGATGGAGCTAAGGAATTTGTCACTCCTATGACCTTTCAAACCATGTCCAAGCACCGTGTTTACGACTCTATCTTTTCAGATGAAGATGGTTTTATTCCTCATATTGACCTGACCAGGAGAAATGATGTTTTTCTTATTGCACCTGCGACAGCTAATGTGATTGCCAAAATTGCCCATGGGATAGCAGACGACCTCCTTTCCTCAGCAGCTTTAGCTAGCAATATTCCAATCATCATCTCCCCAGCTATGAATGTGTATATGTATAACAATCCTTCGACTCAAGCAAATTTGAACACACTGAAGGAAAGGGGAATTCAAGTGATAGAGCCAGGCTCGGGCTGGCTGGCTTGCAATGAAATTGGAGCTGGACGCATGCCAGAAGCTGAAGAGCTTACTGATATTCTAGATTCCTTTTTCAATGAGAAAGATTTAGTCGGCAAGAAGATTATGGTTACGGGTGGTGCAACGAGGGAGAGGATTGACCCTGTGCGCTTTCTAACCAATGATTCCAGTGGCAAGCAAGGATTGGCTATAGCTAAACGGGCTTTGAAACGGGGGGCCGATGTTTTCTTCTTACACGGCCACATCAGTGTTGATGTTCCAGAAAAAATCCCAAACTTGCAAGTAGACTCTACTGAAGATCTACTTGAAGCGGTAATGAAGTATCTTCCAGATTATGACGCTCTTATCATGGCGGCTGCACCTAGCGATTATAAACCAGTTGTTGAGGCCGAGCATAAACTTAAGAAAGAAGGGGACGGGGGCTTAACTTTGGTTTTAACGCAGACCCCCGATATTCTTAGGGAAGTCGCAAATATTCGTAGCAAGGATCAGACCATTATTGGCTTTGCTGCGGAGACAGAGAGGGTTCTTGAGTATGGCCGAAGAAAACTTGAGGAGAAAAAACTCGACTATATTATTTGCAATGATGTGAGCAAGAAGGATTCAGGTTTTAATAGCAACCAGAATACCGTAACTATCTTAGGTGATGATTATGAAAAAGCTTATCCCTCTTTGAATAAGGAGGTTGTAGCCGATAAGATTCTGGATCTTTTGCGATGAAACGCTACGCTGATATTGTTGTATCAACAGGAACAAGAATGACGGATATGCGTTTCACCTATGGCATACCGGAAGCGCTAGAGGAAAGTATTACCGTGGGCACTTCCGTTTATGTGCCTTTTGGTCGAGGAAATCGGAAGACTCCAGGCATTGTTTTAGACATTAAAGATAGCCAAGAGGAAGATAGGGAAGTTAAGGACATCTTATCAATTGTAGCGGGAGCTGAGCCTTTATCAGAAGAAAGCATTTTACTTGCAGAGTTTATGGTAAACGAATATCTTTCTGATTATACATCAGCCTTGGCTACTGTTGCGGCACCAGGCAGCCTCAATGATATCAAGCCATTAATGAGAAGCTACTACCAAGTAACTGAGGCAGGCTTGACTGCTGAAATTAAAACATCCGCAGTTCGACAAAAGATAGTAATCGACCTATTGAAAAATAAAGGGCAGCTAGAGCAAAGAGAATTATTAACCTTGAGCAAGGCAACGACAGCTACTTTAAAGGCCCTTTTAAAGAAAGGTTATATAGAGGAGAAAAAACAAAGGGAATACCGAAGGAAAGCAGAAAGCATAGCTAGCTATGACAAGAAGCGTCTCAATGCTAAGCAGCAGGAGATTGTCGATGAGATTAACAAGAAACCTGCTTCTTATCTTATTTGTGGCGTTACAGGTTCGGGCAAAACGGAGATTTACTTGCAGCTGGTAGAACGAACTTTGCAAGAAGGTAAAGAGGCAATTGTCCTCGTGCCTGAAATATCGTTAACTCCCCAAACTATTGCCCGATTTCAAGGCCGTTTTGGAGAGCAAATAGCAATCCTCCATTCTCGGCTTACCGTAAATCAGCGCAATGAAGAGTGGCAAAAGATTTACCGTGGGGAAGTATCCATCGCGATAGGTGCAAGATCTGCAATATTTGCGCCTTTTACCAATTTAGGCTTAATCATTATTGATGAGGAACACGAGCAGTCTTACCTTTCTGACAAGAGTCCTAAATATCGCACTCATGAGATTGCATACTTTCGCCGGACCTACAATGAGGCAACCTTAATCTTAGGTTCAGCAACGCCATCGGTCGAAAGCTTGTACCAGGTAGATCAAGGAAAAATACGCCGGTTTGACCTAAAAGAAAGGGCTAATAAGCTCGCTCTCCCGACGAATCATATCATCGATATGAGGGAAGAGCTGAAAGCGAATAATCGGTCTATGTTCTCTAGAGAGCTCATGGAGGCGATGAAAAAAGCCTTAGCTCAAAAGGAACAGGTAATTTTATTCCTAAACAAAAGGGGGCACACTTCCTTTGTGTTCTGTCGCAAGTGTGGATACGTTCACCGCTGTGAGGCTTGTGATGTTGCGATGACCTACCATAAGCACCGCAACAAGCTCATCTGCCACTATTGCGGACGTGAAAAGCATTATACGAACACTTGCCCATCTTGCGGCAGTAAGGCAATCAAGGAATTCGGCGCCGGTACGGAAGCGCTAGAGGAAGAAGTTCGAAGGTACTTCCCCCACAAGAGGATTGTTCGAGCTGATGCCGATACCATGCGTGCTAAGGGCGCTTACAGTAAGGTTTATCACGGCATGATGAATGGCGATATCGACATCCTGCTAGGTACGCAGATGATAGCCAAGGGATTTGATTTTCCCCAGGTTACTGTCGTAGGTATTGTTGCGGCAGATATTACCCTCAATCTGCCAGACTTGAGAGCCTGTGAACGAAGTTTTCAGCTGGTTACCCAAGTAGCTGGCCGGGCTGGTCGGGGAGACAAAGAGGGCAATGTTTATATCCAAACTTATAAACCAGAGCACTATGCTATAGAAGCGGCAGCTATCCATGATGTAGATCGTTTTTATCAAAAGGAATTAGCGATAAGAGAAGAGAACTTTTATCCTCCCATCTACCAAGAGCTTCATATCGGAATACAGGGCGTAGACAGGCAAGCTTGTTTTCTTAAGGGAAAGCAGATTCGTCAGTTCATTGAAGGATACTTTGCCCACAAGCAAATAGATAAAAGATTAGATGGGCCAAGTCCCGCTGTTATTGAACGCATTAACCGCAAGTACCGCTTCGGCATCCTGATTAGAACCCTTGACCGGGAAACCCTTCAGGGTTTGGGCAGAAAAATATTGCAAGAATTTCCGACCAGTCGTGAATTGAATATCATCGTGAGTTTAAATCCATCCAATATTTATTAATTGGATTACAAATGAATCATTGTAGTTAGTAAGGAGTAAGAATGGCAATTCGTCAAATTCGTATTGAGGGAGATCCTCTCTTAAGAAAAGTATCCCGTCCTGTCAAAGAGGTAAACGCCCGTATGAAGGCCCTGCTCGATGACATGTTAGAGACGATGTATGATGATAATGGTGTCGGCTTAGCAGCCCCTCAAGTTGGGATTCTGCGACGCTTAATCGTTCTGGATGCTGGCAAAGGACCGTTTAAAATGGTTAATCCAGAAATCATAAAGGAATCTAAGGAGACCCAGATTGATGTGGAGGGTTGCCTATCGGTGCCTAACTTAAATGGCACGGTCATCCGTCCACAAACTATCTGTGTTCGCTACTTGGATGAGAATGGAGAGAGCAAGATGGTCGAAGCGTCTGGACTATTCGCACGTGTCATCCTCCATGAAGTAGATCACTTGGATGGAATTCTTTTTAGAGACCGAATCGATCGTATCATTGATATGGAGAATCCAACAGATGAGATGATCGAATATCTGGCTAAGAATAACCTTTTGGACGATACGGATGAGCCTGATAGTGATGGACCTTTAGAAGATGGTGCTGAACAGGCAGAGACAATAGAAGAAGAGACCGAAGTGAAGGAACTGTAGCATTCAAGGAGGGTAAGGGAAATGCTAAACATTATATATCTAGGAACTTCTGATTTTGCTGTTCCCGCCCTTCAGGCGTTAATTGAAGCGGAAGATATCACTATTCCACTAGTCATTTCACAGCCTGATCGAAAGCGGTCAAGAAACAAGTGGTCGGCCACACCCGTAAAGGAGATTGCTTTGGAGAATGGTCTTCCTATCATTACACCTGAAAAGATAAATCGGCGAGAGGTCATTGATCAATTGATTGACATTAACCCAGACTTTCTAGTGGTGATTGCATATGGGCAGATTATCGGGCAGAGAATACTAGATGCCTTTCCCGACCGTATCATCAATATTCATGGCAGTCTTTTACCCGAATACCGGGGGGCAGCACCCATGCAAAGGGCCATGCTGGATGGCAAGAAAGAGACGGGCATCACCTCCATGCTCATCCGCAAGGAGATGGATGCCGGACCAATGCTAAAGAAAGTAAGTGTAGAGATTGAAAATCATGATGATTTGGCTAGTCTAACTAGTAAGTTAGCTACTAGCGGAGCAGATTTATTGTTGGACACTCTTCGAAACTTTGATGACTTAAATAGTAAGCGCCAAGAACAAGACCCCAATTTGGTAACCTACGCAGCTAAAATTACTAGAGAGGATGGCTACTTAGATTTTGACCTAGAGGGCGAAAGACTCTTGAATCAGGTTAGAACGCTTAAGGATGGCCCAGGTGTTAAGTTTGACCTAAATGGCATCTCCTATAAGGTACATGATGCTCACTTAGAAGAACGAAATGACCACTATGGAAACGGCATTGTATGGCGAAGCGATGATAGCCTCGCGATTAATGCTAGTGATAAAAGCTTTGTTATCGATCGAATCCAAGCACCCAATAAGAGGGCTATGCCCACAGAAGACTTTCTACGAGGTAATCCTATAGAAGTGGGGAGTATTGCGAGAAAACCGGAGTAATTATGATTAAGGTAGACAAGACAAGAGATTTGGCTGTAAGTATCCTACAAAGGATTGAAAGTGGGGAAGCTTTCTCCACCCAACTCATCAATCAGTCAATTCAAAGGGGTAAACAGGGCCTAGATGACAGAGACCAGCGGTTCTTGCGGGAATTGGTCTACGGCAGCCTGGAGAATAAGCTCTATCTGGCCTACCTCGTGAATCAAGTTTCCAAGAGAAATGTCGATAAACTGAAAGTTTCCATTAAAGAGATTCTTCTATTAGCGGCTTATGAGATATTCTTTCTGTCCACCGCTGATCATGCTGTGGTGAATGAGTATGTCAATATCGGCAAAAGATATGATTACCATGCAAAGGGTTATGTGAATGCAGTTATCCGCAACCTAATCCGACAAAAAGATGAGATAAGTGATATAGAACAATTACCAATAAAAGAGCGTATTTCAATTCGCTATTCTCATCCGCAATGGATGTTAGATATCATTTCTGATTATTTTGATGATCAAATAGCGGAAGAGATAGCAAGAAAGAATAATCAGGCTCCTCCATTATCTCTCTTCGTCAATCCGACAAAACTATCTAGAGAGGAAGCGCTAACTTCGCTTGAGCATGAAGGCCTTGTGAATCCTAGGCTGAGCCAACTTAGCAATCACGCGATTCTAGTGGATGGCGGTCCTGTAACGTCCAGTTCCTTATTCCTAGGGGGAGAAATTTCCATTCAGTCTCAGCCCAGTATAAAGACTGCCGAGGCAGTGGTTGAGGGATCTTTCATCAAAGAATCTAAGATTTTAGACCTTTGCGCAGCACCAGGTTCAAAGACACTGGCCTTAGCTAGTATGGTCCCTAACAGCAAGATTGTTGCCAATGATGTATCAGATCAAAAGATAGAAAAGATTAAGGAAAACATAAGCCGTTTTAATCTTACGAATATTGAAACTAGTGTGCATGATGCCAGCCAGCTGAATAGCGAATGGATAGGCGAATTTGACGCGGTTTTGGTGGATGCTCCTTGTAGTGGTCTAGGGCTTTTGAGGAAGAAACCAGATATTCGGTGGAATAGAAAGAAAGAAGATATCGCTACGCTATCGAGGCTTCAAGCGGAAATAATCAATAAGGCCCTCTTGTATGTCAAAAAAGGAGGTCGACTTGTCTACAGCACCTGTACCTATGGGAATCAAGAGAATGAACAGATTGCAGCATTAATCGAACAAGCTCCAGATTATTATAGGGAAGCATTAGATGACAAGGAAGCTCTGCACTTTCATCCCCTAATAGAAGACAGCGATGGCTTTTTTATTAGCCGGTTTAGAAGAGAGTAGGTCAGTGGCAGTAAGCATAAGATCGCAGGAAAGGAGGCTTACATGAATCACAGTTTAAATGGATTATATCTGCATGAATTAGAAGAACTCATGTCAGATTTAGGAGAGAAGAAATTTCGTGCTAAGCAGCTTTTCCACTATTTCCACGTAGAAAAGGGACGGCAGTTGGAACAGATTCAAGTCTTACCTATGGCCTTAAGAGACAAGCTCAAAGCCTATCCTTTGAGCCAAGCGGAGATTGTTCATTATCTGCAATCTCAGGATGGCTCGAAAAAATATTTGCTCTCATTAGGAGATTCAACTATTATCGAAACGGTTTATATGCCTTATGAGGACAGAAATACCCTATGTGTTTCAAGCCAGGTTGGATGTTTGATGGGCTGTACTTTCTGTGCATCAACAAAAGCTAATTTTGTAAGGAGCTTGGAGGCCGCTGAACTGCTTAATCAAGTCTATGAAGTTGAAAAGGATACCGGCACTCGAATTGATAATATCGTATTGATGGGCATTGGAGAACCTTTGGATAACATGGACGAAGTGGTCCGTTTCATTCGTCTAGTAACCGACCCTAAGGGAAAGAATCTCAGCATGCGCTCAATTACCTTATCCACCAGCGGAATAGTGCCGAGAATTAGGCAGTTGGCTGATGAGGGACTTAGTATTAACTTGGCCATATCCCTACATGCCACCTCAGATAAGAAGCGACAAGAGACCATGCCAATCGCAAAGAAATATTCTATCCAAGAAATCCTAGACGCCAGCCATTACTATTTCCAGAAGACTGGTAGACGAATCAGTTATGAGTATGTTCTCATTGAAGGGGTCAATGATAGGCAGGAAGATATTGACTGGATGATTAAGAATTTGAAGGGGCCCGAGAGCCACGTCAATCTTATTCCATTGAATGAGATTGCTGAGTATGATGGGAAGGCCGCAGATAACAGAGCAATACGTGCCTTCCATGAACAATTGACAAGAAACCACGTTAGTGCCACCATTAGAAATAAGAGAGGCGCTGATATTGACGGTGCTTGTGGACAACTTCGCATCAATTACGAGGAAAGAGTAGAGGAATTACAATGAATACCTATTCAATTACAGATGTAGGCATAGAAAGGGACCACAACGAAGATAACTATGCCAATTACTTTCATACTCATTTCACTTTTTTCGTTGTAGCTGATGGAATGGGCGGGCACGCTGCAGGGGAAGTGGCATCAAGTCTGGCTGCCAACAATATCCGTGACTTTATCATCGAGAATAAGACACGGCCTGATTATGGCAACCTTCTAAGAGAAGCTTTTGAAAAGGCTAATGCACTAGTTTATTCAGAAGCGAATCAAGAGCAGGAATATAAGAGTATGGGAACGACCTCGGTGGCAACCATCATCACCGAAGATAAACTTTATATCGCTAACGTAGGCGATAGCCGGTGCTACTTGTGGCGCGAGGGTAAGCTAAGTCAATTAACGGAAGATCATTCCTTGGTAGCGGACCTCATTCGAAAGGGCTTACTCACTGAGGAAGATGCAAAAACTCATCCAGAGCGAAGCGCTGTAACTAGGGCAATGGGCTCAGCAGAAGATGTTGAGGTAGATATCATTACTGAAGATTTGATAAGTGGTGATAAAGTATTGCTGTGTTCAGACGGATTGACAACGATGTTAGACGACGACGTTATATCCTCCGTGATAAGTCAGGGAGGATCATGTAAGGTTGAGTGTGAGAAATTGATTACATTGGCAAATGAGGCAGGTGGTTATGACAATATCACCATCACTTTGTTTGAGGTAGAGGTATAGTTATGGAACAAACATTATTAAGCGGACGCTATTTGCTATTGAGAAGGATAGGTATCGGTGGGATGGCCTATGTATACGAGGCAGAAGATACACTCCTTCGTCGTAAGGTAGCCATAAAAGTCCTAAAACAACAGTTTTTAGAAGATGAAGAATTCGTCCAAAAATTTGAAAATGAGGCGCAATCAGCGGCTTCATTAGAACACCCTAATGTGGTCAATATCTACGACGTAGGTCAGCATGAGGTAAACGGTCAAGTTCAGCATTACATCGTCATGGAACTAGTCACTGGATCAACGCTGAAGGATTATATTGAAGACAAGGGACGTTTAGCTGATGCCGAGATTGTACGCATTTCAACGCAGATTGCGACGGCCCTCAGTGTTGCCCACCACCATAACATTATCCACAGAGATATCAAACCAGCGAATATACTTCTGACACAGGAAAATCAAGTCAAAGTAACTGATTTTGGTATTGCTCGAATTTCAACCACAGCAACAATAACCTACACCAACTCTATTCTGGGTACCATTCATTACATTTCACCTGAGCAAGCAAAAGGCCGTTTTATTGATCAAAAATCAGACCTTTATTCCCTAGGTGTCGTGATGTATGAGATGGCAACCGGACAGGTTCCTTTTGATGCGGAAAACTCTGTTGGCATAGCTATCAAACATATACAGGAGGAGCCAGTTGCTCCAATAAAACTAAATCCTAATCTTCATCCAGGTATTAATGAAATTATCATGAAATGCTTAGAGAAAGAGTCTGTGGACCGTTACTTCTCTGCTGATGAGATGATTAAAGATTTAGAAGATTACCAGAATTATAAGGATACGGTTTTTATCTCTCGAAAGGAAGGAAGGTCTTCTGCTGGCGCTGTAAGTGGTGCAGTAGTTGATCCAGCCTCCAGCGTTTCTTCCGATACTGAAAAAGTACCTAGAAGGGAGATAAGTAGAGAAGCGACTTATCAATCTCGAAATTATCCTGAAGACCATGAAGTTACACGGAAGGATGACCGCTTAAAGTGGTTTTTCTTATTGACTACGCTAGCATTAGCCGTCGGGGCATTAATGATTATGTTCTTCGGTAACCGGGGAAATAATGGTCCTGCTGTGGGCACCGTTACCGTACCACCATTGACAAATATTTCTGAAGAGCAAGCAATACAGCTTTTAGAAGAACGTAAGTTAAAGGGTGTCGTTACGGATTACGACTATGATGATACCGTGCCGGAGGGTTACGTTATCAGCCAGAGTATCGCTAATGGTACAACCGTAGAAGAAGGCACGGAAGTTGGTATTGTTGTCAGTGAAGGCAAAGAAACTTTCCCAGTGCCCAATGTGACGAATAAGACGAGCACAGAAGCTGAAAATGAAATTCGCTCATCAGGTTTTTATGTTGCGCGCGTAGAGTACGAGAATAGTGATGACATTGAGCAAGGTTACGTTATTAGGACCGATCCAGAGGCAGGCACCTATATTCCTGTCGGCTCAGAAGTAACCTTGGTTGTGAGCCAAGGCCGCCTAATTACGACAACGACAGTGCCAGTCCTCACTAAATTGGAACAATCCAAAGCAATCAATGCAATCAATGAAGCTAACTTACAATTGGGTAATCTGACTACAGAACATAGTCAATATGAGTCTGGTCTAGTCATCAGACAGTCCATCGAACCAGGACAGGAAGTGGAGCGAAAGACACGTATCGATATTACCGTCAGTTTAGGCCCGCTAGAAGAATCCTCCAGCCAAAGTGAGGACACTACAGGCATGGTTGAACTAGTTCAGAGTGTAGCGGTTCCACAAGGTAAGGAAAGTTTTCAATTGACGATTTACGATTTGAATATCTCTTCGGATACCCCTATATATGATGAGACACTATATGCTGCCGATGCAAATGCAGAAGGAATTATAACGGTTCGCACCGTCGTTAGCTCTAACTATAATCTCTATTATGAGATTGATGGCCAACCAGCCGATTCTTGGATGGATGGAGAGAATCCAAGCGGAGGAAATGAACAGCCTCCCGAGAACCAAGGAACAGAGGAGCCAACTAGTTCAGACGAGCCTCCAGCTGGTGGTGGAGAGTAGGAGGTAAACTTGTTCATTGGTTACATCATATCCTCGGAAAAAGATCTTTATCAAGTTCGTATCCAAGCAGATCAGAACGGTCCTATCGACCATTTCACCGTAGCCAGTCAAGGTCGCGGTGTCTTTCGAGAAAAGAAGATAACACCTACTGTGGGTGATAAGGTGAAGGTAGACATACAAGAAGAAACAGCTACCATTATGGAAGTTTTTCCTCGAAAGAATCTACTTTTTCGCCCGCCTGTAGCCAATATCGACCAAGTATTGGTGGTTCAAACGATCAATGAACCAGACATTAACCCCTTAGCTTTTGACAAATTATTGGTCGTCTTGGAGAAGAGAAATCTTCCCATTATCCTTGCCTTCAATAAAATTGATAGGGTATCTAACGACATCCTCAATGAGTGGAGGGAACGTTACAAAAAAGCCTTCTATTCGATTTATAGCGTCAATGCCTTAAGTGGTGAGGGGATGAAAGACCTAGAACTTGCTCTTGCCAACAAGATAACGGCAATAGCAGGTCCTTCGGGCGCAGGCAAGTCGACATTAATCCGTAGACTCACAGGCGATGAAACTGTTAATATTGGAAATCTAAGCGCTAAGACAGCAAGAGGAAAGCAAACCACGAGAAAGATTCAGCTATATGAAATCAATGAAGACAGTTACATTTTCGATACACCTGGTTTTTCCTCTTTGGACTTAAGAGATTTTGAATCGGGAATAGAAATTGCTGCCTGTTTTCCTGAAATTGAAAAAGTAAAAGAGGAGTGCAAGTTTAGAAATTGCACTCATCGATCGGAACCAGGCTGTGGAGTTAGGGAGAAGGTAGAGAAGAAGGAAATTGATCCCTTACGCTATCAAAACTATTTGACCTTGTTTGAAGAAATCGAAGCGAATCGGCCTTACTAGAAGGCTCATGTGATGAAAAGGAGATAATATGGGAAAAACATTGCTGCCCTCTCTTCTATCAGCGGATTTTTATCAGCTGAAGGCAGAATTTGAGGCATTAGAAAAAGCGGGCATTGACTACCTGCACTTGGATGTCATGGATGGGCACTTCGTTCCTAATATTTCCTTTGGACCAGGCGTAATCAAAGCGCTACGCCCTCATACCGACCTATTTTTCGATTGCCACCTCATGGTAGAAGAACCCTCATTTCTTTATCAAGATTTCAAAGAAGCAGGGGTTGATCTTTTGACTATCCAATGGGAAGCTTGTACCCACATCCATAGAGATATACAAGCAATCAAGGAGTTAGGTATGAAAGTTGGCGTATCTTTAAATCCAGCCACACCAGTATCTGTTCTAGAGTATATCGTAGAGGATATCGATTTAATTCTTATCATGTCAGTTAATCCTGGCTTTGGGGGACAAAGTTTTATTCCGAAGATGAAGGATAAAATCCGCTTAGCTAAACAATTAGCCGAGGAGAGAAATCCTGATGTCATTATTGAAGTGGACGGTGGTATAAAGGAAGAGAATATTCAACAGGTTGCATCATGTGGCGCAGATTGGCTAGTGGCCGGTTCTGCCGTCTTCCAACGTGGGAAGACTTTTGAGAATGCGAAGACAATGAAAGACCTATTATCATGATATTTGGGGAGGCAGGTTGGAATGAAAACAATTATTGTCGCTGCCGGCTGCGATCTTATGGATGATCAAGATGCGCTTGAACGCCTCCGAGTAGCAGATTTAATTATTAGCGCTGATGGCGGACTCAATTATTTGAAAGCTTTGGGTATTTTTCCTAATGTCTATGTCGGCGATTTTGACTCAACAATCCACATGGATTATCTATATGACGGGGAAGAGATCAAAAAGGGCATCCAAATCCTGGAATTCCCCACGAGAAAAGACAAAACCGATCTTGAGCTTGCTCTGGATTACTTAGTAGACGAGGGCATTGACACTTGTACGATTATGGGCGGAACTGGTAGCAGGTTGGATCATTCTTTATGTAATATTTTTATGTTGGAGCGCTACAAGACACTAGGCTTACATGCCCGTTTAATTAACAAGACAAATCGTGTTACTTATCTGACTGAAGGCACCTATCAAATCAGTAAGACGAAAGAGGGGTGGTATCAATCTTTTTTGGCCATGCCCACGGATGTGACTCTTACTTTGCAGGGCTTCGACTACAAACTGCACCGTACCCTGGTGAAACGTGGATCATCCTTAGCCATTTCTAATCATGCTTTAGTTGATGGAGCAACCGTCATTGTTGAAGATGGGGGAGTTTATTCCATCGAAGCTAGGGATTAAGCGATAAAGACAACAAAAAAACTCCTATGAAATCCTCTGGAAATCATAGGAGTTTATTGTATCCGTTTACGCTTCTTCTGTTTCATTAACTTCTTCTACAGCTTCTTCAACTTCTTCTGAAGTTTCTACAACTTCCTCGACCGCTGTATTTTCATCTGTAGTTTCTACAGTTTCGTTCTCTGTAGCTTCTACATTAACTTCTTCCACTTCTTCGGTCAGAAATGAATTTACTGGACGGTTGCGATCAACCTTTCCTGAGCGTAGGCAGCGAGTACATACATTCATTCGCTTTGGTGTTCCGTTTTCGTCATATACACGAACTCTTCTTAGATTAGGAGTCCATGTTCTTTTAATCGCTCTATGAGAAAAAGTAACGTTATTACCGGATTTTTTTGATTTACCACATACATCACAAACTCTAGCCACTGTTGCACCTCCTCGTTTACAATCTAACTATGGTATTATAGCAACTATGTCATTTCTTTGCAAGTTTCTTTATCGTTCGGTATAATGTAGCTAATATCGCAGAGGAGGGATTTATGTCATCACGAATGGGCAACCAATTGGGAAGTATCACGATTGAAGATAAAGTTGTAGCGAATATTGCCTGCACAGCCGCGATGGAAACTTACGGTATCGTCGGTATGGCAGCTAAAAATACAAGAGATGGACTATATGAACTTTTAGGCATTGAAAACATGACTAAAGGTGTAAAAGTAACAAGCGAGGATTCAGAAACCATAACCATCGAGTTATCCGTTATCATGGAGTACGGCATACGTATTGCCGTTGTCGCTGAAAATTTAATTGAGAAAATTAAGTATAATGTGGAGTCCTTGACGGGCTTAAAAGTGAACGCCGTTAATCTGGTCGTTCAAGGAATCCGTGTATAGGGGGCTTTGATGAGAATATTGGACGGTGCGCAGTTATTGCGCTGTTTCGAGCGGGCGAATAATCTGCTCAATGAAAAAAAAGAAGAAGTTAATGTATTGAACGTATTTCCTGTTCCAGATGGAGATACGGGTACAAACATGTCTTTAACTATGCAATCTGCTATAAAGCATATGCAAGGCGTGAAGTCAGATAGTGCTGGCAATATTGGTAAGGCTCTAGGGATGGGTTCCTTGATGGGTGCGAGGGGAAACTCTGGTGTCATTCTTTCTCAGCTTTGCAGGGGGGTCAGTGATGCTGTAGCTGGCAAAGAAGTTATCCGCTTAGAAGATTTTCCGGCTATATTTCGCACTTCCAAAGACAAGGCTTACAAGGCCGTTATGAAGCCTACAGAAGGAACTATATTAACCATTGCCCGTGCATTTAGCGAATATGCTGAAGCCAACATCGATGAAATGAATTCGATAGAAGAGTTACTCGAGGGTGTCTTGGCTTATGGTCAGTATACTTTAGAACAAACGCCGGAAATGTTACCTGCCCTCAAAGAGGCTGGCGTTGTTGACGCTGGTGGTCAAGGTCTCATTTATCTATTGGCCGGTTTTCTCTCCGAATTATCTGGGCGACCTGTTCAAGAGTTATTAGAGATTGAACACGAAGAAGGATTAGATGCTGATCATGCTCTACTTCATGAACAGTCCAGCTTAACCTACCTTGTTGAGGCAGAATTGCTTGGTGTTGCTAACAGGGCAAAGAAAATGGAGTCCGTGTTAGCTGCACTAACAAGTAACCTAACGGTTAACCCATTGGACGATAACTTGAAAGTTACTTTTGAGGCAGATGAGTTAGATAAGTCACTCACTCAACTAGCTAATTTCAGCGAAATTGTAAGCCTTACGGTGAAAAATCAGACATCTACCACTAAAGCGGATAAAAACGAAGTTAAGGAAGGACACGTCGAAGGAAAGAAAGAAGACGTCGATCTAAAGAACTATGGCTTCGTCGCAGTTAGCCTAGGTGAAGGTTTCGATGAAATCTTTAAGAGCCTTATGGTTGATCGAATTGTTTCGGGCGGACAGACGATGAATCCATCGACTCAAGACCTCTATGAAGCGGTCAACCAAGTCGATGCCAAGAATGTCTTTATATTCCCGAATAATAAGAATATCATCATGGCAGCAGAACAAGTCAATGAGTTAAGCGATAAGAATGTAATCGTGATTCCTACTAAATCTATTCCACAAGGATTCACTGCACTCTTCAATTTTGACGATCAAGCAAGTCCAGAGGAGAATAAGTCCTTGATGACAGAGAGCTTGTCTACTATCAAGACTGGGCAGATTACCTATGCAGTCAGAGATACCGAAGTTAATTCTATTCAGATTAAAAAGGATGACTATATTGGACTCATCGATGGTGAAATTGTTCAAGTAGGACAAGATATGGATAAGCTACTCATGGAACTTCTAGAAAACAGTATCGATGAAGAATCTTCTTTGATTACGGTCTACGGAGGAAGTGATGTCGATAGGGATGCTTTTACTAAGCTTGCTAGCCGTGTAGAGAAGAAGTTTGTAGACTTCGATGTTGACTTCGAATTTGGTGATCAACCAACCTACTACTATATCTTCTCTATCGAATAAGATGAAGTTAACTGATCTTAAGGGGCTGGGTCCCAAGAGAGAAGCCCTATTTAACCAATTAAATATTTTTTGCCAAGAAGATTTAATTCGGCAGCTTCCTCGAAAATATGAAGATCGGTCCAGAGTGTATGAAGTGGATGAGCTTCAAGATCAGCAGATGCAAGTAGTTAGGGTTCAACTAAAAAAACTAGGCAAAGTTGTCTATCTTCCTGGTCGGAGAACTATCCAACGAGCAGAGTTTTGCGATAACTCTGGAAAGTTAGAAGTCGTGTGGTTTAATCAGGCTTATATTACTAGGAATCTCCGCATTGGGGATTCCTATTATCTTTATGCCAACTATAACCAAGAGAAGAATCAGATGGTGAATCCCCAGTTTTCTACGACGAAAAGTGAGGATTTTCTCGGCATTTATCCGATTTATCCCCAGACTCAAGGTCTCCATAATCGCTTTAGGAGCCAAGTAACAAAGCTGGCTTTAGAAAATGTTGATTGCAAGAGCTGGGAGATTTTGGATGATGAAAATCTTAAGCGTTTACATTTTACGGATTTAAACGAGGTATTCAGGAATATACATTTCCCAGCCTCGAGAGAAAAGCTACTTCAGGCAAAGTATGAACTTAGCTTTCGTAAGTGGCTAATTCATGAATTAGCTAGTTTCCAATTAAAGCAAATCAGGGCAAGTAAGACAAGCCCCATGATGAAATCAATCGATCTGATGCCCTTCTTAGCGCAGCTACCTTTCCAATTGACTAAGGACCAAGAAGCGAGCATACAGGATATAAAGAAAGATTTGCTAGCTAGCATACCGATGAATCGTTTGCTGCAAGGTGATGTGGGGTCTGGTAAGACGATAGTATCTTTAGCTAGCGCCTATATGGTGATAGAGAATAGCTATCAGGTGGCTCTTATGGCCCCAACCGAGGTCCTTGCTTCTCAGCACTATCAATTGGCATCTACACTCTTTGAGAAGTTAGGCATAGGAGTTCACCTCTTGGTAGGTTCGTCACCTGGAGATGTTCGCGTACGTTTCCTATCACAAGCAGAAGCAGGCACACCAGCCCTATTTATTGGCACGCACACTCTCTTTCAGGATAGAGTAGTTTTTTCGAATCTAGGCCTCGTGATTATGGATGAGCAGCAGAGATTCGGCGTCGCTCAACGGGCAAGTCTACAAGGCAAGGCTCGGATTTCTAATACCTTAATTCTTTCTGCCACACCTATCCCGAGAACGTTATCATTGATCGAAAATGGTGACTTGGAAGCTTCTTTAATCAAAGAGTTACCTCCTGGCAGGAAGCCAATCGAGACCTATGTTATCGATAAGCGTTATGAAAAGCGGATGTTGTCTTTTATTAAAAACGAATTACAAAAGGGACACCAAGCTTACGTAGTTTGTCCAAGAATTCATGAGAAGGATTCAGATCTTGATTATTGGTCAATCCAGCAAGTTAGCAAGCGCTATCAACATGAACTCGAAGAATTTAATTTGGCTGTCTTACATGGGGAGTTAGCTGCTCAAGATAAATCAGCTGTATTAGAATCTTTCCGACAGGGGACAATAGACGTCCTTTTATCAACAACCGTTATTGAAGTTGGCGTAGATGTAGCCAATGCAACGTTGATGGTTATATGCTGCGCGGACCGGTTCGGCCTATCTCAGCTGCACCAATTACGAGGTAGAACGGGGCGGGGTAGCGAGCAGTCCTATTGTATTCTAATTGCCCATTCCACATCAAAGTCAGCGATAGAGCGCTTACGAATATTAGAGAATAGCAATGATGGTTTTGACATAGCTAAAAAGGATCTTGCTCTGCGAGGTAGTGGGGAAAGGTTAGGGCTCGCTCAGCATGGAAGCTACACTGGTCATGCTTTTGATGATTGGGAAAGCCAAGCAAAAGCTGATGTTAAGCGTTTTGTCGATATGCTGAAACAAGAGAACAACACTCACATCAAATTGAATAAACGTCTTGAAATTGAGGTTAAAAGAGAGTTGGAAAAGATGATCAAATTAACGTTAAACTAGTCAAGATCAGTCTAGTAGAATTGGGGATAGACGATGCGAATCATTTCTGGCGAACGCAAGGGTATGCAATTGCAGGGACCGCCGAAGTCTTCTAAGACAAGACCTACTGAAGACAAGCTAAAGGAAGCCATCTTCAATATTATTCAACCGATCAAGAAAGGTGCAATATGCTTAGATCTCTTTGCAGGAACTGGGCAAGTGGGGATTGAATTTTTATCCAGAGGAGCAGCCTGTAGCATCTTTTCGGAAAAGTCAAAGAAGATGGTTAACATCCTAAGGGACAATATTGAAAAGGCTGGTTACACTGACCAGTCCCAGATTCTTATCGGGGATTTTCGAAAGAATATAGCTCAATCACCAGTTCGTTTTGACTATGTTTATATTGACCCGCCTTTTCATTTTGGCTTAGAGGAAAAGGCGATATCAACCTTAGCAAGGCTTCGAAAGCTCAAGGAGGGGGCCCTAGTGATTGTAGAGAGCGGTATAGATGAGGATTTCGCTGAAGATATAGAGGGCTTTGTTCTCGATTTCAAAAGGGACTATAAGTCTCAAACTGTACGTATATATAGGGAGAAGATATGAAAGTAATTTATCCAGGAAGTTTTGATCCTATTACTATAGGTCACCTCGACATCATCAAAAGAAGCGCAGTAAAGTTCGATGAAGTTGTTGTTGGAATATTGAAGAACACATTTAAAAATTCCCTCTTTACCACGGCGGAAAAAATTGAAATGATAGAAGAACTATTGTATGATTATGATAATGTTACGGTCAAGGGTTTCTCGGGTCTGCTTATTGACTTTGTGAAACAGGAAGAAGCTGATGGAGTAGTTCGCGGTCTAAGAGAGTTATCCGATTTTGAGACGGAGAGGCAGATGGCCCTCCTCAATAAATCTCTATATCCTGATATGGAAACTATTTTTCTTGTAGCAGATTCTAAGTATTCATATATCAGTGCAAGTTTTGTACGAGAGATAGCAAGTTTTGGTGGAGACATATCTGGTTTAGTACCGGAAAATGTTGGCATTAAAGTAAAACATAAGTATAGTAACGGGGGAGAATGATGGATATTTTACAATTGATCGAAGAATTAGAAGATGTAATGGACGATGCATCGAGCGTGCCTTTTTCTAAGAAGGTAGCGATTGATCCTGATGAGATTTACGAGATTATTAAGGAGATCCGTCAAAGCCTTCCTGAAGAGATTCGCCAAGCCAAGTGGGTTAATGACGAGAAGGATCGCATTTTAGAAGAAGCAAACGCACAAGCTGCAGATATTGTTAAAGAAGCTGAGAAAATTTCGCAAGATGCTGAGCATGAGACACAACGTCGTTTCAACGAATTGGTCAACGAGAATACAGTAACCAAGCAAGCCAATAAGATTGGTGAAGGTATTGTAGCAGACGCGGAAAAACAATCAAGACAGATTAGAGAGGGTGTTTTTGCTTACGTCGATGAGATTTTAGCGAATACGCAAGAGAATTTGAAGTCTGTTATTAAAGAACTGGATAACAATAGGAATGAGTTAAAGTAAACCAATATAATAAAGCGCCTAAGGAAATATCCTTAGGTGCTTTTTTTGTGCTCTGCAAAATTGTATTATAATTGTTTTTATCACCTTTTACCTAAATCATATAGTAAATCACAGCTTATATTAATTTGAAAGTTTATATAAGCGGGTAAAAGTGTTTACAAAGTAACAAAAAATTTTGTATTCTATTTTGGCTACGAAAAAAAGGGAGGTAAAGATGAAAAAGAAAATAATGAGGAAGATTCGGAAGTAGTTGAAACAAGTGAGGAAGAAACAGAAGCAATCAGTTTCACTGCTGGTACATATCAGGGGAAGGGTCAAGGTCACAATGGTTCTTTGATTCTCGAGGTTACCTTTACTGACGAAAAAATTGACTCGATTGAAGTTGTTTCCTCGG
>CAYFUF010000017.1:0-31508 GCA_964346245.1 uncultured Peptoniphilaceae bacterium | reverse complement strand
AGCTCCTGAATGCTTGTATAAATTCAAAAAGAAAAATCTTAAGGTCACTTTTCTCGGAAAATGACTAGTATAAATTCGAAAAGAAAAATCTTAAGGTCACATGGCCCGAAAATTAACTAGTATAAATTCAAAAGTAAAAATCTTAGGGTCACATGGCCCGAAAAATGACTAGTATCAATTCAAAAAGAAAAATCTTAAGGTCACTTTTGAAAATTCTAAGCTCAAAAGGCACTCTATCTTGAGTAAATGAAGTGCTTGCTGGGCAATGTATTGATTTTACATTAATGACACCAGCAAACAAAGAGAGGACCTGGCTTTTGTGCCTGGTCCTCTTTTTGTAATTAGCTATTTTGCAACAGTCCCTGCTTATGCTAAATCTTATTCCGCTGGAGCAATACGAGTCAACCCTTCAAAGTTGTAGGTTGCATCGATGATGAATTCTGGCATATCGGTGATGTACTCGCGGTACTCAGGGGCTGTGTATTGGGCCATACCACCAATATTATAAATCTTGCTCATATCCCAACCGCGGGCAGCAAGGATGTTCATCATCATCTCTACGCGTCCACCGGATTGGCAGATGATGAATAGGGTCTTGTCTTTAGGGAAGAGGACTTCCAAAAGCTTGTCGGACTCTTCGTACACTGGGATTGGCTCTTTTGGCGTTCCACCATACAGTTGGATTAGGCTGGAGTCGTTAGCTGCTTCAGCGTTCCAGATCCATGCGAAGAATGGGATAGCTTCAAAGTTGCGGAAGTGCTTCTTCGAATAGTCGTTGTAATCTCTCAAGTCGATGTAGAAGACATCGTCTCTACCCATGAAGTTCATCAGATTTTCCGTATTGATCGAAGAGCAAGCAACGCCGTAAGAATCTTCTGTACAAGCAGTCATCTCGTCAGACTCTGCGTCTGCCTTGTACTCGTTCTCTGTGTTTCTAGGTGCTGGAAGCTCTGGTTGATCTTTGGTCGATCCTGGCGTAGCAACCGCTGTTGTGGTATCTTCGCCTTCAGTTGCTGGTGTTTCTTCGTCGACAGAGTCGACAACTTCAATCTCTCCGCCACCGAAGTAAGCGTCTGTGCCGTGGTATTGGCCAATCGCTAAGAGCATGCGGATGATGTTGTTGGTAGAAACGGTCGCACCGGAGAAGCCGTCAAGAGTGTATTCACTGCGGCCTTCGCCTGCTTGGTAGTCAGCTAGGTCGATATCCTTGATGGTGCTTAAACCATTGACTTCACCAACGGTCTTGTCGATAAAGTAAGAGATGTATTCGGTCTTGATATCTTCGTAGGTTGTTCCGTTAGGAATTGGATCAGAGTCTCCCCAATGTCCAGCTAGGTAGTGGTCACCAGTGTCCTTATCAAAGCTGATGTTTTGGAAGACGGCGTCTTCAATATTTCCACTCTCTGGTAAGCTCAGCTCAACGTAAGCGGTTTGCCAGTAGTTGACAGACGCTTCGCGGCAAGTACAAGAGACATATGTAATCTGATATTTGATATAGTCTCTAGCAACATACTTGAAGTTGACAAAGGCATAGAACAGGTCTTCGTTTCCTGGGCCATCAATGTGATTAATCGGAATCACAGCCACCGGATTTGCCTTAGAACCTTCACCTAAACCAGCAGATTCATTCAAAAACTTATTTACTGCAGCAACATCTTTCAACGCTGCAACTTGCTCATTAGTACCTTCCGCTTCTTCACTTTCCGTAGACTCTGCCTCGTCCGTAGTCTCTTCACTGACTACGCTTTCTTCCACCTCGCTAGCACCTGCCTCAGAATCTGCGGTATCGCCATTTTGGCAACCCACCAGCAGTGCTAGAGAAAGGGCGAACAGCAAGAACAGTTTTAAGTACTTTTTCATCTTTCCCTCCATTGAATTAGTTTTATTTTGAAAACGTCCTCTCCAATAAAGCCAGATGATTTCTTTATGAATGCTCGTATACGTTTTCTGAAAAATCATAGCATACTAAGTAGACTTTGTCTATACTAAGGCGAAATCTTAAGAATTGCTTTTGGGCGGTGCATGGCCTCCGCAAGTTTGACCCGCTAGGACTATATCCCCATAAAAGCTCCTTTGCCCCTACAAGCAAACAAAGGGCCATGCCCAAGTGGCACAGCCCAATGAAGTACTTGGTTGAATTGTATAGATAAATCAGCCGTCCATGGAGTAGCCGCCGTCGACGCAGCCGACCTCTCCGGTGATGAAGGATGCCTCATCGGATGCGTAGAAGCACACGAGAGCAACAACTTCTTCGATGCGGGCTGCACGGCCCATGGGGATGTTGGCGGACATCTTCTCGACTTTGTCGGGGGTGACATCTGCAGTCATCTCGGTGAGCGTCCAGCCTGGGGCAACCACGTTGCAGGCGATATTGTAGGGGGCGCCTTCGCGGGCAATTGCCTTAGAAAGACCCACCACCGCATTCTTGGATGTTGCATAAGCGGCTGTGCCTAAGAAGCCGCCTCCACGCTTGGATGCAATGGAGCCCATGTTGACGATCCGTCCACCGCCAACTTCTTTCATGTGGCGGAAGATGATCTGGGAGGTGATGAAATAGGACACGAGATTGATGTTGATGACCCGGACGAATTCGTCGTAGGTCAGGTCCTCGAAGGGCAGTCTGCTGAGGATGCCCGCGTTGTTGATGAGGACGTCAATCTTGCCTGTTTCTTCGATGATTTGTTGAAAAACCTCTTCGGTTTGTTGGTGGCTGGCGAGGTCGCAGGTATAGCATTTGGAGTCGACGCCGAATTCTCTCGCTAGCTGGCAGGTCTCTTCCCCTGTCTCGCTATTGATATCGACGGCGTATACGTTGGCTCCCTCCTCCGCTAAGCGAAGGGAAATAGCTCTACCGATGCCCTTACCAGCACCAGTGACGATGATGTTCTTACCTGAAAAGCGCATGGATCTCTACTCCTTCCAGCAACGTTAGCGGGCTTTAGAAGTGAATTGCCCGGTCTTCCGTTGCAAGCATTGCCTCGTGGATGGCCTCTGCCAGTGTTGGGTGAGCGTGGATAACATCGTTGACGTCATCAGCGGTTGCCTCTAGGCCTAGCATGAGCGCAGCCTCAGCAATCAAGTCGGTTGCCTGTGGGCCGATAATGTGGACACCTAAGACTTCTCCGTACTCCTTGCTGGTTAGAATCTTGACCTCGCCTTTACCGCCGTTGGCAATAAGTGCCTTGCCGTTAGCTGCAAAGGGGAAGACGCCAACATTGTAGTCGACACCCTTGTCCTTCAGTTGACCTTCAGTGAAACCAACGCCTGCAATCTCTGGGTTGGTGTAGACCCCAGATGGGTTTGTCTTAGCAGAAAAGGCCTTGCGGTGACCCATAGCGTTCTCCGCGGCAATCTCGCCCATGGTGGATGCGACGTGAGCTAACATGATCTGACCTAGGCAGTCGCCCACAGCATAGACATCAGGAATATTGGTCTCTAGGTACTCGTTGACGGTGATACGGCCGCGATCATTATCGTAGCCAGCTTCGTCCAGCTTTAGATCTTCTGTCTCGGTGCGACGGCCGACGGCAATCAGAATCTTGTCTGCTTCGAAGCTCTCTTCCTTGCCATCAAAATCGACAAGGACGATGTTTTTACCACCATCTTTCTTCACTTCCAAGACCTTTGCATTGACATGAATGTCGATGCCGTCTTGTTGAAGGTGTTTCATCAACTGTACCGATTGGTCCTCGTCCATCATGGGAAGGATCTTGGGCATTGCCTCCAAAACCGTTACCTTAGAACCGAAGTTAGCAAACGTATTGGCTAGCTCGATACCGATAACGCCACCACCTACAACGACGAACTTCTCTGGAACCTCTTCAATTTCAAGCGCACCAGTAGAGTCGATACAGTCTTTGTTGTCATTGACACCTGGAATAGGAGGGATGGATGGACGGGAGCCTGTTGCGAGGATCAGCTTATCGTAAGCGATCTCCTCTGTACTGCCATCTTCCTTCTCCACAAGCACCTTCTTGCCATCGATTGGACGGCCAAGTCCCTGTACCAAAGTAATCTTGTTCTTTTTGAAGAGGCCCTTAACGCCAGTTACCAGGCGCTTGACGACCTTGTCTTTGTTCTTGAGGACATCCTTCCAGTTGAAGGAGACATCGCCCACGGATATGCCGTTTGCCTTGGTATCCTTCAGGATTGACCGGTAAAGCTCACCGGAGTGAAGGAGGGCTTTCGTAGGAATACAGCCAACATTTAGGCAGGTACCACCCACGTTCTCTTTCTCGACGACCGTAACCTCAGCACCCAATTGTGCAGCGCGGATGGCGGCAACGTATCCGCCAGGGCCCGCACCAAGGACAACAATCTTCGTCTTGCCTGCTGGGGCCTTGTCTTCCTTTTTGGGAGCGGGTGTTGGAGTGCCCGCACCAGATGAAGCAGCGCTAGAAGAGGCCGCCGCTGGCTTAGCAGTTTCCTCCTCAGCACTGGGGACTTCCTCCCCTTCCTCGCCAATCCAAGCCAAGAGGCCCTTGACGGGAATATCAGTACCTTCTTGGGCAACAATCTTGAGGACAGTGCCCTCAAATTCGCTTTCCAAGTCATTCGTTAGTTTATCTGTTGTGATTTCGGCAATGACATCGCCTTTAGCGACCTTATCGCCTTCCTTCACTTTCCAGGCGGAAATCTCACCTTCCTCCATGGTCAAACCTAATTGGGGCATC
Source organism: uncultured Peptoniphilaceae bacterium (assembly GCA_964346245.1). GTDB lineage: Bacteria > Bacillota > Clostridia > Tissierellales > Peptoniphilaceae > CAYFUF01. Next base: position 26,835 of record CAYFUF010000017.1, on the reverse strand, counting down.
AAAATTTGTTCTGCCAAAGCTCTCTCCTATCTAAAGCAAAATATCGATTGGATTCTCTAAAATCGCTTTTAGGGTCTGCTGGAATTTTGCTGCTGTTGCGCCATCAATCAAGCGGTGGTCGAAAGTAAGGCTCAGGGTCATTACCTTCTTGGTGAACAGGTCGCCCTCTTCGCTCAATGCGAGGACATCCTCTGTTGCACATACGCCTAGAATAGCGGCATCAGGTTGGTTGATGATTGGAGTAAAGCTGGTAATGCCAAACATGCCAATGTTGGAGATGGAGAAAGTAGAGCCCACATATTCAGATGGGTCTAAGCTGCCATCTTTAGCGCGGCCAGCCAAATCTTTAGCTTCCTGTGAGATGGTCTCCAAGCTCTTGGTATCCGCATTGCGAATAACAGGAACAAGCAAGCCATCGTCAAGACCAACGGCCATACCGATGTTTACATTAGCCCGCTTGATGCGGTTATTTCCATCGATGGACACATTGATTTCTGGGTGCTTCTTCAAGGCCTTAGCAGTTGCCTTAATGATAAAGTCATTGATGGAAATCCTTGCTTCACGGTTTTCATTGATTCCTTTGCGGAAGTCCATGAGCTTGGTAATATCCACCTTGATGTCTTGAGTGACGGTTGGAATCTCTTGAGCAGAAGCGGTCATGCGTTCAGCGACAACTCTTCTCATTGCAGAGAGTTTCTCGACCTGATCACCTTCCATGAGCTCAACTGCGCCAGAAGCAACTGGTGCTTTATCCTTCTTCTCTTCCTTGGCTGAGCCTTGGTCGAAGATAGCAGGTGCTTCCTCTTTACCTTGCTCTTCGAGCGCCTTGAGGACGTCCCGTTGAACGATGCGGCCTTGAGGGCCGGTACCAGCAAGTGTGGTGTAATCGAGATTGTGCTTGTTGGCAATCTTGCGAGCAAGAGGAGAAATTCTTACTCTTTCCCCTTCTTTTCTCTTCACTGGTTCAGCCTTGGTCTCGGCTGCTTTTTCTTCTTTGGTCTCTTCCTTAGCAGCCTCTGCGGGAGCAGCTTCCGCTACATCTTCAACCTTTTCACCAGGCTCGCCAACGATAGCGAGGACACCTTGTACAGGGATGTCTTCCCCTTCATTAGCGACGATCTTTAGGACGGTACCAGACACTTCGGAAACGAGGTCGTTGGTCAGCTTATCAGTAGTGATTTCACCGATGACATCGCCTTCATTGATCGTGTCTCCTTCTTTGATGTGCCATGCTGATACTTCGCCTTCTTCCATGGTCAATCCCAATTGAGGCATTTTAATCTCAACACTCATTGTTTTCTCCCATCTATAAGTTCAGCTGTTTTTCAGCGGCAGCAACGATCCAATCAGTTTGTGGATATACTTGATCTTCCAGTGGAGGGCTGAATGGTGATACGACGTTTGCACCAGCCACGCGGGTTACTGGAGAGTCTAGCTCATCAAATAGGGTTTCGGTAATCTGAGCAGATAGGTCAGCACCAACACCACCACGCATTACACCCTCTTCAACGGTCATGACGTTGTGAGTCTTCTTGACGGACTCATTGACAAGATCCCAGTCGATGGGGTGAACGGTTCTGAGGTCCACGATTTCTACTTCGATACCGTGTTTTTCTTTAAGAATATCAGCAGCTTCAAGAGCGAAGTGAACTTGTCTTGACCAAGTGATCAAGGTAAGGTCCTTGCCTTCCCGCTTGATGTCTGCCTTGCCTAGTGGGATTAGGATTTCCTCGTCCTCATCTGGCATTTCGAATTTTTTCGCATAGAGTAGCTTGTGCTCCATGAACATAACGGGGTCGTTGTCACGGATAGCGGCCTTGATTAAGCCCTTAGCATCGTAAGCTGTCGATGGCGATACCAACTTCAAACCTGGAATATGCGTGAACAGAGCGTCAAGTACCTGAGAGTGTTGGCCAGCGTTGCGGCGACCAGCACCTTGGGGCATTCTCAGGACCAGAGGAATGGAAACTTGTCCACCGGTCATGTATTTCAGCTTAGCTGCCTGGTTCATGATAGGGTCAAGTGAAACGGAAATAAAGTCGTTGTACATGAGCTCAACGATAGGACGCATGCCTCGCATAGCAGCGCCAACGCCCATGCCGGTAAAACCTGATTCAGAGATTGGCGTATCCCAAACGCGAAGGGGACCAAATTCCTCTAGGAAGTTACGGGTAACGGCAAAAGTACCACCCATGACGGCAACGTCTTCACCCATAACAATGACGTTCTTATCGCGGACCATCTCTTCATGCATGCCCTCGCGAATCGCTGTAGAAAAGCTAATTCTTCTTGTCATCTCTCTACGCTCCTTTCATTGTCATCCGTATAAACATCGGTAAAGGCTTCAGACACGTCTGGGTAATCTGATTCTTTAGCGAATTGGTAAGCTTCTTCAATCTCTTTGTCCATTGCCTCATCGATCGCATCAAGCTCTTCTTCCGTGATGTCATTCTTCAGTAGGAAAGATCTAAAGTTAGCAATAGCATCATGATCTTGAGCTTCTTCCATGTATTCATCTGGACGGTACCAAGCGGTGTCACCCATGTAGTGACCCATATGGCGGTAAGTCCAAGCTTCGATTAGAGTTGGGCCCTCGCCACGGCGTGCACGGTCGACAGCTTCCTTGGTAGCTTCATAAACCGCAAGTACGTCGTTACCATCGACGGTAACGCCAGGAATGTTGTAGGCAGCTGCTCTCTCTGAGATGAATTCGTTGTTGGTTACACGGCTAATTTCGGTAGAAACACCGTAGCGGTTGTTTTGGCAGAAGTAGATGATTGGTAAGGACCATGCTGCTGCCATATTGATTGCTTCATGGAAAGTACCTTGGTTGCTGGCTGCATCGCCGAAGAAGCTCAAGGTGACGTGGTCGTCTCCCCAAATCTTTGAAGCGAGTGCTGAACCGGTAGCTAGAGGGATACCTGCACCGACGATACCGTTAGCACCTAAGATGCCTAGGTCAACGTCAACGATATGCATGGAGCCACCCTTACCTTGGCAGTAGCCGGTCTTCTTGCCGAAGAGCTCAGCCATCATCAGTTTGGTCTCGGCGCCTTTGGCAATGCTCTGGCCGTGCCCCCTATGGGTACCTGTGGTGAAATCTGTCTTTTCCAAAGCGGCACAAGCGCCAACTTCAGAAGCTTCCTGGCCAATTGCTAAGTGGATGTTACCAGCTAGCTCGCCAGCAGAGAAGGCCTCACCAGCCTTCGTTTCGAACTTTCTAATACGTACTAAATCCGTGTAGAGTTTCAGCAAAAAATCTTTGCTATACTTTTCTTTAGCCATTTGTCTATGCCTCCTCTTTCTCATCAGCATCTTCAGGGCTGAACATGTAAACACCAAGGTAGTCGTCCCAGCGGCGCTTGAACGCAAGGCCTTCTAATTCCATGAGGACTACGTCAATGGTGAACAGGGCTTTGTTGCCTTCGATAAGGTGGCCGGCAAAGCCGTTACCCTTATCGTCACCTAGAGATACGTGAACATGGAGAAGAACTTCGTCCTCGTCACTGTGGCTAATAAATCCAGTTGCACTGATCAGCTCAACTGGTCCTTCCATTACAGTAGGGTCTCCATAACCGTAAGGGAATTCTTTTTCGGGAATCTCGACAGGTGCGAAGAAACGCGCCCCGTCCAAACTGCCCATCGCACTTAAAATTACGCCATTTAGAATATTGTTTTCTTCACAGACTTGTTGAATCGTCTCAAGGAAAGGCTCGCCTGGCTTAATGCGGAAAGCATAAACCTGACCTGGTCTACCTTTGATCACTTTCGTCATTGTTACCTCCTAAACGTTTGGCTTCATTTCTGGAATGAGTAGCATTTTACCTGGGCTTCCCTCCGCTAAAGCTTGGAAAGCCGCTTCAAAATCTTCAAGTGCATAACGGCCGCCGATGACTGGCTCTAGGGAGAAGTTCTCATCCCTTAAGATGTTGATGACATCGTCCCAAGTCTCGTACATCTTCCTGCCTGCTATGCCCATGACCTCAATCTCCCGGTATATGAGATCTTCCGATAGATTGATGGGAATCTCCCCATTAGGTAGGCCCACTAAAACTAGGCGGCCACCAACGCGAAGACTCTTTAACGTGTTTATAATAGCTGGTCCGAAACCAGAGAAGTCAAGGGCAACATCCGCACCCAAACCATGGGTAACTCCCTTTACCGCTTCGACCATGTCCACATCTTTGGAGTTGATGACGATATCCGCCCCCATCTCCTTGGCGACATCCAGCTTAGAATCAAAGATATCCGTAGCGATGACTAACTTTGCCCCGTGGGACTTGGCCGCACCAACCGCCATCAGGCCGATTGGACCACAACCGTTAATAATCGTTATCTTATCCTTAACTTCCGCTTTCTCCAGGCCGTGAACACCAGCCCCCATAGGCTCCATCATGGAACCCATCTCAAAATCGATTTCTTCAGGAATCTTGACGGCGACATCCGCCCTAACTTTCGAGTAATCAGCAAATCCGCCAGGAATCGTGCAACCATAGACCTCCTGATGAGCGCAGATGTGGGCCATATCCATTGCACAAAGCTCACAGTCGTAGCAAGGAATATGGGTTTCCACAGCGACTCTGTCGCCAACTTTTAAATTCTCTACTTTGTCTCCGCAAGCGATGACTACACCAGCCACCTCGTGACCCACGACCATTGGTGGCTTGACCCTCTTCTGGGCCCATTCTGTCCAGGCATTGATGGCAACATCTGTTCCACAAATGGCGGCAGACTTTACTTCAAATAAGACTTCGTCTTCATTAATCGTAGGAATTGCTAGGTCATCACGAAAGGCCAAGCCGGGACCGGCTACTGGCTTAATGATGCCTCGCATCGTTTCTTTCATCAATTGCAAGCCTCCACTTTCTTTGTTTCTATTCTTCTGAATAAGCTCCCTTTCTTAGGGTGTAAGAAAAAGAGCTCAGCAGAAGAGGGCACGGGAAAGGCCTCTAGTTTACACGACATGGGTGACAACTATTGCGATAGGAGTAGATCGCTAAAGAGGAAACTAGCGGGCCATATTTACGAATAACATCGTCAGCTGTGGAACATAGGTAATGATTGCCAAAGCGATAACACCACAGATGAGGAAAGGTATGATACGTTTGATGATCTCACCTGCTGACAAGTTACCTACCGCAGCGGCGACATACAAGTTAACGCCTACTGGTGGAGTGATTTGTCCGATAGCAAGGTTAACGGTTAGGAATACACCTGCGTGAACTAGGTCAACGCCTAATTCTCTAAGGATTGGTAAAATAACTGGCATCAAGATGTAGAATGCCGAGTTGGCATCGATGAAGCAACCTGCAATCAAGAAGATGACGTTGATGATGAGCAGGATGACAATCTTGTTTGTGCTGACACTAAGTATGGCATCGGATAGTGCTTGGGCAACTCCGGTAATCGAAAGGACGTAGGAGAATAGACCCGCGCAGGCAACGATGAACATAACCGTCGCTGAGGAGATGGACGATTCAAGGAACATACCGCCTAGATCTTTTACGCCAATCTCTCTGTAGATGAAAAGACCGACGATGATACCGTAGAAAACGGCAACAGCAGCAGCCTCAGTTGGTGTAAAGATACCACCGTAGATACCACCGAGGATGATGACGGGCATCAGGATACCCCAGATGGCTTCCTTTGTTGCGGATAGACGTTTAGGCCAAGGTGCTCTCTCATCCAAGTGGATTTCGTCTCCACGAGAAGAGACCATGGCAGCGATAACATAAGCGATACCAAGCAGGATACCTGGCAACCAACCACCAAGGAAAAGCTCGGATACGGAAGCGCCAGTTACGGACGCATAGACCACGTAAGCGATGGATGGTGGAATGATAATACCGATAGCACCTGATGCTGCAACTAGGGCTGAAGAAACACCCTTGCGGTAACCTGCACTGGACATAGCAGGAATGAGGATACCACCAAGAGCGGCAACGGTTGCTGGGCCTGAACCAGAGATCGCAGCGAAGAAACAGCTAACGATGACGGTTACGCCGATAAGACCGGCACGCATATGTCCAACGTAAGCACGTGCGAAGGCAATCAATCTCTTAGAGATGCCGGCTCTTTCCATAATGACACCCGATAGGATGAAGAATGGAATCGCTAGAAGGGCAAACTTGATGATGGATGTGTAGATGGTTGATGCTGCCATGGTAATTTGTTCGCCTGCGTAAACCATGGTCAACATTGAGGAAATGGCTAAGCCAATTGAAATAGGTACATTAAGGAAAACGAGGAGAAGAAATGCTCCAAATAGAATTAAACCTTCCATTATGCGATAACCCCCCCATCTGTTAAGTCTTCATTTGCGGATTCGCCAGTGTTGATTTCTTTCCAATAGCGAATGAAGTATGAAATTGAGAAAACGATTGTGAGCGCTCCGCCGACTGGCATCGATAGGTTCTCTGTCCACTTAGGAATATTCAAAGCAGCAGAGGAGGTACCCAATCTCATGGTATTTTGAACCAGTTGAATACCAAAGATAACCAAGAAGACGCCAACGAAAACAGTGCACACTAGCGTTAAAATAGCGAGAACTTTCTTTGTCTTTGCTCCACCGATATTAGGTAGTAAATCCATACCTAAGTGGGAGTTGGTCAAGAAAGCTAAAGCGGAAAACAGCATGGTTGACCATACGAATAGGGAAATGACGATTTCATCCGACCAAGTGATGGTGAAGGTGAACGCCTTTCTCGTAAATACATTCGCTACGGTCAGGATGGTCATAATGCCTAATGTAATGGTGGCAATAATTTCCGCGACCTTATTAAGTTTCTTCATAACTTCCTCCATGAATGTTGCTTAAGGCCGGCTTATCACCGGCCTTAAGACATTTATCTTAGTCCTACTCAATGATTCCTAAGCTTCTTAGGAAGTCTGCACCGTATTTCTCAGTGTATCTCTCTAGGAATGGTTGTAGGTGTTCTTTGAACTCGTTGTAAGCCTCAGTTGAAAGTTCATTAACTTCCATAGACTCGCTGAATTCATCCAAGATTTCGCCATCACGACGACGGGTTTCTTCTCTTTGCTTTTCGCCAGCTTCTTTACCAGCTTCTTCAAAGATTGCTTTTTCTTCATCAGTTAAGCCATCCCAAACGTTTTGGCTGACGGATAGGATGATCAGGTCGTAGGAGTAGTTCCATACGCTTAAGTAATCCTGAACTTCTTGGATATTGTTTGACTTGATGGTATCTAGTGGGTTCTCTTGACCATCGATAGTACCTTGTTGAAGGGCGGTGTACACTTCAGAGAAGGCCATAGCGGTTGGAGATGCACCTAGCTCTTCAAATAGTTCGATGTACATGGTCATACCAGGTACGCGGACCTTCATGTCAAGCATATCTGCAACAGAATTGATTGGGCGCTTAGAGTTAGAAATCTGTCTAAAGCCATTCTCGAATAGGCCGATTGGATGAGCGCCATTCTCTTTAACTAGGTCAAAGAGTGCGTTGACTGCTTCTTCGTTTTGGAAGAATCTCTTATCAACATCATCTAGGTTTTGATAGATGAATGGAAGGGAGATTGCGGAGAAGCGCTCATCGATGTTTGAGTGGATGATGTTCGAGTGAAGGTCAAGATCGCTCTCGCCGTTGTAGATCATCTCAACGCCACGAACTTGGTCACCACCACCGAGTTGCTCGTTAGCAAATAGTCTAACGGTGTAGTCAGTTTTTTCTTCAATGATGTCTTTGAAAATTTCAGCACCGTAGTACCAAGCTGAAGTTTCACTAGCTGTGATGGCCATTCTAAGTTCTTTCTTTTTTCCGCCACCACTTTCTCCGCCACCTGATTCTCCGCCGCTGCTGTCATTGCCACCGCAGGCGACTAGGGCTACTGCCAATACTAAACTTAGTAACACTCCAAAAAACTTTTTCATTCTTTCCTCCTAAATGGTTAACTTGATTTTCTCACCTGGTGTATCGCTTCACCGAATGACTCCAAAACAGCTTCTCTAAGGGCTTCACTGACACTCGGATGAGGGTAAACGAAGCTTAGGAACTCCTCAGCTGTCTGCTCGGACATGATAGCTTGCACACCTTGTGCTATGATCTCAGATGCGTATTTTCCAAGCACCTGAACACCAACGATTTGATGGTACTTCCTGCCTAGGATGATCTTGATGAAGCCTTGACCTTCCGTTTCAATCAGGGACATCCCATTACCGGCCAGTGGACTTTTCACCACTTGGACCTCGATGCCCTCTTCCTTGCATTCCCTCTCGGTTAGACCAACGCTAGCCAATTCGGGCAGCGTATATATGCAAGATGGAATTGCCTTCTCACTGTAGCGAAGCTTGCCTCCAGTTATGTGGCTTGCTGCAACTTCAGCCATGGAGTAAGCCGCATGGGCTAACATAATATTGGTCGTAACGTCGCCGATAGCGTAGACGTTATTCACATTGGTTTGCATGTACTCGTTGACGATAATGCCTTGCTTGCTCGTCTTCACGCCTAGCTCGTCCAAACCTATATCATTCAGATTGGCGTGGCGACCAACGGCAACCAGGACCTTATCGACTTCAACTTGCTTTCGACCTTCTTCGGTCTTGGCCGTAACGACAGCTCTCTTGCCTTTATCGGCTATCTCCTGAACGCTAGCTTGTGTATGAATCTCCACACCTTCTGCTAACAAAGCTTTCTTGAGGGCATCGGCTACATCCTTATCGAAGTTGGGGATGAGCTGAGGCATTGCCTCGAAGACAACAACCTGTGCACCCAAGCTATGAAAAGCGGAGGCAAACTCTAGACCGATGACGCCACCACCGATGATGGCAATCTTTTCTGGTAGTTCTTCTAAGGATAGGGCCTGGCTGGAATCAATGACCGCCTTGGCTTCCTTGAGCCCCTTGATTGGGGGGATGGAAACCGAAGAACCCGTGGCAATGAGCAGGATATCGTAAGGCAGGGTCTTGTCATTTACCGTTACACTTCCCTTTTTGGTGACCTTACCTTTTCCTTCCACCACCTTGATGCCAGACTTCTTTAAGAGGAAGCTTACACCGCCAACTAACTTGTTGACTGCCTGCTCCTTCTTCTTGAGGATGTTCTTCCACTGGGGTTTCAAGCTTCCTTGCATAAGGAAGGTGTCCCCTGCGGCTTTTTTCACCTCTTGGGCAATTTTGGCTTCATGGAGGATTGCCTTGGTGGGTATGCAGCCCACATTCAAGCAGGTGCCGCCAAGCTTAGCCTCCTCTACCACCGTAACATCTAAGCCTTTACCGGCTAATTTGAGGGCTGCTGTGTAACCAGCAGGACCCCCGCCTAAGATAATTACTTTCTTCATCGGGACCTCAGATCAAGAGCATGAGCTTAGGATCGACTAGTAGCTGCTCAAGTGTCTTGAAGATGCGGCCAACTTGGGCGCCATCTAAATTCCTGTGATCAAAGGTCATCGAGAACCACATCATCTTCCTTGCCTCAAGCTTACCATCTACATAAACTGGCTTTTCAACTGCCCGGCCTACGCCAAAAATTGACGTTTGTGGTGGGTTGATGATTGGCATGAAAGCGTCTGCTGGATACATGCCTAGGTTGGAAAGGGTAATGGTGCCGCCCTGCAATTCTTCCATATCGAGCTTGTTGTCTCTTGCCTTATCGATCGCTTCTTTCATCGCTAGACTGAAGGCGTTCAAGGATAGGGTGTTGGCGTTAGGGATAACTGGTGTAACCAGCCCCTTGTCATTTTCAACCGCAAAGCTGAAGTGGACGTTCTTGTATTGGCGAATCTTGTCATCTTCCATGTACTGGCTGTTGAGTTCAGGGTGCTTGACCGCTAACTTCACAAACAGGTAGGAAAGAAGGTTGTTCAGATTGATTCGGTTGCCCAAAACCTCTTCCTGCTTAGCCAACTTGTCTTTCAACTTGAAGAGCTTGGTCACATCGAATTCTGCAGACAGGTAAGCTGGAGCATTCGTTGCTTGCGAAGACTTCATGTTCTTGGCGATTGCCTTTCTCATCGTTGATGCAGGTAGGTCTTCGTATTCGGCAAGGCTCGTTGTTGGAGCTGCACTTGCTACTTCGGCTTCTTCCGTCTCTGCCACTTGAGTTCCTTGCTTTTCAAGGGCTTCCAAGATATCTCTGGAGACAATGGATTCTGCAGGACCCGTACCCTCCAAGCTGCTGTAGTCTAAACCAGCTTCCTCGGCAAGCTTCTTAGCGTAAGGCGAAATCTTTCTACGCTGTCCTGCTATTTGCTTAGTTGGTGCTTCTTTCTTTTCTTTGCTGTCATCGGTCTTCGCAGGAGCAAGATCTTGTGGTGCTTGTGGGGCAGCTTCCCCTTCGTGCTCTGCTTCGTCGACCTCGTCTAGGCTGTCTACAATGTAGGCGATGGGTTCCCCTACCTTGTATTCTTCGCCAACCTCTCCAACGATAACCAAGTATCCCTCTTCGGGAGCGAGAAGTTCGATGGTCGATTTTTCGTTTTCAATCTCGCCAACGACTTCCTTCTTGCTTACCTTTGTTCCCGTCTCTACCGCCCAGGAGGCAACGGTGCCTTCTGTGTTGGTAAGGCCGGCCTTCGGCATGGCCAATGGATGCTTCATCCTCTACTCCCTTCTATTTGTTCAGCGTTTCGCGAACGGCTTTGGCGATATCTTCTACGGAAGGAATCACTTCAATTTCCAATTCGACGTTATAAGGGATAGGTACATCAAGGCTTGCAACACGCTTGACGGGTGCATCTAAATCATAGAAACAGTCCGCTTGGATGCGAGAGGCGATCTCAGCGCCGATGCCGTTAGTCATGTTGCCTTCTTCAGCAACAACGACATAGTGTGTCTTGCGAACGGATTCGTAAATCGTGTCATAGTCCATAGGGGCGACTGTGCGAGGGTCGACAACTTCCACGTCGATGCCTTCATCAGCGAGCGTTTCTGCTGCCTCCAAAGCCCTCTTGACCATGAGGCCGTTAGCGACTAGAGTAAGGTCCTTACCTTCTCTTTTCACATCAGCCACACCGATTGGAATGGTGTAATCTTCATCAGGCACTTCCATCTTCTCTTTATAGAGCTGCTTGTGCTCGAGGAAGAGGACAGGATTGTTGGATTGGATAGCGCTCTTTAGTAGGCCCTTGGCATCATAAGCATCTGCTGGTGTAATGATCGTCAGACCAGGTGAGTGCATATATAAGGATTCGACGGTGTTGGAGTGCTCACAAGCAGCACCGTAGGAGGAGCCTTGAGCAGACCGGATAACGAGAGGTAGGTGGAATTCTTCGCCGTGCATGAAGCGCCACTTACCAACCATGTGGTAGATCTCGTGGAAAGCAACCAAGGTAAAGTCGCCATACATGATCTCTGCAATGGGTCTAAAGCCTCTTACCGCAGCACCGATGGCTGCGCCAATGATGGCTGTCTCTGCGATTGGCGTGTTCATGACCCTATGGTCACCGAACTCGTTTAACATATCTTTGGTAACTTGGAAGATACCGCCGTGCTGAGCGACATCCTCACCGAAGATAATGACGTTTTCGTCTTTAGTCATCTCTTCGCGAATGGCTTCGCCAACGCTTTGGGCATATGTCTTTTTACTCATCTTAGTCTTCCTCCGCTACTTTCATTAAGTCATAAACGTCGTCTAAGGTTGGTGCTTCTGCTGCCTCAGCGTAGGCGACTGCTTCATCGATATCATGAGTAAGCTTTGCCTTCAATTCGTCTTGCTCTTCGACAGTCATGAGACCTTCATCAACGAGGTATTTACCAAACTTTGCCAGACCATCGTTCTTGCGCATCTCCGCTTCTTCTTCCTTGTCGCGGTAGAGGGTCTGGTCGCCTTCAAAGTGACCGCCCCAGCGGTAAGCGTGTGTCTCTAAGATAGCTGGTTTGCCGTTCTCGCGAACGTAGTCCATCATCTTCTTGCACTTCTCGTAGACATCGAGGACATCTGTTCCGTCTGCAACCTCGGATGGCATAGCATAACCTGCTGCCCTATCCGCACTAGGATTGATGGTAGGAAGTGTTGTTCTCGAATCTGTAGAGATACCAAATGAGTTGTTTTGCGTAACAAAAAGCACAGGTAATTTCCATGAAGCAGCTAGGACCATCGCCTCGTGAACTGGGCCACGGCTGGTGGTTGCATCACCATTTTCAGAAATCGTTATCCCTTTTCCATCCCGGCGGCTAGCGAGGGCAGCTCCTACTGGAACAGCGGCGTCACAGCCAAGTGAGGACGAATTTCCTAAGCCCCTATGCTTCAAACTATAGATGTGGTTTACACCACTCAAGCCCTTTGCATTGCCCTCTTTCTTTCCCATGATTTCACAGAAGAAAGTCTTCAGGTCAATACCTAAAACAAGACCGCCAGATACGGGTCGATGGTGACCAGAGTAATAATCATCATCCTCCATAAGCTCTAACATTACGGCCTGCAGCGCCTCTTCACCGATTCCACTATGAATGTGTCCTGGTACTTTACCAGCATAGTAGATGTCCACCAACCGCTCTTCGGTTAGTCTAAGTAACAGATAGTTCTCATAAAACTTTCGCAATAGTTCTGGAGCAACTTTTTCCTTTTCTGCCATTCCCTACTCCTTTCGGCCAGGCTCTCCTGGTCAAGAATTTACTTGTAATACCTCTGCTAAAGATGTATGATATCTTGAAACTAAAATACCATAATATAAGGGCCATGGCAAGCGTTTTCCATGAAATATTCTATTAAATATTTCTTTGTCAAATTTGCTCATATGCTCTCAAATTCTTTGCCATAGTATCTTTATACTTGACTAGAATTTTTACCCCTTATTATGTTATACTGTTGACGAGCTAAGTTAGAACGAAGGGACTGAATATGACGAACAACTCATTAACCGTACGGACTGCTGAAGTATTAAGTGACATGATTTCGAAAGAGAACATTTTTAAAGCGGGCGAAAAGCTTCCCAGCCAAATTGAGCTGGGCAAAATATTAGGTGTCAGCCGGGTTACCGTCCGCGAGGCAATCCGCATGCTGGAAGCCAAGAACCTGGTTGAAGTGAGGCGAGGTGATGGAACTTATGTCAACTCCAACCCCCTCTACCTATCCTCCATGTTCGACGGCTTCAACGAGTTGACCTCTACCACTGTATCCAAAGAGTTGTTTGAGCTTCGCTTAATCATTGAACCCCAAGCAGCCTACTACGCCGCCCTTCGGGCGGAACCCAAAGAGATTGAAGACATGCGAAAGTACATGCTGGAAATTGAAGAGAGGGTAGAAAAAGGAGAATCCCGCCTGGTACCTGAATCGATGTTTCACAGCACGATCGCCAAGGCTTCCCATAACATCTATATCATGGAGCTGTCCAACATCCTTAACAAGTCGCTCGAGGAGGTTGTCATCAACCTGGACAAGACCACCCAAGTCATTGCCTTCTCCATCGTCGACCACAGGCAGATCTTCGAAATGATCGAAGCCAAGGTGCCCGATGGTGCCTATTCCGCTATGCGAACCCATATCTGCCACGCCTTTATGTCGGCGGGTTATTCCATCGATTGATTGATTGGGATTGAGGTTGGGCGCTGTGGCATGGCCCTGACATTACGTGAATCTATAAAAAAGCAAAAAGCCCAGGTAAAATACGTCGCTGTTTTACCTGGGTTTTTCGTATAATGGGAAAAACACAGGTAATTGTATTTCAGTATTGAAATACAATTACCTGTAAATCTGAAAAAGAAGAAATACGCACGTAAAATGATGGCAATTTTTACGTGCGTATTTTCATATTTTTATGAATTCTGACCTGACCATATTCTTGCTTGGGACATGTTGGAACATGGCCCTAGTCATCAGGCAAAAATCAGCCGCAACAGGTCTTCCATATGGAGATCGTAGATAACTTTCTTTCCCTCATATTCCTGCAAGAGCTCCGCAACCGGCTTGTAGCGGTAGTCGAGGCCAATCAGCTTCTCCTTCATGCTCTCCAGGTCCTGGGTGGCGAAAAAATCGCCCACGAAGGAGATGTCCTTGATTACGCCCTTCTTTACCTCAATGTTCACTTCCACCAGGCCGGCGGGGAATCTTTCCTTATTTTGAACGCTGAATTTTGGGCCATGGTTGAAGATGTTATCATCGCCCTCGAAATGCTCCTTGGCTAAGGCGGAGATCTGTTGCCTCTCCTCTTCCGTCAGCGCCCTCTTTGCACTGGGACAAATCCCTTGAACCACGAAGTCCTTGAAGTCTAGGGCGGTCATCTGCCGATCCAGGTGGTCAGCGATGTTGGTTACCCTCTCCCTTATTGACTTGATGCTTTTAGAAAGAATCTTTCCTTCGGCAACCTTGGTTAGGCGAACCATATCCTCGATATCCGTATTGAAGAGGAGGGAGCCGTGGTGGATTGTCCTCTTGTTGAGCTGGTACTGGGCATTGCCTGAAATCTTGCGGCTATCGATCAAAAGGTCGTTTCGGCCTGTGAAGGTCACGTTCAAGCCCAGGTCATTCAAGGCCTGCAAGATATAGGCAGTGTACTTTTTGAACTCGATCTCCTCGGAAAAATCCGGGTCGATAAAGGTAAACTGCCAGCCGCCCAGGTCGGTATATATGGTTCCCCCACCTGACAGGCGGCGGACCAGCTTGACACCTTTTTCCTCGGCCAACTTGAGGTTCAGCTCCTCGTAGGGGTTTTGATACTTGCCCAACATAAGGGTAGGCTCCGTCCGCCAGAATAGGAAGACCATGTCGTCGATGGGGGCGATTGCAGAAAAGTAATACTCCGCCCCGAAGTTGAAGTAGGGGTCAGCAGACCCCGTCTCAATGTATATCACGATTGGCGCTCTCTTAGCGTTTTGACGGCATCACTTGCCTTGTAGGACGACCGGACAAAAGGCGATGACACCGTATAAGGGATGCCGGCCTCTTCCGCCCAAAGCTTCATCTCATTGAACTTGTCTGGGCTGACATACTCCTTGAGTTCCACGTGGTCCTTGCTGGGCTGTAGGTATTGGCCGATGGTCAATATATCCACCTTGTTGGCGGCTAGGTCCTTGAGCAGGGTCTTGATCTGTTCGTCCGTCTCCCCCATGCCTACCATGAAGCCCGTCTTGGTCAGAATCTCAGGATGGCTTTCCTTGGCATAGCGGAGGACATCAAGGCTCCTCTGGTAGTTGCCCTGCTGCCTTGCTAGGGAATATAGCTCTTTGGGCATCTCGATGTTGTGGCCAAAAACGTCTGGCTCAGCAGCGAGGACTCGGTCGATGTCCGGCTTGTTGCCCTTGAGGTCGGAAACTAAGACCTCTACGGTAGCTTCCGGCACATAGGACCTGAGCTGTTTGATGGTCTCTGCTATGTGGGCTGAACCACCATCCGCTAAGTCGTCTCGGGTTACCTGGGTGACGACCGCATGCTTCAAGTTCAGCTGGGCTGCGGCCTTGGCGATGAGAACGGGCTCCTCTGGGTCTGGAGGCAGGGGCCGTCCAGTTGAAACATCACAGAAGCCACAATTTCTGGTGCAGACGGAACCCAGCACCATGAAAGTTGCCGTCCGGTGGCTGTAGCATTCGCCCAAGTTAGGGCAGCTGGCTTCCACACAGACGGTGTTGAGGGTCATCCCTTCCGTGAGCTCTCTCACTTCACGGGTTGAAGAATCTTGGTAGGCTACTTTTAACCATTCAGGTTTTTTTATCATCTTATGCGTCCAAATCTAAGGTGGCCACCTCTTGGCCCTCCACTACTTCGTCCCCTTCTTCCACAAGCTGCTTCGCAAAACGGCCAGCCTCTTCCGCTTCCACCTGTCTGACTACTTTATCGGTTTCCACTTCGTAGATAGGCTCGCCGACCTTAACTGGGTCTCCCTCTTCCTTGAGCCAAGCAACAAGAACGCCCGCCTTGTTGGAGTTGTTGAGCATAGGTACTTTTAATGTCTTCTTCATTATCGTCTCCTTAAATAAATTCATATAATATGCTGCTATCGAAATAGGTTGAACAATACTTATCTAAGTGTTCCTTGTTGAGGCGAAGGCCTGTTAGTGCTCTTGATGCCTCTTCCGCGAGCTTCTCATCCAGGTAGATTTGACCGCCCAGAATACTGCCCTGCTTAGCCTGGTAACTCAGCTTTACCGCCTTGTTCTTCCAGGTGAAATCAGCTTGATAAGCATGCTCGGGGGCCTTACCGTAAGTCCAGGTATCGTCCCTATACTTTTCTCTGACCAGTCGGTCAACCTCAAGCTTTTCCTCCTCAGTAAGTTCCAACTTCTCTGCCTGCTGAGGAATCCAGACCATGGCCAAAGCCTCCATAAAATCCCTAGTTGTCCCGTATGGCCCCTGCCGGTAATCCTTCAGGTTGCCCACGTGGGCGGGCCTGGAGGCAATTCCCTTCGACTGGATTTGGTCCTGCTTCTTAGATGTGGACTGCTTGAGCTCGGTCAAATCTGCATCAAAAAGCAGAGTCCCGTGGTGGAGCAGCCTGCCCTTTGACATCTTCTGGGCATTGCCAGAAATCTTCTTGTCGCCCAAGTAGATATCGCAGGAATTCCTGTGGTCTACGGGGTAGCCCAACTCGTTTAAGGCTCGAATGATGGGGGCCATAACCCTGACATAATCCATCTTCTCCGGATTCTCTTTCTTGATGATGCTGTAATTGATGTTGCCAAAGTCGTGGTAGACTGTCCCGCCGCCGGTGATTCGCCTGATGATGGGGATGTCCTTCTCCCAGGCGAAAGGGAAGTTGATTTCCCGGTAAGGGTTCTGGTAGGACCCGAAGACGATGGCCGGCTTATTGATCCATAGAAGGTAGATCTCTGCCTCCGTCTGCCGTTGGAAGAGGACTTCCTCCATCGCCTGGTGATAGTAGGGGCAATCTCCCTCGCTGATAAAATAGTACATGATGTCACTTCGATTCTAGAATAGGCCAAAGACGCCCTTGCCCACAATATAAATCAGCATGAGGCTGACCACGATAACGGCAAGGACCGACCGCACCTTGTTGAAGGTATTGCGGCGGTTTCTCTTTCTGGTTAGGGCTTCGTAGTCTTTGGGGGCCTTGCTCATTCCCCTGGTCTCCTCCGATTCTACATCGCCCGGATAAAACATGCGCTTATTTTTTCCCTCTTCATCAAAGTGGTCCCGAAGTAGGGCTTCCATCCGGTCAGCCCGATCCTTGTCCTTTTGAATCGCCGTGAAGGAAATGCGCTTATCCTTCTGCTCCAAGTCCAAGGCAAAGCGGCGGCCATTATGCCACTTGGCGTAATGAATGTTCTTCCACTTCCACAACGTCTTCTCGTCGATGATGCCTTGGCGAGGATAGTAGGCAACGAAGTAAATCCCCTTATCGTTGGCTGCGATAAAGGTCTGGGCCGTCATGGTGCCGAGCAGGGGGACGCGAGCAAGCATAGCCCTATCATCGACCCGTTGGCTCATGACATAGGGCATGGCCGTCTCCTGTGCATCCTCCACCTCTTGGTCATGGAAGACTTGATCCATCAACTCATATATTTTTTCCGTCATTTTCCACCTTAAAGAAACCTTCCTGCAATGCGGCGAGTAGGGTCTTTTTCACATCCACTTGGTAGAGGCCCTTTCGCTCAATGGTAATATCTAGCATGTCGCCCTTGCTGAAGACCAAGGTCCTCTCACCGTCCAAGGCGACCGTCCCTTCATGCTTACAATTGTAATGAAGAGTCTCCCCAATTTCTATCTTATTGACGTTCTCGTAGTGGAAGAGGGTAAGCTCGCCTGAATTCACCGGTGCTAAACTCGCTTTTCCCTCTTGGGTCAGCACGATCCGGTGACCAAAATCATCCGCCTGGTCGCAATAGGCCAAGCTGCCCACCAAGGCGGAAAAACCAATCAGGTGTGGGGCGCTGATGCAGGTAATGACCTCTTCAATATCATCCAAGTTCTGGACAACCCTGGTCCCAATATTCGGTAGGCGGGTGATGGCTGCATCTACAATCGCCACCTCTTCCTTGCCTCCATTCTTGACAATCTTGATGGACTTATCCCGTTGACCCACCACTGCCTTATCTGGATGCAGGGCGGTGAAGGCAGCCGCTATGCCCGCTGTCGTCCCCTCCCAAGCCTGGGGATAAGCGTTATTGGTGCCCGTCGATACCGATATCACCGGCACCTGAACCTCGGTCCTGGCGACCAAGCGGTTGGTGCCATCGCCTCCGAGGACGATAATGCAACCGGCGCCTTTTTGGGCCATCTCCTCGGCCGCATGCATCGTATCCAAATACGTGCCGTAGGGGCTAAAGTCCAACAGTTCTACCTGAATCGTCAGATCAGGTCTTGACTTCATCTTATTCAATATACTCTCATTGACGCTGAACGCATCCGGCATGATCCATACCTTGTCGATGCCGAAGCTGTTCATGCTCAAAATCATCCGAAATACCTTATTCACCTTCTCCTGGTTGGTGACGATGCTGGCGTTTGTCGTCAAGCGCCGCAGGTCCTTGCCCGAAAAGGGGTTCAAAATGATGCCTATCGATGCCATGTAGCCTCCGTGTTTTTTTATGGGTTTGGCGGCCTGTCCTGTTAAGGGCGCAGCGCAGCCCTTAACAGGACAGGCCGCCGCTTGAATTACAGGGAAATTTCTTCGCCGCTGTCTAGAAAAATATGGTAGGGCCGCTCCAGGTTTTTGGCCGCATACTTGACCACCTGGTCCCTGGTGTTTTGCCTGTCCCTGTCTCGGTGCGGCAAGTGGTTCAAAATTAAAAGGCCCGGGTCGATATAGCGGTCAACAAAGGCAATGTTCCTTTTCGTAAAGCCATAAGCATAAACGGCAACGCAGACGCTTACCCCATGGATATAGGGCCCATTGCGGCGGTAGACCTCTTCATCGAAGTTGGCGTCTGCCGTCAGGAAGACCTGCTTGTTCTCCTCGCCCTCCCTCCAGCTAAAAAGGGGACTCACATGCTTAAGGGGGTAGTGATCAGGGCTCAAGTGAGGAATCACGATGCCGCGAATTTCCATATTGTTGCCCAAGTCATAATCCGTATCCGCTCTTAAGTAGTGGATCATTTTATCGCCCAAATCCGTCACTCTCCTCATCTCGTCGATGAGGTCGTAGTCAAAGGCGTAGAAGTGGAAGGACCTGAGCTTGCTGAGCTTTCCAAAGCGCTTGCCGCTAAAGTGGTCCAAGTGGTTATGGGTAACCACAAAATTCAATTGACCGGGAAAATCCTGTAGCCATTTCACCACGTCTTCGGGTGTCGACTCATAGTTGGACGCTCCGTCTTGTAGACCATCCACCACCCATGCCTCATCACCCACAATCAGGGCGGAGCCTGCATTTCCCATGAACTTAATCACTGCCATTATCTATTCTCCTAGTGTCTTAAGATGTATTACCACTATACTATAGGTATGATTACCTACCCATCATACCACGGAAGAAAACGTTTGAGTTGTTTTTTATTCGGATGCTTTCTTTCATTAGTCATTGAACTCGATATGCCCATTGGCGACAATGAGGCTAAGATCGCTTGCTGAAAAGTTTACGCCACTAAGACCAGCCAGGATGTCGCTGAAAACCAAGTTGACCTTTAAGGCCTGCCAGATGGTTCAAAAAGCGGCCAAGAAGAAGGGCGCCGACAGTATAAATTTTCGCCACTGGGAGGGCCATGGCTGGGTAAAATGGGACAATAGGGAAGTCTGTTAGGGCTTGAGCGAAGAATAGCGCGGCCCTTCATTGAAAAAGATTCCCCTATCCCCTATAATATAAACAAGTGATTCCGAGCAGCTTCTCCTATTCGATGGAGCGCTGCCTTGGGTTCTGCCGGAAACAGCAGGGCCTCCCGTGCTTTGGAAAGGGATTACGCCGTATCGGCGTGCCCAAAGAAGCATTTAGCGATGGGCAACCATCGTTTTTTTCTTTGGTCTTTTGTTGGCGGTTATATCAGCTTTCGAGGCCTTGGATTTGCATGGGCTGCACTTGGCGGCTGCATGGTCCTCTTCTTACCCTTTCGTCGCTTAAGCTTTGGACGGAAGAATGAACTTGACAATTTGTACTGCCTTCGAGTGTTGGCAAGGAAGGTTACTCTCTTTCCATCCTTGCATGAATATTGACGGCGGTTGATGTATCTCCTTTGTTGAATAAGGGCCAACCCAGTAGGGGTTGGCCCTTATTCTTTCGCTTAAATGGAAAAAGAGACGCTTTCCATATTTTGATAATCGATGCGGTAGAGGCGGTTGTAGGGACAGCTTGGCCGGCTTAGCAGGTGCTGGACCGCCAAGCCCGCTTGCAGGCTGGCGATGTTTGAGACCACAAAACTCAGGTTGCCCGCCTGGGGCAACTGGGTCTTGTCCTTGGCAGGATAAAGCTTTTTCAGAGCGCCGCTGTCTGGGGTGAAGATGCCGCATTGGCCCTCCCAGGCTCCGATTGCGCCGTGGACCCAGGGGATGTTGAGAGCGGTGGCATAGCCCTCGATCAGCTGGCGGAGGGCAATGTTGTCGGCTCCGTCCATGATCAGGTCGCTTCCTTCCAGGTAAGAAACCTGGGTCAGACTGTTCAAAAAGAGCTTGTGGGTCTCCACTTGGACCTCGCTGTTGATGCCTCTTAGGCTGCTCGCCGTCTCCTCTACCTTTGCCCTGCCCAAGTTAGCTTCGTTAGCGAAGACCTGCCGGTTCAGGTTGGAGACGGAAAAGTCGTCGCCATCGATGAGGATGATGTGGCCGACACCGATTCGGGCAAGGTACTGGGCTTGCCAGCCACCGAGGCCGCCGACGCCGAGGATGGCCACCGTGGATGCGCCGAGGGTAGCTTGGTCCTCGGGGCTTAGGGTGGGTTGATTTCTATCGTATCTGCGGTTTAGCATGGGTCCTCCTTGGGGTTGGGGTGAGATTGGGGGCGGATTCGTAGAATTTCTGGTCGCCTTCGAATTTGATGTTTCTCACGTGCATGGCCCCCGAACAGTTAGGAATCTGCCTGATATATTCTAGTGGTATGGGATCTTCTTGCCCATACCAGCGAAACGTCATCTTCATGCTGCCTCCTTGTGGTTTATTTCCTTGCTCCCTTAATTATATCGTGAATGGGGCTTGTTTTGTAGGTTGTTGGGGGTAATGACCTCGTCTCCCATCCCCTTCCTGCCAAATCTCAATTCTTGCTATTTGGTAGGACGATTTTCTTGGCAAAATCATACCATATCGAAGTTTATGGCTTTTTGGTATGCCCATGACCAGCCCTCGAGTCATACCAAACGGCCAACTTTCCTCATTTGTGATGATGCGCCAGGCCTCTCTTGTCTTACCAAATCTCGATTTTGGTGATTATGGTATGACTTGCTCCGAATTTTTGTCATACCAAATCAATGATTCTCGGAATTTGGTATGACTTTCGCCATTTTTTGGGCATACCATTTTAGCCATTTCCGCCATTTGGTATGACTTGGCGGTTTGGGAATATTGACTTGGGAGCTTTTGGGACGTTTTGATTGTCTAACCGCGGGCCATGCCAAGAAAAAAAGACCAGGCGCATGCCCGGTCCTTACATTACTCATTCAATTGATTTACTTCTTCCACACGTCAGCGTACTTGGCGTCTTCTTCGAATCGGCGCTTGGCGTATGGGCAGAGGGGAACGATTTTCACGCCGGCCTCGCGGGCGGCGGCGCTACGCGCGCCCCGCTATGCTACCCCAACACCCCAACACCTAAATCCCCAGCAAGCTCGTCGCAAAGGTGAAATAGACGAAGAGGGCAATGCCGTCCACCAAGGTGGTAATCAGAGGCCCGGCCATGATGGCTGGGTCGAAGTTCAGCTTCTTTGCCAGGATGGGCATGGTACCGCCAACTATCTTGGCGAGGATGACCGTGAATAGGACGGTGATGGAGACGGTAAAGGCAATGAGTGGGCTGACCGACTCGAAAATCATGATGCGGGCAAAGTTGACTGCAGCGAGGGCCGCACCAACAATGATAGAAACTTTGAATTCCTTCCAGATGACCTTGATGATGTCCTGCATGCGGATTTCCTCAAGGGCAAGTCCGCGGATAATCAGGGTCGATGACTGGGAACCAGCGTTACCGCCCGTGTCCATAAGCATGGGGATGAAAGCCGCCAGAATGGTCACGGACTGGAGGGTGGTCTCGAAGCGTTGGATGATTGCCCCCGTTAAGGTAGCCGAGACCATGAGGACCATCAGCCAGGGAATGCGGTGGCGGGCAAGGGTAAGTGCGCTGGTGCGCAGGTACTCGCGTTCGTTGGGCTGCATTGCCGCCATCTTCTGCATATCCTCGGTGTTCTCTTGCTCGATGACATCGAGGATGTCGTCGATGGTCACGATGCCCACCAAGCGGTTCTCATTGTCCACCACTGGGGCAACCAGGTAGTCGTAACGCTTGAAGAGTTGGGCAATGTCCTCTTGGTCATCGTGGGTGTTGACGTAGACGGCATCGGATTCCATCAGGTTCGCGACTAGCTCGTCCCCGTCGCTGAGGACGAGTTTGCGAAGGGTGACATAGCCCTCCAAGACTCGCTTTTCGTCCATGACAAAGCAGGTGTCGATCGTCTTCCGGTCAACGCCCCGCTGCTTGATGTAGGCGAGGGCCTCCGCCACGGTCATTGACTTCTTCAGGTCCACATATTCGACGGTCATGATCGAGCCAGCCGAATCCTCCGGATAAGCCAAGAAGAGGTTAATGAGCGCCCTACGCTCGGGGTCCGTGTTGCGCAGAATCTTCTTGACCACGTTGGCGGGCATCTCCTCGATAAAGTCCATGGCATCGTCCATGTACAGATCATCCACGATGGCCGACGCCTCCTGGTCAGTCACCGACTCCACGATGTAGCGCTGCCTCTCTGGGGACATGTGGGCAAAAACCTCCGAGGTCATCTCCTTAGGCAAAAGGCGGAAGATCATCAGGATGTCGTAATCGGTCTGATCCTCCAGCATGTAGGCAATGTCAACGACATTCTCCTTGACGAGGGCCTCCCTAGCTTGAGCCAAGTTGCCCTCGTGGATTGCTTGTAAAATCTTGTTATTCATTTATAGCCTCCTTGAATAAGGCCACAAACGTTAGGAAAACTGCGTGACCTTATCTAGATTTGTAGTTCTTGATCGAAAAAATCTGTTCTCGATACGGGTCCATAAACGCATTTTCCTTTCTTTTCTTCGCTTGGTCCTTGCCCAAGCCGGGGTAATCTGTGAGCTGTGTTCATTATAGCACAGGGATATTTCCCCCCGCAAACACAAAAATCATCCTACTTTACATTGAACAGATCGTTCAAATTCTCCGCCATACTGGGGTGGGTGAAGATCTGATTCTTGAAGTAGCTGGCTGGGATGTCGTGGTCCATGGCCATCTTAACCAGATTAATCAACTCCTCTGCACAGTCGCCGAGGAAGCTAGCACCGAGGATCTTTTCACCGTCCTTGGCCAAGACAACTTTGAAGGAGCCGCGGAGGTTGCCGTTGACATGGGCCCTAGGCATATTGGCTACATCGAGCGTCTTCGTCTTAACGCCAATCCCCTTATCCTTTGCTTGGGCCTTCGTAAGACCGACGGCAGCAAGAGGTGGATTCAGGAAGTGGGTGTGGGGCACGTTCTTGCGCTCAGACCGCTGATAAGAGCCGTCGCCCAAGAGCTGGCTTTTTACAATACGGTAATCGTCAAGGGAGATGTAGGTGAACTGGGGGCCGCCGTTGATATCGCCCACGGCATAGGTGCCCGAAACGGATGTTTGCAAGTCATCTTCCACCTTCACGAAACCCTTGTCGTCCATCTCAATCTGCGTCTTCTCCAAGCCCAGCCCCTCGGTATTGGGCTTGCGGCCTGTGGCAATCAGGAGGGCATCCACCGTATAGGACCTATCGCCGCCTTCAATGACAACCTTGCCTGACTCATCGTTGGACAGGCGGCTAGTCTCGAAGTTGTTGACAAACTCGACCCCATCAGCCTCCAAGTATTCCTGGGCAAGCTGAGCTAGCTCCGGCTCCTCCTTCTGTTCAAACCGTGTCTAAAACTGTCTCGCCTTTTACTTGCCCAGCCCCAGTAGGCTTTAATTGAAGACTTTATTAAGGTGTGGGCCCATGCCCTTGGGACTTTTGAGACCCAAAAGGAACTTAGGCATCATAAGGGCAATGCCAGCCCACCAAAAAAGCGACGACTAATCGTCGTCGCCATCTGCTTCATCTTTTTCGCTAAAGTAGCTTGTTTTCTTTCTCTTCTTCACTTGGAAACGGCCCAGAAAGACTAGGGCCAAAAGGACCATGATGCCGGTCGTGATGGCCGCAAAGTAGAGGCCCGCGCCGATAGCCATCCCTATTCCCGCATTCACCCACAAAGTGGCAGCGGTGGTGAGGCCTTTGACATCGCCCCCCTTAGTGATAATCGTGCCGGCACCTAAGAAACCAATGCCGGAAACCACTTGGGCTGCGATTCTGGAGGGGTCCGACCCCTCATACTGCAGGCCAATCTTAATGGACAAAATCATCATGAGACAGGCACCAACCGCAACCAGCATGTTGGTGCGAAATCACGCTGGGCGCCGGCTAGATTCCCGTTCGTAGCCAATCGCCGCTCCGATTAGGCCCGAGATAAAGAGCCTAAAAATCGTCTCCCCATAGGTTAGATTCGCTAAATCTAGTGCTGATTCCATTTTCCCTCCTCGTTTTTACAAGCGAATATCACACTGCTTGCGCTTCAACTCCCTGGTCAAAATCCATATGCCCAGCCCCATCAGGGCAAGGGAAATCAGCTTATAAGGCAGGCCCGCAAAAGGTAGGGCAATCACCGAAAAGTTGATGCCAAAGACCGCCAAAAACGAGATGACACAGGGGGTACAGCCATAGGTGAAGATACCAAAGAGGACGGAGAGGAAGCTCATGTTGTCGCCTTTGGTCTTGATCCCCTTAAACTGGAGCACGTATTCGCTGAGGGCAATCATGAAGCCGGCCATCGCCCCCATCAGGATATTCAAGGCAACATTGGCAATAACTAGCCAGATGCCAAATTCTTGGGCCATCTCCCCATAAGACATATTCAGCCCATCAATCATCGAGTAGACCAGCAAAAAGGCAAGCCCGTAGCCGATCCACTTCTTTTTATTTAATTCTTGTAAGCGTATCAAGATAACCTCCCAGCGGTTCAGTAATAAATGCTAACCTGATTGATACCCAAGTTGCCGGTGGAATTCACTTAGCCTCGTAAGTATTTTGTAAGCCCATGAACGGTACCAAGCCGTCCGCGCAAGCTGGGTATAAGAGAGTCATGACAAAACCCGAAAGGAGACTTCATGTATACAAAAAAGACTATCCTGCTGGGCGACCAGCCGGTAAAAAAAGAAGCGACCATATATCGAGACGAGCAGGTGAAGCCAAGGTCCGCCATCCTCTACCTCCACGGAGGCGGCCTCATTTTCGGCAGCCGGGATGACCTGCCCAGCTACCACTTAAAGCGGCTGACGGAAGAGGGCCATGTGGTCATTGCCACCGACTACCTGCTTGCTCCCGTGACCAAGCTGGAAGACATCCTGTCCGATTTGGAAGAAAGCCTTGCCTCCCTTTTAGACCAGGTGGCAGACCACTTAGGCAATGACCTGCCCTACTTCATCTGGGGCCGGTCGGCGGGCGCCTTCCTCAGCCTCTACCTGGCCGGTAAAGGCCGCTTGGCACAGCCAGTAGCTGGGGTTGTTTCTTTCTATGGCTACGCCTTCATGGTAGACGACTGGTACCGGAGCAAAAACGCCTACTTCAACAAGACCTACCCCGCCCTCGATGCCTCCTGGCTTGACCAGCTTCCCGATGAGCCCCGAGTCGAAGGCGATCTTCGCGATGCCATGGGCGCCTACGTCTATGCCCGCCAGACCGGCAAGTGGAAGGATATTATCACGGGCGATGAGGGGAGTGACCCGCTGATATCCCTCATCAAGCCATCCGAGGACATAGACTTCCTCCAAGCCTACAGCCTCAGAGACTTGGAAGAATTCCCGGTTCCCCTTTTCATTGCCCATGCCACAGGCGACTTTGACGTCCCCTACACCGAGTTCATTGCCCTGGAGAAAAAATTCAAGCCCACCGCCTTCAGTGTCGAAAGCGATGAGCATGACTTCGATCGTAATACCGCCAGCGACCACACCACCCAATTGATGGATGCGATGCTGACTTTCTTAGATGACAGCTTGGCTGACCAGTAAAGGGCTTACAGCTTATCCGTCACCGACTTAATCTTGTCCTCCATGCTGTGCTGTTTGTCCCTGCGGTCGTCGCACTTAATGACCGAATAGACCCGCTTGGCACCGCGGGCAAAGACCGATTCCTGCATCTCGCGAATCGCAGCGAAGATTTCGTCCGCATCGCCCTCAATCGTCGTACCCATGGGGTTTAGTCGAAACTTCATCCCCCGATCTGCCAACACCTGCTCGCAGCCAGCAACATACTCACTAACGCTAGTGCCCTCCCCAATGGGGAAGATGCATACTTCAATAATTGCCATATCCATTCCTTTCAAGTACTCATTTGTTTGGGCCGTGGGCTTTGACCGCATGGCCCTTTTCTTCCAACAAGGGTCAACTTTTCATTTCAGCAAGGACCTACTCAACAAAAGGAATATAGTCCCCATATCCCTCAGAGTCCATGTCTGCTAGAGGCACGAAGCGGAGGGAGGCCCCATTTATACAGTAGCGGAGGCCACCTGTTTCCATGGGCCCATCGTTGAAGACATGCCCCAAGTGGGTGCTGGCGGCAGAGCTTTCCACCTCGACTCGGTCCATCCCATAGGAATTATCCGGCAAGTAAGCGAGAGCGGTCTGGTCGATAGGCTTGGTGAAGCTGGGCCAACCGCAGCCGGCATCGTACTTGTCCCGAGAGGAGAAGAGGGGTTGGCCGGTGACGATGTCTACATAGATGCGCGGTTCGTCGAGGGCATCGTAGGCGGGGCTGAAGGGTATCTCGGTGCCCGCATTTTGGGTGACCT
>CAYFUF010000016.1:0-33228 GCA_964346245.1 uncultured Peptoniphilaceae bacterium | reverse complement strand
CGCCGTGAAAGGGCGATGTCTTAACCGCTTGACCATAGGGCCGCACAAAAGGTTACTGTAACAGTATATCTAGAACTTTGTACAGTGTCAACTTAATTTCAACTTCTTTTCAACTTTTCGCAAAAAATCTTGTGCTGAAACTAGCGACGTACATTATTCTATGTGAATTCCAAATTCCTGTCAAGCGGTTTTTCATTTATCTTCGTCCAATTTTTTTCTCGTTGAAGAGCCCGCTACAAGCTCAAGAGGTCTTCCATGACCTGTCCCTGAGCATTTTGTAGATCTAAGCCCTGAATCCTTGCTAAGGTGGGAGCAATATGCAGGAGATCTCCACGCTCTTGTCTGCGGTAACCTTCCTTAAAAGAAGGGCCCAATCCAAAAAAGACCGCATCATAGTTTTCCTTATCCGGGTGATAACCATGGTTAGCCAGATGATACTTCGCCTCCATGGCCGCAGCCTCCGTGCCCTTAAAATGTTCGCTGAAGCAGTAGCCTCTCTTGGCTTCCAGCATGGCAAAAGCCGTGGTATCGGTCTGCCACTTCACTAAGTCATCTTTGAAATAGATTGCCTCGATGCCCTCTTGGTCTGCTGCATAGGCCTTCAAAAACTCGACCGACTTGTCGAATAAATCTTTGTCCGCCAGTTGGCTTTCCATCCCATACACATAGCAGGACCCGCCTGCTGAATGAGGCGCCAAAACATAATTTGGCACGGCCTCCTTATCTTCCACCAAGAAACCCGCCTCCTCGAAGTCAGTCAGAGGATACAGGTAAGTTGGCGTATCGATCTGGGAGTGGTCCGACAAAAAGACCACATCGATCTCGTCCCTATCTGCTCTTTCCTCCCGCCAGCGCAGGATTTCTTGAATCTTGTCATCAAAGCGGTGGATGGCATCCTCTACCACCTGACTCTTGGTCGAATAGTGGTGCTTATTGGTGTCCACATCCAGCAAGTGGATGAACATCAAATCTGGGTCAACCTTGTCGATCAGATACTTTGTCGCATGAAAAGTGTAGTCATCCAACTGGGGTTGCTTGACTCCAGCCCTCAACTTGCCAAACTTTAACTCGATGGGCAGCATGGTCCGCCAAGTAGAATTGCGCAAAGACAGGAGCATCTGGTTCTCCCGCTCCTGGGTAGGGAAGATTTCGGCAAAGTTGGAATCGATTTTAGCGGCTGCGGATACTGGCCAAAGGAAAGCAGCCACCCTCTTGCCCTCTCTCTTGGCGGCTCGAAACAGCGTATCCCCATGGATGTCTCTTTCATACCAGAACCAAGAGTGCCTCTTGCGGTCTGGCTGAAACCGTCGATTGTTCACAATCCGGTGGGAAGCTGGCGGCCTGCCCGAAATGATTGTCGCATGAGAAGGATAGGTCAGCGTTGGATACACGCCCCTCATCCTGGGCACATAGGCTCCCTTATTCATCAGGGTCTTGAAGCCGGTCAGCTGTTCAAATATGGCGGAATCGGCATCGCCCAGAGCATCCAAAGAGAATACCCACAGTTTATTTGCCATCGTCTATATCCTTTCACAAACCTTCCATGCCTCAATCCATGCCAACTCCTCTTGAGTCAGGCTGGTCTCCTCTTGGTTGGTCAGAATCTCTGCGCCATCCTTCTTGATGGCGAAGGTGTGCTCGAACTGGCAGCTCATGGACCCGTCGATGGTCCTGGCGGTCCACTCGTTGTCGTCGAGCTTCATCTGCCACTTGCCGACGTTAATCATCGGTTCGACGGTAATGACCATGTTCTCGCGCAGGCGAGGGCCCCGAATGCCGGTGTTGTAGTGGGGAATCTGGGGGCTTTCGTGCATGTCGATGCCAATGCCATGGCCCACAAAATTACGGACAACGGAAAAGCCTTCTGCCTCCACGTAGGTCTGGATGGCTTTGCCGATATCTACCACGTGGTTGCCCACCTTGGCGGCCTCGATGCCCCGATAAAGGGCCTCTTTTGTAACGGCCATCAGCTTGGCATTCTCCTCGCTCAGCTCGCCAACGGCATAGGACCAGCAGGAGTCGGCGAGGAAACCCTTGTAGTTGACCACGTTGTCGATGGAGACGATGTCGCCTTCTTGCAAGGGGCGGTCGGTGGGGTAGCCGTGGCAAATCTCGTCATTGACGCTGGTGCACAGGGCGAAGGGGTAATCTTGGTAGCCCAGCTGGGCAGGGATAGCTTCCTTGAAATACATGAAGGCTTCGGCGAAGTCGTTTAATTGCATGGTGGTAATGCCGGGTCTTAGGACCTCTTGGATTGCCAGGTGGGTCTTGGACAGGATGACGCCTGCTTCCTTCATGCCTTGTATTTGTTGATCGGTTTTAATGCTAATCATCTGTTTCCTTCCTTAGCTTAATTTCACTAGTGCTTATCTGGTGTTTATCGCTGAAATACCTATGTCTGCCTGTCTTGAGGGAAAATATACGCCCCCAAGCAGGACGTTCATCTATAGTCAAAAAAATATTGACATTGTAACCCAACCTGAGCCGTTAGGTACAATGTCAACTTTACTATGTAATGAAAAACGGCTATTGCACCTCGGTTCCGCTTCGTCTTGCTGGGCTTAGCGATTTTGCCGTCTACCCAAACCAACCGAAACGCTGAGGGCATCTTCAATTTTTTCCATCATACTTTGGTCGAATCGACCAATACGCTCCCGGAGTCTTTGCTTATCAATCGTACGGATTTGCTCCAGTAAAATCACAGAGTTTTTCGGCAACTCACTGTGGTCTTGACTCACCTGAACATGGGTCGGCATGCGACTTTTATTCATCTGAGAGGTAATCGCTGCAATGATTGTTGTCGGCGAATACTTGTTACCAACATCGTTTTGCAAAATCACAACGGGGCGTATGCCGCCTTGCTCAGAGCCCACAACGGGACTAAGGTCGGCATAAAATAAGTCACCTCTTTTAATCTTCGGCATCTTACCCCCTTCGTCGCTTGTCCTCGGGGTTTCCCCCATCCTACAAACTCATTTTATTATAGCATATAAGAAGCCGTTTCTTTGTATTCAGTCTTGATTCATTGGAATCACAACAAAAACCGCCTAGGCATTAAGTTCAAACTCCGCCCTCAACTTCAACTCCTTCATGACATAAGGAATCTCTTCGATAATATCGGAGGCAATCAGGCCGTCCTCGCCCTTATCCAAAGCAGCAAAGTCACCTGCTAGGCCGTGGACATAGGCACCCAGACGGATGGCAATAAACTTCTTGTATCCAAAGCCAAGGAAGCCAGCAATCATGCCCGTTAGGACATCACCAGAACCGGCTGTGGCCATACCCGGATTACCCGTATTATTCAAATAAAAGACCGAGCCGTCGGTAATGACCGTCTCTGCTCCTTTGAGCAGGACGTGGACATCATGCCGCTTGGCAAAATCCTGGGCAATCTGAATCCTGTTCTCCCGAATCTCGCTTAAGGAGGCGCCCGTCAAGCGGGACATCTCCATCGTATGGGGCGTAATGACCGACCCATGCAGACATTCTCTCAAAATCCGCCTATCCTGGGCAACGGCAAACAGGGCGTCCGCATCCAGGACGGTTGGAATCCGTATGTTTTCCATGACATGGCGCAGCCAAACGGAGATGCCTGATGACCTGCCCAGACCCGGCCCGATGGCCATACAATCGCAATGCGTTATCGCCTCCACCGTCTCTTTGGCATAGGAGGGAAGGAAGTGTCCCTTTCCTTCATCTTCAATGCCGATGACAATCGCTTCGGTCAACTTGACCTGGACAACCTGCTCGATGGACTTAGGCACGACAACATAGACCAGCCCGGCACCTGTTCGAAAAGCTGCCCTGGCGGCCATGCAAATTGATCCCACCATGCCGGTGCTACCACCAACGATAGCCACCTTGCCGTATTGGGACTTGTAACCCTTCTTGTCCCGCTTGACCAAGGACATGTTCAGCTCTTGGTCCATATGAAGGTTGTTCTCCTCAAAGAAATCTTCCGATCCCATTTCGACATCCTGGTCGCCGCTGGCAACAGCAACCGCCACGTCGTCTTGGTGACTGATGGAAATATCCATCCAGTCCAAGCCTGCTGCATCAAGCATCTCTTCCCCATTGGGACTAAAGGCGCAGTAGGGTTTCCCGTCTTCGGTGTGAAGGATGGAAACATCCTGGAAGGAGAAGCGGCCAATACCACAGCCGATTGCCTTAACGATTGCTTCCTTAGCGGCGAAGAGGCCGGCTATGGTCTCCGGATTGCCCTTTTTCTTTTCAATATAAGCACGCTCGTCGTCCGTGAATACCCGACCTAAAAAGCCCTCGTGCTCCATCAATTTTTCAATCCGTTTTACCTGAACTATATCGATACCGACTGCCAAATTATGCCTACCTTTCTGCCAGTTTGGTCCAAACCTCTTCCGCCTCTTGGCGAATCTTTTCTTCTGTATCTTCTTTCACTTGGGGCAAATACCTGCCGCCTTCCGTCAACACCTGCCCATCCACCACGGTCAAAACAACATCCCTGCCCGATGTGGAATAGACTAAAGCAGCTTCAATATCCTCTGGATAGGGCGTATGGTGGGCGTTGTTGAAATCCACCAAAATGAAGTCGGCTTTCTTGCCTAGCTCGATTGACCCAATCTCTTTATCCATACCTAGGGCATGGGCGCCATTGATTGTGGCCATCCTCAGCATCTCCCTCGCCGTCACTTCCACGGGGTTCAGGGAGTTGCCTTTTTGAATCATGGCCCCTAAAAACATTTCTCTAAACATGTCCTGCTTATTGTTGGAGCTCGCTCCGTCGGTGCCCAAGCAGACGTTCACGCCTTTATCTTTCAGCTTTCGCAGGGGCATAAAGCCGCTGGCTAATTTCATGTTGCTGGCTGGATTGAAGACGCAGTTGACTTTTCTTTTTGCCAAGATGTCGATGTCCTTGTCGTCGATCCAAACCGTGTGGGCGGCGATGGTCGTCTCACTCAGCATACCCAGCTCATCGAAAAATTCCACCGGGCTCATCCCGTATTCTTCCTTGCACTCATCCACTTCCCGCTTGGTCTCTGAAATGTGGATGTGGTAGCCCATACCCAGCTCGTCGCCCAAGGCCTTCTGGTCGGCCAGCGACTCCCTATTGTTGGTGTAGACCGCGTGGGGACCAGTCATGACCGTAATCCGGTCATTATCTTTGCCCTGCCACTTTTCATAGAGGTCTCTTTGCTCCCGAATTCTGGTCCCGTCGTCGGGCCCAGTCATGCCCCGGCTCAGGCGGGCTCTGATGCCCATCTTTTCCACCACTTCCGCGACCCCATCCATCTCATAGTACATATCGACGAAGGTGGTCGTTCCCGATAGGAGCATCTCTACAATGTTCAGGGCGGACCCCTTCATGATGTCATCCCTTGTTAACAAAGTCTCCCTGGGCCATATATACTCTTCCAACCAAGTCTGCAAGTCCACGTCGTTGCCAAAGTTGCGAAAAAGGCTCATGCCGATGTGGCTGTGCATGTTGATTAGGCCCGGCATCAAAATCTTGCCCTCTCCAGAGATGACCCTTTCACGAGTGTCATCGCCTGCCTGCAAGTCCTTGCCCATCTCGGCAATGCGGCCATCCTTGACCAGGACGTCCACGTCCTTAAGTATGCGGTTGTCCCCATCCATGGTGACTACCGTCGTATTTTTAATGAGCATCCACCAGCTCCTCCTCTAACTTCTCCACGACTGCCCAGGACTCGGTCAAGGCCTTCTGGTACCTGTCGGGGAGATCTTTTAGCTTGTCTTTATCACCCTTACAGTCCTTCAACAAGCCGGTTAGCTGCTTCTCCAAGCGGTTGATATTGCGGTCAGTGAAGTAGTCTGGAGTCAAGTCGCAGACAAAGTGGTCGATGGTAATGGAGACCAGCTCCTGGATGCAGTCCTCATGGTTTTGGTAGTCCAAGTTGAAGCGCATGAAAGCATCCCGCACCATCTTGAAGACGCGGAAGTGGAGGTAGTCCACAAAGTTCTGGTAGATTCGCCTTGGGTCCTCCTCGGGATAAAGGTCAAAGAGGATGCAGATAATCAAGTTCCAGATGATGCCTGCATTCATCTCCTCTTCCACCTGCTTGCCCAACCGTTTCAAGCTGTCCCCATTGTAGACAATGGGCGGATTGAAGTGGATGGTTTCGCCAAAACCCAGGCTGTGGAAGTTGCTTTTCATTGCCTCATCCATGATGCGGACGAACTCACCAGCCAAGCTTTCCCTCGATTCGTACTTGACCCAATCGAAGAGGAAGCTAGTAATCACATCGATGGAGGAGCGGAAGTCAAAGACGAGCCCGTCGACCTCCCGAAGTGGAGTAATGTACACATCTTGCAAGGTCCTGCCGATGACCCCTTGAATCTGTATCTGGGCATCATGCTTCTCTGCAGAATCCAGAGACCGCAGGTGATTATAAACCATCTCCAACTGCTTATCGATGATGGTCAAGTCTCCTTTGATTGACCCCATCATCTCGCGGACAAAGTCTCCTGTTACCACATAATTATAGTTCTTATAGAGAATTTTGTGGTCAATCTCGTTCCAAAAAACATTGACGATTGACTTGATCTGAAGCTCAAAGTTCAACACGCGCTTGCCTAGATAGCGGCCGTCCACCCGGTATGAGGGAAAGCCATTCTTCTGCATCAAAGGCTGCTTCTCATCCAGGTTCAGCTCTATCCTCGGATTCAGATCCGACTTATAGTATCCATCGGACATCCGATTGGGAAAGTGGCGAAAGAGCTCCTGGAAAATAAAGGACTCATCGTTCATGAAGCGGCACTCAATTCGACAGCCGATGATATCCGAAATATTATCGAATATCTCGGACGGGGTCTTATAGTGCTTCTGATAGTTTTGCCGAATGATCTTTTCCTTGAGGCTCTCGTCTTCTTTAATGCGGGAGCTGTAGTTAATAAACCGCTCGTTCTCCGAGAAGGCGGAGAAGATGGCGTGGTCAATCTCCTTCTTCGCCTCCACAATCTCGAAGCGCAGCTCCTCTTTGTAGCCGACCACCTCATCAATAAACTTAAATATTTTTAGTTTCAGCGTACTCACCTACTTTCCGAAAGAGTCACACAGACCGTACTCCTCCATTAATTCCAGTGTAGCTTTTAACATCCGGGCGGTCAGTCCCCAGATGACCTTGTCCTCCCAATAGTAGAACATGACCTGATATTCTCCCCTATCCCAGCGGTACTTAAAACCATTTGGTACATCCTGGTGGGGAAAGTCCTTGTCGATATCCAAAATCAGCTTGTTCCGGTAGATCTTAGGCTCCTCTTCCTTAAAGAAAGACAGGGGCACCAAAAAGGTGGACTTGACTTCCGCCTCATGGAAGCTGCCGTCATAATCCTCCAAAATTGCCAAGTAGGGATGAATCTTCTTGGCGGATGGGTTAATTAAGATATCTGACGGGCCCAAGACCTTAATCTGCTCTCTTTGGACCAAGAGCTCTTCCATCGTCTCCCTAACGGCTGCTTCCTCGTAGCTTTCGCCTGCTTCCACCGCCCCGCCTGGAAAACTTACCTCATCCGGCTGGGTGTTCAGCTTGCTGGACCGCTCCTCGAAGAGCACGGCTAAGCCGTCCTCGGTCTTGACCAAGGGAACCAGGACCGCGAAGCTCCGCCACTCCATCTCGCTAATTATGCCTACCTCGCGGTTTCTGAAGGCTTTCAAGTCTCCTCTACTCGTCATCGCCTTTTGTCTCCGGCTTATACAACAGTTGGAAACCATTATTCTCTGCATCTTCCAAAACCTGGTTGCGTCTCACATCCGCATTCCTATACTTGGTCACCACCTGGTCGGTGAAGGTATCCACCCTCTTATTGGCTTGACGAAGGTCATAATACGTGTGCATCACCGCATCATAATCCGTAAGGTCCGTCACATAATCATCCCGCTTCTCGTAGCTGTTCTCGAAGACCCGAAATTCCATCGGCATGCGAGGCTTGAGCTCAGGCGCCTGGTTTGGCTTGCCAAAGAGGAGACCCAGCACAGGGAAGGTACCCTCTGGCAGATCCAGTATCTCAATAATTCGACTTGGGTCGTTCAAGACATTACCAATGAAGACCCCGCCCAGACCCAGCGACTCCACCGCCGTCAAGACATTGGAGGCGGTCAACGCTGCATCGGTGAAACCAGAGAAGAAGTGGTCCATCCCGTACTCCAGCTCAGGCTGGCTGCCCTTCTGCTTGGAAATATTCACATTCCGATAATTATCCACGATAAAAATCCACAGCTCTGGCGCCCTGCCCACATACTCCTGCTTGGCTACAAGGCTAATTTCCTTCTTCTTTTCAGGATCGGTCACTCGGACTATAGCACTGGATTGAAGGCCCATCGACGTTGCCGTATGTTGGGCAACCTGCACCAGCTGATCAATAATGCTTTGGTCAACCGCTTCATCCGTAAACTCGCGGATTGACCGATGATTCATCATCGTTTTTATTGTTTCGTTCATGTCTTGCTCCTTCTTTTGGATTTCAATTATCGGGAAATCCCGACGCTTCCTATATACCCATCAATGAAAGCGTTCTCTCTACTTCTATTTTACATGAAAAAGCCTATTAAGTTCGATTCGTTCGAACTTAATAGGCTTTATTTACCAATATTTATCTCACGCCGTAGAGGGCATGAGCTAGCTTCATGCGTAGCTTAACCTTCGCTTCCTTAGAGTAGTAAGGCGTCTGCGTGCGTATCGTCTGATCAATTCTCACCGTCTCATTGGACAGGTCCAAATTCAACCCCTTGATTGTCGCAAACTCTTCATCATTTCTCGTCCTGCGGAAGGTCAAGATTGCTCTCGCCACTTCCTGAGAATACTCCAGATACTCCTCATTGACACAGGTCACTGTCTCCAGCGTCACCTTGTCGCCCTCAATGTCAATGATGCGAATGGTTGGCTCATCCAAAATATCATTAAACTGTAGGAAGGCCCAATTGTTCTTTACGCTAAAACGATCTTTATGAAGGTGGCCATTCACATAAATCCCACCATTCTCCTTCGTCTCCAAAACATCCATCAAGCTGAAGCCGTCGATGACCTTGTCCCTCTCGTCCAAAATCTCAATTCTGGAAATGGGGTGATGCGCAAACACAATACATGGCTTAGCACCCGCCTCTTCAAATTCCTTCTCCAGCCACAAGACCTGCTTCATGCTCATTCGCCCAGATTTCTTACCCGGATGGCGAGCTCTCGACGTATCCAAAAAGATAAGCTTAGCTTCTGGATGATCTTCCGACCAGTAGAGGTCCATCTTCGTCAAACGCTGGTAACCCCTTTTGGAAAAGCGGTACAAGTCGTGATTTCCAACAACCTGCAAAAATCTCTGATTCTCTTTTTTCTCTTCTTCAATAATGGAATAGATACCGCGGTACTCCGCTAGAGCGCCCATGTGTGTTATATCGCCCAAAGACAAATGCAGATCTGCCTCTTGAGCAAAGAAGGTCTTAAACAACCTTGTATAGAATTTTTGATTAATGCGGCGGAGGTAATCTCCCTTCCAACGCATACTAGAATAGTGGGTGTCTCCCATGCAGACAATGCGCATAGGTTCTCCTTTCTTTCTGCTCGATTCATTCTAACCAACAAAAGTAAAAACCATACCGAATTCATGTTAAAACTAAACGAGCTTGGAAGAATTTACGTAAGTCTTAATAATATTCATTTTATTCTCAGTCAAATCACTCGAAAAAGTCCTCTCAAAAGGCTTCCCTATGGACTTTTCTATTCAAGTACTGCCCATCATAATACTACTTTTTAGGGCCATACGCAACATTTTTCCACCAACTCCTGCCCATCCAGCCCAATTTATTTCAATTCTTCCGAAAATCTTAATCTTCTTTCGGCGCCCAAGCCGGGAAATCAATTTCCCGGTTTTATGCATATTTCTGCATACCCCCCCCGCTTCCCATTTACCTGTATATATCAAAAAAAAGTGCCTACGACGAAATCCAAAGGCGCTTGACGCTTGGGATCTAGTGAGTAGGCACTTTTTTCTATTGTCAATAACATTCCATACACGAAGCGATTGACGCCTCCATCCCAGCAATCCAGGACTCATTTGCTGCAATCTTATTCTCTCTTGACGTAATTGCCTCTTCGTATTCTGTAATCTTATCCTCCAGATTCGAAATGTTGCTGGATATGGCAGACTTCACACTGGAAAGGCTGGTGGCAACCGCCTTAACCTTGGTGACATAGCGGATCTTGTGGTTGTTACCGCTAAAACGGCCATGCTCAGCATCAGCCATCTGATCCAGTTTGCTCTTATGGTCATCCACGCTACTTTGGTGGTCTTGGAAGTCCGATATAATGCTTCTCGCATCTCTAATTTTTTCTCTGAACCCTTCTATCTCTGCCGCCCAAATGCGGTTGTCGTTCCTTGCACTCGCGATATTCGAGCGGTAGGTTGAACAATTGCAAGCCATACTTATCCCTTCTCTCTTTATATCTCTCGTAGAGCGATTAGTTAATCAGACCTTCGATACTTGGAAGGTAGTAGGACGATTTTTCCTTCTCGACAAAGCCAGCACCCTTCATGGTACCGCTCTTAATATCTGTTTGAAGATTATAACCATACGCATTACCTTGGTCATCGGTCATTCGCTCTAAGGCAAACATGCCGCAAAGGCGACTTGATGACTTCATTAGAATCCGCCACTGTTTGCACCTTGAGGCACAATCTGAAGCGGGAGATGGGGTGGTTCTTGAAACCAAAATCATCGTAGAAGAAGACCACCGTCCGCCTGGTCAGCATACTGGTTGTGATTGACCACCTCGGGTCTTCTAATTTTGCCGCCCTTGATGAAGTTATAGATGTCTTCCAGGCTGGATGAGCCATTGCTGAGCTCATTGGAAAGCTCAAATGTCCGGTTGGAGTGGAAGTTAGGCATCTCATTGATGATTTTCACCAGAGAGGTCCTCAGCTCATTTTCAAAAACTAGGGCATCGCCATAAGCGGAGCTAGCAATAGGAATATAAACCAGGCTGACCTTTAGGGTGTTTGGGTCGACGTATAGGCGGGGCAATTCGATATTAATATTCTCTACCGACAAGAAGCCATTATTCTTGACATCGACGATACAAGCCAGGAGGTTAGTCACAATCGTCACAAAAGATTCCGCATTTAGCTTAGGTAAGAGGGAAGCTAAAGACTGCCACTCGCTTACCAGGTAATAGAGCTGAATCTTTCCGTTGAAGTGCATCCTCATGCAGGGGATGAAGTTCTTGTTCTGCTGACTTTGCAGCACCTTATAATCAGTGGATAGAAACTCCGCATTATCCAAAAGGATGTAGGCAAAGTTACGTCCACATTCAATTTCTTGTAGTTTTCCTGATTCCATTAATTGATTCATGGGCACCCTTCTTCTCTACATATAGTAAACATGTGCAAGCAGTAAGGTTCTAGGCCAGCCATAGGAGAAAATACACCCCCTATGACTAGCCTATTATCCTTTATGCAGCCTCGCTTGGAGTCTCTTCTTTGTCCTTACGCTTTTTCAGAAGGATAAAGAAGATAATCAACAGGACAGCTGCGGTAATAGCAGCGACCAAGCCCCATAACAAGGTTGGGTTCGCTTGGAGGCGAACAAACAGGTTGGTGGATAGTGTGACATTGGAGTTAAAGCTGAAGGCACTGACAAAGTCATCATCTGCCGTGTCTGTGATGTTACCAGCTTGATCTTCTACGACAAGGCGGATGTTCTGAATATCTGCCTTCTCGTAAAGAGTGAAGGAGCCACTGTAGTTATTGGGATCCTCAAAGTCGGTAATCTCGTCGACTAACTCGCCATTCACATAGATCTTAATCGACTTCAAGCCTAGGGCATCGAAGACGATGAAGTTAACTACTTGCTCGCTAGCATCAATGATAGGATCTTCCAAGCCCGTGATGCTGGTGATTTCAGGTGGCGTATGATCTACCGTAAAGATAATCTCTTGATTTTGACTAGCGTTCTCAGGGGTGTTACCCGCCTCATCTTCAGAGCTGATAGTAATCTTATAGACACCATCTTCCTTGAAGTTATCCTTGCTGATTACATAGCGGTACTCGTACCAACCACTCTCTCTGGCACCGGCTACCCTATTGTCGACGGTGATGATATCGAAGAGGACATCATCCAATGGCTTACCATCACGGGTAATTTCCACCTTGACCTTGTTCGCCTTAATCTGATTAGGATTGACTTCCAAGAGCTCGATGTCTTCATCGACCTGCTTAACGGTCTGTCCTCCGTTGGCAATGAGCTTAGAGAGGAAGGTTCCATATTTATAGACCGAACCGAAACGGTTAACGGAGAAGGTGATGGTTTCCGTTGAGCTATTGCCGGCCTTGTCCACCATCGTAACGCTTAGGGTATAGATGCCGTCATTCTCGCGGATCTTCTTGAAGTTATCGAAGGTAGCTGAAGCACCTTCCTCATTCAAACTCAAGCCACCAGCTAAGAATTCCTCGGTCACATCCTCATCCAAAACGCCATAGCGGTCTCTGGTTAGGAGAAGTGCGTAGCGGTCAAAGTTCAGATCGATCAGTTGAATGCTTGGTACCACATCGCCTTGGAAGGCCTTGCCATCGCCATCTTCACCATTGATCTTGATGATTGGTTGTTCAATCACCGTATCGATCAGCATAGTGTTGGATTGGTGGTTGGTCATGGCGTTACCTGACTTATCTCGATAAGCGATTTCAATCAGGTAGCGTCCGTCTCCACTGATAGTGAAGGTTCCGACGTGATGGTCGGTGGAGTTTGACGTCCAATTGGCTTGAATTGCTCTTTTTGCACCATCCTTGGTCAAGTTAATGACCACATCGGCCTGGTCAAAGTTAGCTTCGTTGATTTCAACGGTAGCCACAATATCCTTGGCGTAGTAGTGAATCTCGTCATCGATAGCATCTGCCTCGTTGTATGAAATGTTACTGGTTGGTGAGATGTTGTCGACAATGAGTCGTTGTCCGTCCTGCAGCTGGCTAGAATTTTGTGAACGGTCCCTAGCAGTAAATTCCACATTTCCATTGAACTGGTTGCCAAGGCCTAAGGCCCCCCTTGGAATCGTGAAGGTTGCGGTTGCTGTCCTTCCCCCATTGCTGTAGGAAATCTCAGCATTCGACAGGGCTTGGTTGATCAGTTGGCCATTCACTGAGCTCACATTAGCCGTATTGATATAGCTGTATTCAAAGCCTTCTACACCAGCAACATTGTCGGTTGCCGAAATCGTGACGGTAACTGGGCTGTTATAGTAAGCGTATCCACCGAGAGCGGTGACCAGCGTACCACTGTAGTTGACCGTCAGGTCGGTTGGATTAGCTGCATCAACAGCGAAGTTATCTTCGGCGTAATCTGCTGCTGCGTTGTTGGCTAAATCTGAATAGGCAATGTCGAAGCTGTAATTGGCATCGCCTGGATAGTTGATTGTCATCGTGTGCGTATCGCCAGCGCTTGACCAGTTAGAGCTAGACACAAAGTTTGCTACGTTGAGCGCTTGACCACCGACATCGGTTGCCGTAAAGAAGAGCTCGACATCGCTGGCGTTGAAGTTTCTCTCCGTTATGGTAACCGTCGCCGTGCGGCTAGCATTGTAATAGTCGCGGCCGTTAAAGCTGCTTTGGGCAGCATTATTATTGTAGCTGACGTTGATTAAAGGATCGACCGTATCTACAATGATGCGTCCACTGTCTTGGCTAGGCATAGCGTTACCAGAACGGTCTCTATACTCGAGTGTCAGTTGGTAAATACCATCTTCGCTGATAGGATAGGAGGCTGTATGGTTGTCTCCGTTGGTCGTCCAATTGACGGAAACTCTTTGTCTCGTTCCATCATTTCTGCTCAAGTAGAGGTAGACATCCTCAGGATAGAAGTTCGCTTCGTTGATAGTGTAGGTCGCCGTGTATGGCCCATCATAATAGGAGGTGCCGTTAAAGGTGCGGACAGGCTCAGTATAGGATGCGGTTACGGTTGGTGCTGTGCCATCCACGACAAAGCGGTTCACATTCTCAACCGTATAGGTCTCCCTGACGTTACCTAAGCCGTCAACGGCTCTGACCTCGATGTGGCCATGGTAATCGCCCGTCATTGCTCCAGGCAACTGAACGCTAGCACTAGCAAAGACGCCTCCTGCTTCTGGGGCTGCAGACAGCCACTGCTCGGTCAAGGTTGGGCGGTTGATACCACTAGCAGTGCCCAGCTTGACATAGCGCCACTGGAAGTGGTCGACACCAGAGATATCATCACTGGCTCTGAAATTGATGGTTACACCAGGGTTAGTATGGTAGAAGCGGTAGAAGAACTCACCAATTGTGGTATCCAAAACGGACTGACTATAGCTTACCGCTACCTCGCTAGGTGGTCTGGTGTCCTGAGTAAAGCGGATAGGCTCCTGCTGTGTTGCCACATTGCCCGCTGGATCGGTGTAGGAAACGCTCACGCTATAAATGCCGTCCACATAATCGGAAATGGTCAGTCTGTGGGTAAGACCATCTTCTGTCTCCCAGTTGCCTTCTCTCAAAAGAGTTTGAACATCCGTAGGATGCTCTACGCTCGTTCCATCTAGACGATTTGCCGTAACCTCTGCGACAATGTCGCCAGGAACGAAGTTCTTCTCCGTAAAGACAAAGGTGGTGGAGTTGTCCTCGTTTAAGACCATGGTATATTCAGGTGCATCATTATCGATAATGATTGTCTTAGTAGATAAGGAGGTCATCTCATTTTTAGACCGGTCTGTGTAGTGGACATCAACGGTATAAGTGCCGTCTTCATGGAAGCGTAAACTACCGAAGTGTAAATCATCATCAGGGCGGTCTTCCAGCTCATCATAAGCTCTTCTCATCCAAGTAATCTCTTGGAACTCAAATGGTTGACCATCTTTAGTCGCTTCCACAACGATGTCTTCTGGATAGAAGTTAGCTTCCTTCATCTCTACCTCAACGGCAACGAAATCTCGAGAGTAGATGATGTCTGGATTAGCGGCAGCACCATCATAATCTTTGTTGATCTGGTAACCATAGTAGTTTATCTTTGCTTCTGGATTGAGCGTATCAACGATGACCACGATGCCTCGGTCCGCGTCATTGAACAAGTCACTGAGCAAGCCCGCTTCATCCTTTGCCTTAAATGATACTTTGCCGTTGTATTGCAAATTAGCAAGGTCTTCAAGTGGTAAAGTCAGCTGCCCCGTGTAGCGGTTGCTGCCTTCTATCCTTGTAGCTGGAACTGCCCCAGTAATAAGCTCATTATCTGATGCTTTGGCACTATCACTTGGCGAAATGGCGTAGTCAAATCCCTTAACACCGGATACCAAATCCTCAGCGTAGAAGGTAATAACCGCTACGCCATCCGAACTGCCTAGGCTCAAGGCCTTGTTATAGAACAAGGTAATTGGATCGGTCAATTCAGAAATTTTCACCCCATGATATAGGTCGATTGCGTAGTCAATTTCTAGGCCGAAAGGTGCTTCGTTATCTATTCTTACGCCTTTGATTGCAAATGGGGCTGAAATTTTGCCATTATTACTTAACACTTGGCCGTAAGCTTGTGGGGTAGGATCCTTGAAGCTAATTCTCGTGGTGAAGCCTCCCTTGTTGGGGTCTGCTCCAATGTGGCCAATAGTATAGGTTAGGGGAACTTCTGGGTTGCTGTTTGTCAAGCGAACGCTGACCTCTTCGTTATTGGTATACCAGCCATTCGTCGAAACTGGCGATAACGAATAGGCTGTTCCTGTAACCAATGCTTGGGTAGGAATTGGGCCGTAGTTAATCTTCAGGTTATATTTTTCCACTTCCTCGAGTGCAAAGACAATAACCTCTCCATCCACCTCTACCTGCTGCCCTGCCCGATGAGCTATAACGGTGACATCGAAACCATCAAAGTTATCTGGATCTTGCATAAATTCTTGGAACATCGCCTGCCCTAATTCATCGTAATCTGAGATGGTAACTTGTCCACTTACTGGATCGATGGACAGTCCGGCATAACTATCAGGTCGATTGTCTTCAGAAAGCTCAAAGCTATAGGTCAAGTACCTAGAGTTGAGTACTTCTGTCATGCCTTGGTTATTCAGC
Source organism: uncultured Peptoniphilaceae bacterium (assembly GCA_964346245.1). Lineage (GTDB taxonomy): Bacteria > Bacillota > Clostridia > Tissierellales > Peptoniphilaceae > CAYFUF01. The sequence continues at coordinate 17,196 of CAYFUF010000016.1, read as the reverse complement.
TGGACTTGTTGCTTTGAAACCACCTTTGTTTTGCTCAGCGTATATTCGATTTCAGGGTTGACAAACTTAATCAGATCAGCGTTAAAGTCGCCCCTGTTGGCAAACACGTTTACGCTGACGGTAGCTGGATAGAAAATAGAGCCATCCTCTTCGATGGTGTAAGCGGTAACCGTGAACGCTGTCGCCTGGAGGACGACAATTTCTGAGCTATCAATACCTGCTTCCAGTTCTTCCTTAGTCGCCGTGCCATCCTTGGGTTGGACTAATTCGTTGATTGGTCTGGAATCGGCGTACAGTGGCTTGAAGCTATACTTAATCTCTGGTTTATGGTCCAAATCTAAATCAGAAGCGATTGTGCTTGCTTCGAAACTATAGGTGTTATCTTCAGTGTTGCCACTATCAACAAAGTCAATCTTGCGGTTGACGGCCTTATTGGCCTCATCGTTGAATGCTAAGCCCAAACTAGCAGGTGCAATGATGGCGTAATCATTGGCAAGCTTGCTCATCTCTACGTCTTTTTGTACTTTGGCTCTCGTATCTTCCCCGTCATAGGTGGGTTCAACAAATCCGGCCTTGGTAAGTACGAAGCTATTTCTCTTTACTTCTAGATCAATTTTATAGAAGCCAATATCGGTAGCGGTTGGGAAAGAATCATCGATGGTGAGTGGCTCGCCGCCTTTGTTGCTGGCATACTCGCTTGTCCCTCCACTTGAATCTGTCTTCGTAATGGTGTAGTAGATTTGATCCCCTTCTCTAAAAGTTGAAGGGGAGAACGCTAAAAGAGCTTTTGCTTGGCCATCATAGGACGACCGGACGGTGCTTGCGTTCAGCTGATCCGCCATGACACCATCGGTAACTGTTACCTTCATCTCCTGAACTAGGTAATGATAATCGTATCTTTGAACAATTAAATCAAAAGTATATTCTCCCACACTCTTCACTTTGGGAATGGTGATAGGGCGATCAAAAAGCTCTTCTATTGGTCTTTCATCGCCTGGTAATCGAAAACGATACTTACCCGGTACTGGTTTCCACTCTGGAAGATTAACCTGTATAGCGTCATGTTCCTGCCCATCGTAGGGGATACTCGCAGTTGTCTGTTTAGCGACGCTATAATCCTCATCATTTGGCAATAAGGTCCAATCTATCTCATCAAGGTTGATTGTTCCCATTTGAATAGTGGAATCGAACTGAGCCTCAGTAAACTTATAAATATTGTCTCTCATTATTTCAACCGTTATACGATACTCACCAGCACTTTGAATGATAGGAATCTCTTTTTGCAAAACACCCATGTTATAAGGCTTAATAGGTTTCTCTACAATGGTAAAGTTTATGCTCTCATTGTCATTAAGAGGTCTAGATAACGTAAAAGCGGGTGCTTTACCATCGACTAGAGGTTGATTAACTCCTTTTATGAGTAGCACTTCAACGGAAAATTGATTGTCTAGTGAAAGAACGCTTACTCCTGATTTTGAAGTAACACCTGGGCCCCCAATAAGGTAAGTAAAATCTAAAGCATCCTCAAAAAACTTATCCATGCTTAAAACGTTAGCCCTACCGTTATCATCAGTAGTCACTTGACCTTCCGCCAACACATCGCCTTGGTTGTAAAGGTTAGGCTTATCCTCTTCAATAGGATCAGGCTGTTCTTCCCCATCAACAGGTTCCGGTACTTCCACCGCATTAGGGTCTGGAATGTCCTGATTGGCTATAATGTTGAAATCAATGGTAGCGTCCTTTACAGGGCTTCCTTCTTGGTCCACTACACTTACTGTAACGAAAGCTTCCTCCGCCTTAACAAAGGCGTGGAAAGGAATTGCGGTAAGCATGATAAGTAGGGCAAGAAATAAGGCAAGTCCCCTTCTCTCTTTTACAAAGCTGGTTTTCATTCTTTCCTCCATGTTTATTATCCTTCAATCCTTACTCTATAACTTCCTGGGTCTCGGTTAAAATGCTTTCCTCGAGGAGGACGAAGGAAGGTGCTTTACTTTCTTCCTGCTTCTTTTCCCTGCTTAACCCGGTTCTCTTTTCTTTCTCTCGGTCGATTTCACTGAGCAGCGCAGTTTCTTCGAGCTCCCTTGGCGGCTTATTCTCCTCCAAGAGCTCTGTAGCATTTTCGCTGCCGTATGGGCTTATTCGGTTCCCGCTAGTAATTTCCTTGGTCACTGTCGGCCGGTTATCATTAGCGGATGATCTCCTGTAACCCGTATAAGCTGACTTGGTATTCTCTTCACGAAACTTGGCGATGGACTTCTTCGCCGTTCTTCCAGTCAGGGCGCCAAAGATGGTTGGGATATCGAAGTGAAACCACAAGTAGACTGCAATGAAAAGGAAAACTGCGCCCAGGATGAAACTTGCAACCGATACTGCATTCAACGTTTGAGCCATCCTAACGCTCCTTTACATTTCTATAGCTGCGATTGACCGCCTGAATCGTCTCATTAACATTAGCTAAGATCTCATCTTGCAGGGCTTTCGATTGAAACTTCTGAACAACTAAGGCAGCCGTGTTATCTGTGATTTTGGTCAAGATTCTGTAGAGGTCTTCTTCCCGCACTCCGGTCAATGCCATGTTGGTCCTTTGGTCATTGATCAGAAGGAAGACGCCATTGTACAGACTGAGTTGGTCGTAGGCCCCTGCTGACTTAATCGATTCAATCGTCTGATCAATTTGACTCAGCAGAACGTCATAGTTTCCTTTGGATGCTTCTTCGACGGTTGTGGTGTTCAGAATATACTGGCGATAAAAGGAGCATATCTGGTAGTAGCAATCGGATAAGTCCTTCGTACTAAAGCCACCCTCAATGCTGTCATTGTTATAATTGGCCTCGAAGAATGGATAGGCTTTTTGGATACGAGTCGATAGACTAGCCAGCTCGCCACCCTCCGTGTAGTAATTGAAATACATCATGCCGATCTTGTAATTGAGTTCAGCTAGCTCAGGGCTGGTCTGATCGAAGCCTTCCCTATTGGCATTGAATAAAGCGAGGAACTGGTCGCTCTCCCTTTTGCCAAACTTACCGCTGTCCTCGTAGGCATCTAGCATTCGCTGGTAGGCGGTAATGTTATAGGGATAGATAGCTGCCGCCTTCTCGTAGTTATAAATCTTACTGTCGAGGTCCATCGATGCAATGACATTAACTAGCTTGTCGTAGTCGTTGTTGTTGATATTGGTCGCCCAGACTCTTGTCCCTAGGCCGGTCAAAAAGAGGATTATAGACAAAGCTGCTGCTACAGCAAAACCAGTAAACCTTCTCTTTTGAGTCCTCTTGTAACCTTGGGTAATAAGGTCTGGATGCTCCAGATCATACATGAGTTCGTTAGCATTCTGGTAGCGGTTCTCCATAGCAGGAGCTGTACACTTGTCGATAATGATTTCGATACCTTCAGAAAGCTGAGGATTCCATTGACGAACTGGGGCGTAGACGTAATCCTTAGGTCTGGGATCAATTCCCGTCAAGAGGTTATGCATGGTCATGCCCAAACCGTAGATATCTGTTCGGCCATCCGTTTGCCTTGCCCCATACTGTTCTGGGGCAGCAAAGCCGTTGGTGCCAAGGATTGTCGTGTCGGCTAGGACATCTTCCTTGTATTCGCGGGCAATACCAAAGTCAATGATCTTCAAGTTACCTTCCGGCTTCAACATGACGTTTGCTGGTTTCATGTCCCGGTAAATGATGGGTGGTTTCTGTGCATGTAAGTAAGACAAGGCATCGCAGAGCTGCTTAGCCCAATCCAAAACCAATTCCTCAGGCTGGGCTCCGTATTCAAAAAGCACCTTATCTAGCGATTCACCTTCGATGTAGTCCATGACGATGTAGATGGTGTCGCCCGTATCAATAATATCGACAATCCTAGGCAGAGCTGGATGGTCAAGCCGCTTCATCATGTTGGCTTCAGCAACCAAGCTATTGACGACAATCTCATCATTGATATCCTTGCCTTTTTTGCGGATCTGCTTGATTGCCCACTGCTTGTTCAGCCTCTTGTCCATTGCTAAGTAGACAACAGACATACCACCCCGGCCAATCTCTTTCAATATTTCATATTTTCCATCGATAATATTTCCTATGCTTGCCATGGCCCCTCTCATTCTACCTTGACCAGAGCGACGGAGATGTTGTCTCTTTCCCTGCGCTCTTTGGCTAGGTGCATCAGCGATCTAGCGTGGTTATGCATAATCTGCTTATCTTGCAAGTGGTCTGGTGCGAAGTATTCCACCATCTCCTTGCCTGTGACTTCATGTCGGAAGCCATCGGAGCAAACGAGGTAAGTTCCCTTCTTGGTCTTGCCATGAATAATCTGAGGCTGTAGGTTTTCCGTCGCCCCGACCGCTTGGAGGAGGGTGTTTCTTCTTCTATCTACTTTAGCTTGTTCCACGCTCATTGCACCTCGAGCAATCTCTCTAGCGACAAAGGTGTGATCAGCGGTAAGCTGTTCAATGTTGTCTCGGATGTGGTAGACCCTGGAGTCGCCCACATGGACAATCAAGAGGTCTTCGTTGATGAGCAAGAGGCCGGTAAAAGTGGTCCCCAGAGTGACCTGGTGGTCCATTCCGTGGTCCATAATGCGGCTGCTTATCTCTCGCAAGAGCAGGTCCATCTTGTGACCAATAATGCCCATGTCTCTATGCTCAAGTTCTTGAGGGAGGTCCTTATCGAACCACTTAGCGAAGGCTCGTATGACCGTAGCACTCGCCACCTCACCCATCTTCAGACCGCCCAAGCCGTCACAAACGGCGAGGAAGATGACCTCTCCCTTATCGGTCTGCGCATGCTTCAATAAAACGCTGTCTTGGTTGACATCCTTCCGGCCGATGTCGGTATCTATCGTTGCTGTGAAATGCATAGAGCCCCTCCTTAGGAACAAAGGAAGACAAATTCGTCATCGGCAAATTTGATCTTGTCGCCATCCTTGAGGATAGTCTCTTGGTTAGGCACCAGCTTAATGCCGTTGAGGAAAGTGAAGTTCTTCGAATTCAAATCGCTAATATAGTAGGTATCTCCTCGGTTAATGATATCGGCGTGGCTTCTGGATATCGCTGAATTGTCCCCGATGAAGTAGTCGACATAGCTCTTTTCTTTTCCTATGCGAAATACCGGCTTGTCGATGATAACGACCTGATTGTCACAGATGCGAAGCAACTTAGGCCGGTAATCGGGTGCCGCCCTGCCCGCTTTAACCCCCTCGCTCATCGATTGAGAAAGAAGGGTAGTCCCTTCAGCGTAATCCTCACCGTTTCCTTGGGGAGGATAAAACATTTGAGCATAAAAACCAGGCTGGTTGCCTTGCTTGTAAGGCTCTTGGAAACCAGCTTGTTGCGAGTAATTCATCTGTCCAATGGTAAATGGGTCCTCTGATAGGAGGCCGGTTGCCTCATACTCAAAGTCCTCATGCTCCTGTCTGGGGCTTGGCGTGCTGAAGTATTGGCCAAAGTTAGGCTCATTCTCTGGACTAAGTAGATTCGTCGCATCGTCCCCATCCGGTCCCAATATGTCAGTCGCCTGATCCATTTGAGCCTCTAGATAAGATTTGTCATGGGCCATAAACCCGCTATGCCCAATCGAATTCTTCCTTATTAAAGGAATGATGCGGGGGTCTTCTTGGTTGATGTAATTATTGATGACTTCAGGGTTGAATAAACCCAGACGATTTAAAAACATATTGAAGCGAGTGATATACTCGGGATTCTCGTCAGGCATTGTTTTAAAAGCGTAAACAATAGAACGCATGAAATTGAGCGGATCGGATGGTAGTACATTATTAACGATAGGAAGGTAGATGAATTGAAGCTCTTTGGTCGTCTCGTTGATGAAGACCTCATTTTGAGTCAAGACCAAATTGTCCATAAAGAGGTTGTTGGTCATGAGCTTCCTGTTTGCCTCAATGATTTGGGCAATAATAAAGAAAAAATCATATTTCGATAACGGCCTAGCTAAGCGCTCACTGATACTGATGCCCATAGGCCCCGTATATTCGATTGCTTGGCCGAAGAGTGTCTTCCGATAGCTTGGGCGCAAAAATCCCCGCATGGGCTGATTTTTGATGTAGTCCAGCTCTTGGTAGACCACCTGATCCTTGCTGGATAACTTGACCCGGACAAATAACTGAACGTCTTTCACATGTGCTTTAAACTTTGCCATTTCCCCCTCCGTACTGTAGACCTAACAACTTCATCGTTGGCTTCACTTTATATATAGCGCTAAAAGTTGAATTTTGATTTCCCCTTTTAACCGCTGTTTTACAACGCCTAAAGAACCAATATGATTGTAATTTTCCCGTGTTAATTTTTCGTAAAGATTACAAGTTATTCTAGAAAAATAGTTTTTATTCTTACCTAAAAAAAGCGGTTATTTAGTGCTTAAAATAGGTATTTTGACCAGTTTGGGTCACTTTTACACGTTCACTCAACAGTATCAACTTGTCCTATGATTCCGTTAAGTGTAATACATTTGTAATAAGTTGACCTCTTTCCTCCACATTAGCACAAAAAAAGAACCAGAAAGTGCCATAAGTCTTCCTGGTTCTTGGCTTGTACGTCCCAATTTTATTGGTTGGTTTGCAGGTAACGGTCGATAGAAATCTCTCCCGTCTCCTTGACCTGAGTAATCAGATCCTTTACCTTGAGCAATCTAGAGATCGTTGCTCGGTCTTCTTCCTCTAACTTCATGCGGATATAGCGGATGGTCTCTTCCAAATCTGGTATGGTTCGATACTCCAAGGCATTGACACGCCGCCTGGTGGATTCGATCTCGTCCGCCATCAGCTGGCTGCCCTTTTCAATCTCTGTTAGCTCTAAGAGCTGCTCCATTACCCCATTCAATTCCTCCAAGGCGACATCCAGCTCTGCAGATGTCTGGGCGAAACCGTATGGGAAAGGGCTGGCATCTTGGTCACCCTCCACCGCAGACCGGTGGAAAGTAAATTCAGGGATGCGGACACTCATGACATTATTGGTCTTGACGTCCACCTCTAGAGTCTGCTTAGAGCTCATGAGGGCATTCTCTAGCATTTCAGGGCTCATCACGGCGCTTGCCATAGAGAAGGACTGAAACGACTTCTTCAATGCCTCTTCGACTCTGGTCCTGACTGCCCTATTCTCCTTGGCTAGCTCGATGAAGCGGCGCATCAGCTCATCCTGCTTGTCCTTCAGGAGCTTGTGACCATTCTTGGCAACAGACAGACGGCCTTTCAATTCCGCTAGGACCATCCTGGTCGGATTCACATTTAAACGGGCCATCTACTTCACCTCGTTTTCCGATTCTCCATCAGCTTTGCCTAAATACTTGTCAATCATGTCATCCTTGATACGCTTCAACTCTTCTCTTGGTAGGATCTTCATCAGGTCCCAACCTAAGTCCAAGGTCTCCTCGATTGTCCGGTTGGTGTAGAAACCTTGGTCTACATAACGCTTATCGAACTCGTCGGAGAACTTAGCGAAGGCAATCTCTGCATCAGACAGGGCTGCCTCACCTAAGATGGTGGATAGCTCCTTGGCATTACGGCCTCGGGCAACACCAGCATAAATCTGGTTCATGGTTGCAGCGTGGTCTTCTCTCGTTTTTCCTTCACCAATACCCTTATCCTTCAAACGGGACAAGGAAGGAAGAATGTCGATTGGAGGGTTGATGCCCCTGTTATAGATATCCCGCTTCAAGAGGATCTGTCCCTCTGTGATGTAGCCTGTCAAGTCTGGGATAGGGTGAGTAATATCATCCTCTGGCATGGTCAGGATTGGAATTTGAGTGATGGAGCCTGGAGACCCCTTAATCCTTCCCGCTCTCTCATAAATCTGAGAAAGGTCAGTGTAGAGGTAGCCTGGATAGCCACGGCGGCCTGGCACTTCCTTACGAGCTGCGGACACCTCGCGGAGAGCCTCCGCATAGTTGGTCATATCCGTCAGGATAACCAGAACGTGCATGCCCTTTTCAAAAGCCAAGTACTCCGCTGCGGTCAGTGCAATTCTTGGTGTAGAGATACGCTCAATCGTTGGGTCATCTGCTAGGTTCATGAAGAGGACCGCCCGGTTTATTGCCCCTGTCTCTTTAAAGTCGTTGATGAAGAATTGGGACTCTTCGAAGGTAATGCCCATTGCCCCAAAGACGACGGCGAACTTATCATCTGTGCCTCGCACCTGGGCTTGGCGGGCAATCTGTGCAGCCAACTGGTTATGGGGCATACCGTTTCCAGAGAAAATTGGTAACTTCTGGCCACGAACAAGGGTGTTCAAGCCATCGATTGCAGAGATTCCTGTTTGGATGAACTCCTCAGGATACAATCTAGCGAATGGGTTGATAGCCGACCCATTGATATCTAAGTTTTGCTCAGCCATAATCTTTGGACCGTCATCGATAGGATTACCCAGTCCGTCAAATACACGGCCAATCATGTCTTCAGAAACCCCTAACTCTTGGGGGCGTCCTAAGAAGCGGACCGAGGTATCCTTCATGTTGATGCCCGAAGAACCCTCGAAGACTTGGACCAAGGTAGCGTCATCGCCAACCTCAAGAACCTTACCACGTCTCACTTCACCGTTTTGCAATTGAATATCCACAAGCTCCTCGTACTTGACACCTTGGACACCAGTGACCAGCATGATGGAACCGGATACTTCTGTTATGGTTTTATATTCCTTAAGCATCCTGCACCTCCCTACTTTGAATCATTTGGGCGAACTCATTTCTAACATCGCTATAGATCGAATCGAATTGGATGAGCTCGTCCTCAGGGATATAGCGCATACGAACAATTTTAGCTCTCGCTTCCATCGCCTCAATCTCTCTCAAATAGACGCCCTCTTGGAGCGCATGTTGAGCTTGGTCGTGGAATCTCAGGATGACATCCAGCATCTTTGCCTGCTTTTCTTCCGAGCAGTAAGTATCGACATCATCGAAAGCGTTCTGCTGCAGGAAGTCTTCCCTCAGTGACTTAGAGGTAAAGAGCTTGAGCTGGTCTTCTGCGGATAGGGAGTCTTGACCGACTAAGCGGACAATCTCTTGCAGGTTGGATTCTTCCTGTAGGAGGGCCATAGCGTCACGACGATTACTTGCAAAGGTCCCCGACACGTGCCCGTCAAAGTACTTGTCCATCGCATCCTGGTATAAGGAGTAGGAGTCCAACCAGTTGATGGCTGGGAAGTGTCTCGCATAGGACAGGTTGTAATCGAGTCCCCAGAAAACCTTAACGATACGCAGGGTCGATTGGGTAACTGGCTCCGATGTATCTCCTCCTGGAGGGGATACCGCTCCGATTGCAGTCAGCGATCCTTGGCGGCCATCGCTACCGATACAGTCCACCATACCAGTCCTTTCATAGAAGGAAGCGATACGGGAAGACAAGTAGGCGGGGTAACCTTCATCACCAGGCATCTCTTCCAAACGACCACTCATCTCACGAAGGGCCTCTGCCCAACGGGAGGTGGAGTCAGCCATGAGGGCAACGGAGTAACCCATGTCCCGGTAATATTCAGCTAGGGTAATACCGGTATAAATGGAAGCTTCACGAGCGGCAACCGGCATGTTTGACGTGTTTGCAATGAGGACGACCTTTTCCATCAGACTCTTCCCTGTGTTGGGGTCGATGATCTCTGGGAATTCATTAAGTACGTCCGTCATCTCGTTTCCACGCTCACCGCAACCGACATAGACGATTACCTGCGCATCCGCCCACTTGGCTAGCTGGTGCTGGATAACGGTCTTACCAGATCCAAAAGGTCCAGGAATCGCCGCTGTTCCTCCTTTAGCGACGGGGAAGAAGGTGTCGATGACCCGCTGTCCTGTAACTAAGGGGGTTCTTGGATCGTGCTTTTTAATGTAGGGGCGACCGCGGCGGACCGGCCAACGTTGAATCATGTCAACTTCGACTTCTTTGCCATTCTCGTCCTCGATGACGGCAATGATATCCTTAACGGTAAAAGTACCCGACTCGATTCTTTTGATTGTTCCCTTTAATCTAGGGTGGACCATGATCTTGTGCTCAATCACTTCGGTTTCTTGTACTGTGCCCAGAATATCTCCACCCACCACCTGGTCGCCTACTTTAGCGACAGCTTGGAAATCCCACTTCTTTTCCCGGTCAAGTGGCTCAACGGTAACTCCCTTTTTGAGGAAAGCTCCGGACATAGCGGCTAGTTTATCTAAGGGGCGTTGAATACCATCGTAGATTTGGCCAAGCAAGCCTGGTCCAAGCTCTACAGACAGCGGAGCACCTGTTGTGGTTACGGGCTCTCCTGGTCCAACACCTGTCGTTTCTTCATATACTTGGATTGAAGCGACGTCTCTATCCATCTCGATGATCTCACCAATCAGACAGTCTTCAGAGACCTCGACAACGTCCTGTATATTTGCATCTTCCATTCCTTTGGCTTCTACCAATGGACCGGAGACCTTTGTAATGATTCCTTGTTTCAAAGTTATTCCTCCGTTCTAAATATGTCCATACCAACTGCTTTTTCGACATTCTTCGAAATCTCTTGCATGCCGATTCCCAAAGAACCTTTGCTGTCAGGAATCAGTATGATAGCGGGCGTAGCTTTGGATTTATACCTTTCAATAGTTTCTGGGATTAGGCTAGCTTGCTCTTCGGTGATATAGATGACCCCATATCCATCCCGAGCTAACTTGTCCACCACGTTTCGGGTATCGTGGTCCCCTATTGGAGAAAATACGTCTAAACCGACCGCACGAAAAGCCAAAACGGAAGACTTGTCTCCAACGACGGCTACTTTATGCATGGGTTCGTATCCTTTCTCTAATAATCTCAGTATCTACTTCTGCTCTCTTCCCGCTAAGAATGATACGCAGATTTTGAATCTCGGTCTCTACTCTCAGCAAATAACCGTAGAGAACTTCTGGGCCATACAAGACCCTCGTCCCCTGAAAAGCCAACCGATAGGCGAAATTGTCTCTGGCTAGCTCCAGGTCTGTGAGCTTTCCTGTCTCCACATAATCTGCATAGGCGTCCACCAATAGGGGGGATGGTCTCTTTCCCTTCAGGAAGGACAAGATGTCTTCCGAAGGCTTGCCATACTGGTTCATAAAATCTTCCTTGGCAATGAAGCCCCCTTCGATATAAATTTGGTCGAAGGTGTTTTTCGTCTGATTCTGATTGTGGAGTCTTTGGTAGGCAAGCACGTTGGTAAAATCGGCATAATGGCGAGCATAATCTACAAAGAAGTCGCTTCCCATCTCTTTAGAGAGGCCGACTAGTTCCTCAAAGTAAGCTTTATCCAAGATGAAGTCCAATTCTTGAGCATCCTGATTTCGTTGGTAAGCTTCCCTTGCTTTTTCGATTGCCTGTTGGATATGGCTTTCCTTGAAATTCTTGTTGGAATCGCTAATCCATTCCCTGACTTGGGGAAGGAACAGGCTGCCGAAGGGATATCGTAAGTGTTCATAATCCGCTTCACTCAGAACTTCCTTTATTACTATCTTGATGTTGTGAAAGTCATATTTGAGGAAAAGCAGGCGGGTCAATGTGTCGTCTTTCGCCACATCTTCCAGCAAGTTAGCTTGCTTAACAAGCTCTAAGCGCAAGGCTTCTTCAAAATTCTCTGGGTGGTCAACTCGGTTAAAGACATCGGCATAACGCGTCTCTTGGAGTATTTGCACCGCTTCTTGGATAGAATGGGAAAGCAATAAACGTTCCATGACGGAATCGGTTAATAGCTTCTTCTCTTGCATGCGAATACGTGAGGAGGCATAGACATAAGCATCTCTTTTCATAATCCCTACCTTTCTGCAATCATTTTTCCAATAGTTGGCTCCAATGATTCACGTATTACATCGACAATCTGTTCAAAATCATTGCTGATTCGTACATCTTCTGTTTGTAGACGGAAACCGCTTCGTAGAAGAGGGTTCTTCTCCACCTTCAATTTGCTCTTCGGTTGGTAAGTCCTGTCTTCAGGGATTTCAATGACCGAGCTTTTACTGATCTCATTTGAGGCAAGGAATTCGTCCAAGACCCGCGCGTACTCTGCATCGGGTAACTCTCGGAGCTCCTTTTTTGCTAACTCAAAGGCGCGATTGATTACATTTTGTTTCGCTTGTAGAACCAGGTCTCTCGATTCTCGCTCAATACCTGTTCTGACCCTGTCTTCAATTAAGCTCTCTTCACTTTTTGCCCGGTTGATGAGACTAGCTCCAGTCTGCTTAGCACTTTCCACAGCTTCTTTTACTCTCATCGCACTCTCTTCATTGGCGCCGTCTAAAATTTGTTTTGCTTCAACTTCTGCATCTTGGATTATTTTGTTGATAATGTTATCTAAATTCGACATAAGCACCTCCTTGATTCAGTGAATCAAACGAGGTTAACGAGGATTAGAGAACTGATGAATGCAAGAATAGCGTAGGTCTCAACCATTACCGCGTAGATAATACCTTTAGTAAATTGCTCTTCGTTCTTTGCAAGAAGGTAGATACCAGCAACAGATACTTCACCTTGCTTGATTGCTGAATAGTAGCCGACCAAAGCGATTGGTAGGCAAGCTAGTAGAATAGCAAGACCAGTCTGTAGGCTGATGCCAACGTCTAGTTTTGTGGTTACGATAATGGCAATAACGAAACCGTATAGTCCTTGGGTACCAGGTAGTAGCTGTAGGATAAGTGATTTACCAAACTTCTCTGGCTCTTCGACCATAACTGCTGCCGCTGCTTGTCCACCCATACCTACACCACGAGCAGAGCCCATACCGGAAAGACTGACTGCTAATGCAGCACCGAGTATTCCAAAAACCAAACCACCGTATTGTGACATGTAATCTAGCATTATTTACTTCCTCCTAATTCGTTTCTATTGTAGTTAACTTTTCCGTTTTGTCTTTTGTTTGAATATCATAGTATATTGGGTCTGGGCGCAAACCTTGGAAAGGTACTCCGCCACCTTCATAAAACTTTCCAAAGAACTCGACATAGATTAGGCGCAAGGAATGCACGTAACCTGACAGGGCTCCGAGGAAGAGGTTAAACAAGTGAAATATGACTAGAACTAGAATTCCACCGACGATTCCTGCTATGCCTGCATCAAAGAGCATCCCAGTAATCAAGTTGCCTGCATAGCCGATATAAGCACTGGATAACATGAGGGCTGCGATACGCGTATAGCTGACCAAGTCTCCAATATAGGAGGTCATGCCGTACAGGTTATAGAGACCCCAAGCATACTTTCCAAATCCACTTGCTTCTTTTTCCGAAAAGAGTAAAACGCCTATCATACCGATAACCGCTGCTACGATGCCTGCCGTCTGAACGATAGAGGGCAAGCTCTCCACAAACATCCCCGCTGCAAAGGCAGCTAAACCAAATAGGATCAAATACCAAAAGCCTACATCAATCATGGCGTACCAAGCGTTCTTCTTGCGCAGGTGCTTGTAGGCTAAGATACCTAGCGCAAAGATAATATTGATGAAGCCTATTCCTACAGAAATGCCCAGCATCTCCATATAACTCTGGGTTGGGTCAATGAGATAGGGCATGGGAATTAAGCCAGCAAACAAGGAACCAAAGATCAGTCCCGAAATAATGGTCGGTATGCTCACCAGTCTTAAAAACTCCAGCATCTTTCTTGTGGAGTCTTTGAAGCGTGCAAGACTCAAAAGCAAAGTGGTTGCTACGAGAAGAATCAGCCCGTAGCCCAAATCACCTAACATCATACCGAAGTAAATTGCGTACCAAGGAGCGAGCAGCGGTGTTGGGTCCACCTCATGATAAGCTGGCATGGAGTAAGTCTCGACGATGCTCTCGAAAGGTGTCGTCAACTTTCCATTCTCTAGGATGATGGGCACATTGGGGTCTTCCTCATCGGCATCCACCACCATCAGATCATAGACCTTGCTCTCACTGGTCGCATCGATCAAGGCGCTAAACTGGTCAACTTCATCTGTTCGAATATATCCCTCTACAAAGCTCAGATAATCCGACTCGAGGGTCTTATCTCTAGCTTCAACTAACATCTCGCTATTCTTAACAACATCATAGTAGAGCCTTAAATCGTCCAGCCTCGATTCAGCAAGCTCTTTCAGCTTTGCCTTCAGGGCTTTAATCTCTTGCTTATGTTCTTCTTTCTCTACATTAAAGGCTTCAATTTGGTCATCGACGGTCGTATCGCTATCCAATTTAATGGGAACAAAATTGGAATCGCGTAACACTTGCGGCAAGTTTTCATCCACTCCGTTGTCGATCAGCAGAATATACTGGTCATTCCCATCGCTGGAAATAAATTCAACGTAGGTGCCTTCTGTTTCCGCACCAACAAAGCGTCTAAACTCATCCGCCCACCGCTTAGGTAAAAGCCCTAGACGAACATTCAAACCTTTGATTTTCTTCAAATCGTTTAAGGGAATATCCAGCTTTTCCCAGTGCCTGTATTCGCTCAACCGATCATCTAAAACCTTATTCTTCTCTTGCAACTCGCGGACCTTACCATCCAAGCCCTGAACTTCCCTTATCAGCGCCTGTATGTCTGAGGACTGCAAACGGCTTACGCTCTCCTGCAAGCTGATCTTGGGCAGCTCATTGCTGACTTTCTCAATGAAGCTCTTCTCCTTCTTTACATAGGCTTGTAAGATATCGATTACCGTCTCCGCCTTCGCTAAATCCTGGTTGACCTCCTGGTGAAAAACGCCTGTATCCTCGGCCCTAACACCAAGGTCTAACCATTCTGCTTCGCTGGCGATATTATGCAAGTGAACCTGTTCAAATTTTTGAAGTTCGCGTAGTATGGCTTCTTTCTCGTTTCGGAAAATGGCCAAATTAAATTTGGACATTTTAACTATTGCCATATTTTTTCACCTCTTCAACAATTCTAGACACCGCTACCTGTAGATCTTCATCTGGAATCTGTTCAAGTTCCTTTGCCTGTCTATTCGCATTGGCTCTCGTTTCTTCCATCTCCTGCTTTGTCTTTTCCTCTACTTGAAGGCGAACACGCGAGGCTTCTTCTTGCGCTTCTTGTTCGATGCGCCTTTTTTCTTCTTCAGCTTTCTCTTGTCCTTGAACAAGAATCTTGCTTCGTTCATCCCTTGCCTGCTGAAGAATTTGCTTTGCTTTCTCTTCAGCCTCTAAAATACTGTGTATTGCTTCTCTTGCCATGTTTCCTCCTTTCCGCTTCACTAAATTGCACCCGTTACAACAAGCAACAAATGCCCTCTTCTCCCCTTGAATCAAAGAAATGGGAACCTTTTCCCTATCTTCTACTATACTACAAGTAAAATCATCTTTCTATCAAGGCTCAAATAGCAAACTTACTCCCTATTATACTATAAGTGGGCCTTATGACTACCTACAACCTACAGAAAATTTTCCTCATCTATTTGCTATCGAAATCCCATTCCTCCTTAGCTTCATCTGCTTTCCCACCTAAGTGGGCAACGATTGACCTTTCCCCACCCACCCGTTATGATATTGGTGCATGAATCAACGAATCATGTGCAAGTTAGATTGAAGGAGACAATACCATGAGCCAACATGAACAAAAGCCCCTGGCAAACTTTAACAACCAATTCGAGAGTCCAAAAGCAAGAAAATATGTGCCTGATGTCACATCCAAGTTGCGTGCTGACTTTATCAAAGAACCTGCTATCATTCGCGAGGCATCCGGCATCCGCTTGTATGGCCGTCGCATTAAATCGATCATCTTCACTACCGATATTGCCATCATCGCCAATACCAACGCTGATGCCATCCTAGCTGTCTTCCCCTTCACCCCCCAACCCTCGATTTACGAGGTAATCTCCAACATTTCCGCCTCGCCCTTCCTCGCTGGAGTCGGTGGCGGTAGGACCAATGGGGCAAGGTCCGCGAAGATGGCCCTCTTTGCTGAGGCCTTCGGTGCCTACGGCGTCGTTCTCAATGCACCCGCATCACTGGAGACCATCCAACTTGTCGATGAAGAGGTGGACATTCCCATCATCTCTACTATCGTGTCCGAGTATATGGACATCGAATCCCGCCTCAAGGCTGGTGTCAACATCCTCAATGTCTCCGCAGCGAAGCGGACACCTGAAGTGGTTGCCAGCATTCGGAAGCGCTTCCCCAACCTGCCTATCATCGCCACGGGTGGACCAACCAACGAGTCCATCGAACAGACGATCGAGGCTGGCGCTAATGCAATCACCTTCACCCCAAAATCCAACAGCGAGATTTTCCATGACACCATGGACCGCTACCGCAAAGAGGCTGAAGAAATCTACTCCGATGAGCAGAAGCTGATCTAAGCCACACGGCCGTATTTTCAGCAAAACTAGGTCTTTGGGCGATTTGCATGGCCCGCCTAACAAATTATTCACACTTGCCTTTAAAAGAAAGAGACTTTCCCTAAATCCTGTAGGTAAAGTCTCTTCATTTCGTTTTAAGCTAGTTTTCGCTAACTTACCAGGTAGTTACTCCCCGCGTTTTCCAAGGACGCTATCTACCTTCAATAAAGCGGCTGTGTCGTCACCAGCAAGTTTTAGGAAGTCAATGACGCCTCTAAAATTATCTTCCTCTTCAACCTGCTCGTCAACATATGTTCTCAAGAAGTTTTCAACAGCGTAGTTCTTCTCTTCGATAGCAATCTCCAGAATGTTCAAGATGCTCTCAGAAATCAGCTTCTCATGCTCCAAGCCAGCTTCCCAAACCGCTAACATAGAATCGTACTTAGTCGTTGCTGCAGGAATCTGTCCAAGCTCAACTTCACCATCCAATTCCATAATGATGTTAATAAAGTCTTGAGCATGCTCCATCTCTTCAGCTACCTGAATCTTCATCCACTTCTTCGCGCCATAAGCACCTAGATCATCCAAATAAATACGCATGCCATTATAAATCCAAGCTGCCTCATATTCCTTGGTTACCTGCTCATTGAGCGCTTTTTGCAACTTTTCACTTAATCCTAGTTTCATATAAATTCTCCTTATCTTTTAAAGTAGTTATATTTTAACTCACCTCCTGTTATACCCGATGAGGTTTTTAGTAAACAGTTTTATTTTCCATCCTACTTCTTTCCAGACTTGCCATAAAACTGATCATTCATAACCGCCAAAATAACCAGCACATTCCCCAGAATATACGGTGAACTCTTCACCATCTCATCCAAGGGCTGCTTAAATACCAAAAGCGACAGCCCTACGGCCACCGCATTAAAGACCAGCAAAAAGACAACCAGCCTCAGCACAAACTTTTTCACGCAAACCTCCCTCACTCACCGGGCCATCCC
>CAYFUF010000015.1:0-37195 GCA_964346245.1 uncultured Peptoniphilaceae bacterium | reverse complement strand
CCAACAGCAATCTCGGCAGAAAAGCCGAAAGCTCTGCAAATAGTGGTAATGAAAAGGGTGAACCGCAATAAAAAAGCGTGAAGGCAAGAAGCCGACACGCTTTAGCAATCCACCCTCAGGGATTCGAACCCGGGACACCCTGATTAAGAGTCAGGTGCTCTACCAACTGAGCTAAGGGTGGAAAAGATTTACCAAAATATAATATGGTTTTTGTAATGACTTGTCAAGAAAATTGCTTCAAAAGCTTAACACTGGGGGGGTCAAGCAAAAAGCTGCTTGCCGGGATTGAACCGGCGACCTCAGCCTTACCATGGCTGCGCTCTACCTGCTGAGCTAAAGCAGCATATTCATTAAGACAATAATAGTGTAACGAATTAATTTTACATAAAAGTAAGCATCTTGTCAACTCTAATTGCAGAAAGTGGCGCCGGCGTTGGAGGGGTGGGGCTGGGCATAGTCCAAAGTCGCCAGGGCGAGCGAGGCCAAGGACGGTCAGTCCATGGCGTCGCGGGATTCTTCGTTGGCGATGAGGTCAAAGAGGAGGACGACGGAAATCAGGTCGCTGATGCCGTCAGTGACCAGGCCTAACTTGTAGAAGGCTTGGTTGAGGCTGTTGCGATCGAGGTTGATGTCCTTTAGGCACCTGTCGGCCTGCTCTTGGAGATTTTGGTAGCCGAGCAGGTCGATATCTTTGAGGGTGGTGGTATCGTAGGTTTGGGCAATGAGGTAGAGGCTGAGGTCGTCTAGGTCCATGGCCCCTTGCCAGAAGGGGAGGGCTTTGTCGATGATGGGCTCGTAGCCGGCTAGGGCAAGCATGCGAGCACCGCCGATGCCATAGCGGGAGAAGAAGAGGGTGCTGGGCGAAGTGATGTCCTTGGAAAAGTCCTTCTCCAAGCCCTTGACGATGCTTTTGATTTTTTCGGGGATAAGGTCCATGGCCGTCTTCTGCTCATAGGTAGCTGCGATGAGGATGGAATGGAAGAGGAGGCCCTTGAGTAAACCTGTGCTGGAGCCAATTTGGCTAAGGGCGTCTTCGATGGGCAGACCCCGACTGCGCAGCTCGTGGAGGGAATTGATGGAGGAGAAATCCAGAGAGCTGTAGGCGCGAACGAGGATTACTAGCGCTTGGAGGACATGGTAGAAGTGGCGGTTGCCCTTGGCATCCTCGAAGGTCATCGAGCATGACCCATAACTGCGGCTGCGGCCGAAAGGCGCGAGGGCGGCGTAGAGGAAGTAGCGCGAAAAGCGGAGGGGGCGGGAGCCCATGTTCATGTGCATGCGGGCAAGGCTCTCAAGCTCATAGCCCTTGAGCGGCTCCTTATCTCGACCATCTTGGATGAGGGAGGTCACATGCATGCCGTCGATGATGGTAAGCTCCCAGGCATGGCCCAAAGCGTGGAACTTCTTGAGGTTGAGCAAGTAGGCCCGAACAGCACTCCTGCTTTCGGTAACATCTATGTAGAAAGTCAGACCGTCCATGCCGTATTGGTGGTGGTAATCCAGGACATTCAGCTCGTTGAGGATTTTGAAAAAGCCCGTTGCCACCAGGTAGTGGATTGCTGGTGTTCGCTTGTTGTGGGCATGGGAATAGATGGCAAGACGGATGGTCACAGGCTTAGTGACCGTCCGGCTCAGCAAGACACTTTCCCAAGTGGTCGTATTCTCGATTGCAAAGGGAGTTCTCATGCGTCCTTCTTTCTACGCTAGGGATAGGAAAAAAGCAAGGAAGCTTGCCCTTGCTTTCAAATCGTTTGACTGCATCCGGTAAGGATTTTTGGGTCTTTGGGATGAGCCTATTGGCGACCTCTGACCACTTCATACATCAGGATGGATGCGGAGGCTGAAGCGTTTAGGGAATTAATTTGCCCATACATGGGGATAGAAACCAAGACGTCGCACTTTTCTTTGGTCAGCTTGCCTAAGCCTTCGCCTTCATTACCGATGACTAAGCATACGCCACCGTCGAAGTTGGTTTGCCAGATGGTCTGCTTAGCTTCTCCAGCTGCGCCGTAAACCCAGATATTCTCTTTCTTTAATTGGTCTATCGTCTGGTTGACATTGGTAATTTTAGCGACCTTCATATGGCTAGTCGCACCAGCTGACGTCTTGTGGACGGTGGATGTCACCGTTGCTGATCTGCGCTTAGGAATGAGGATACCGTCGACGCCTGCACATTCAGCTGTCCGAATGATTGCCCCTAGGTTGTGGGGGTCCGTGATTTCATCTAAGAGGACGATGAAGGGCGCTGTCCCCTTGTCCTTGGACACCTGGAGGATGTCTTCCAGCGTCGAGTAAACAAAGTCCTGAGCAAGGAGGGCAACACCCTGGTGGGCTTGTCCCTCAGCGAACTGGTTCAGCTTGTTTTGGTCTACTTCAACGATCACGATGCCCTTATCTTTGGCCATGGTGATGATCCGATGAATTGACCCCTTCCGCTCTCCTTTTTGGATGTAGAGCTTGTCGGCTTCTCCATCTCCGTGCAAATATTCTAAAACGGCATTTCTACCTACAATATAGTCTGACATAAATCCCCTATTCTCTCTCCCAAACAACACCTGTAGAGGTATCCTTCAGGATAATTCCTTGCTCTTTCAAGTAGTCTCTGATCTCGTCCGCCCGTTGGAAATCCTTATTTGCACGGGCAAGTGTTCTCTCTTCAATTAACTGTTCAATATCTTCAGCGAGGATTTCTTTCTGCCTTCTATCCGCTATACCTAGCACATCCAAAAACTCATTGAGCTGTTGGTAAGTCTTTTCGATGACTTCCTTGCTGCTCTTATCATCTAAGTCACTGTTGGCCAGCTTGACCAGCTCGTAGATTGCCGTTAAGGCATCCGCTGTATTTAGGTCGTCGTCCATTGCCTTAATGAATGATTTACGGTAGAGCTCAACGTCCTCTAAAGTTACTTTTTCTTTATCAGTCGCCTGCTTATCTTCAGCGAAAGACAGGAGGCGCTCCAAGTTAGCCTTACCATTGATAATCCTTTGGTAACCATTTTGGGTCTGCTCGATTACTTCCTTAGAGAAGTTGATTGGCGACCTGTAGTGGGAAGATAGGAGCCACATGCGGACCAAAATCAGGTCATACTCCTCCGCAATATCCTTCAAGGTCCAAAAGTTCCCTTTGGACTTGGACATCTTCTCGTGGGCTCCCGAATCCGTCGTCACGGTAATCATGGAGTTGTGCATCCAGTAGTTGGCAAAGCTGTGGTCATGCAAGGTCTCCGACTGGGCAATCTCGTTTTCATGGTGAGGGAACTGTAAGTCTTCCCCACCACCGTGAATATCAATGGTGTCCCCCAGGATGCTCTTTGCCATCGTCGAGCACTCAATGTGCCAACCAGGCCTGCCTTCACCCCAAGGGCTGTCCCAAGCCGGTTCCTTATCTTCCTTTTTCTTTTTCCATAAAGCGAAGTCCATAGGACTCTTCTTCATCTCATTAACCCTGATGCGGGCGCCTGCCTGCAAGTCCTCGATATTCTTCTTGGATAGCTTGCCATAATCCTGAGCCTTAGAAACATCGAAATAGACGGCATCCTCAGCATCGTAGGCAGCTCCCATATCCACCAAACCTTGAATAAAGTCAATCATCTCTTCGATGGTGTTGGTTGCTCGTGGATGGATGGTTTCCGATTCCAAGAGGTTTAATTGGTCTGCTTGCTCCAGGAAAGCCTTGATGTAGCGTTCGCTGATTTCCTCGAAAGACACGCCCTCCTCATTTGCCCTGTTGATAATCTTGTCATCGACATCCGTAAAGTTGACGACATATTTGACGTCGTAACCCCGGTACTTCATGTAGCGGTGAAGGGTGTCGAAGACGACCAGAGGCCTAGCATTACCGATGTGGATGTAGTCATAGACCGTTGGTCCGCAGACATACATGGACACCTTGCCTAGCTCCAAGGGCACAAACTCTTCTTTCTTTCTGGTCAGGGTGTTATAAATGCGCATATTCCCCTCTCTCCTTTATTGCATGTGGTCTTGAACAAAAGCAAGGCGGTCTAAGACCTCTTCTTTGCCCAAAATCAGCAGGGTGTTGCCAAAATCTGGGCCTGATGTTTGACCAACCAGAGCTGCTCGAACAGGGAACCAGAGCTCTTTGCCCTTGATGCCCGTTTCCTTCTGTATCTCCTTGACCACGCCTGCTGCAAATTCTGCTGTCAGCTCGTTATCTCTCACCTTGCTGGTAAAAGTTTCCACCAGCATCTTTGCCGTATCCGTCTTAAGGATTTCCTTAGCCTCGTCGCTATAGCGCAAATCTTCTACGCCGATGAAAAGGTGCTTGGTCATCTCGGGGACTTGGTCGAAGTGCTCAATCCGGTTCTGGTAAGTTTCAGTCACTAGGCGCAGCTTTTCTTCGGGATAATCTTCTTCTATCAGGCCTGCATCCAAGAGGTACTTGCGGATGTAAGCTTGGCAATCTTCGACAGGAAGCGCCGTGATGTACTGCTGGTTCATCCAGTCTAACTTCTTCACATCGAAGATGCCGCCAGTGTTGGACACACGGCTGAAGTCAAACTCCTCGATGATTTGGTCCATAGAAAGGACTTCCTCATTGCCCTTAGGCGACCAGCCTAAAAGTGCAATGTAGTTGATGAGAGCTTCCTGTAGGTAGCCTCTTTCGATGAAGAGCTCGACGCTCACATCGCCATTGCGTTTGGACAACTTCTTGTGGTCTTGACCCAAAACAGTTGGTAGGTGGACATGGCTAGGTGCTTCCCAACCGAAAGCTTGGTAAAGGAAGATGTGCTTAGGCGTTGAGGTAATCCATTCCTCGCCGCGGACCACATGAGTGATGCCCATCAGGTGGTCATCGATAACAACCGCAAAGTGATAAGTGGGGAAACCATCGGATTTCATGAGGACTTGGTCATCCATCTCGTCCGTATTGATGGTAATCTCACCTTTAATTTCATCGTGGAAAGTAATGTCGGTATTAGCTGGAAGCTTCATGCGAAGGACGTGGTCCTCTCCAGCTGCTACCCGCTTCTTTGCCTCCTCCAAAGGGATATCTCGGCAGTGACCATCATAGCGGGGCGTCTCCCCACGGGCCTTCTGCTCTTCCCTTACCTGATCAATTCGCTCTTGGGAGCAGAAGCAGTAGTAAGCTTTTCCCTCTTCTACCAACTGGTCAGCATACTTTTGGTAAATGCCTGCTTCAACCCGCTCGGATTGAATATATGGGCCCGCATTACCCACCTGCTCAAGGCCGTCCTCCGTCTTCTTGACTCCCTCATCGTAGTCGAGCTTCGCCCAATTCAAGACGTCAATCAGGTTCTCCAAAGCGCCTTCCACATAGCGGCTGCGGTCGGTATCCTCGATACGTAAAATGAAGTCTCCACCTTGGTGGCGAGCATACAAATAATTAAAAAGCGCTGTACGTAGGCCGCCGATATGCAAGTATCCGGTTGGGCTTGGGGCGAAACGCAAGCGCACGTTCTTCTTCTCAGTCATGACTCCTCCTTAAAAAATCCTTACCTATAGTAACACATGAAAGGCCAAGCCGCACTCGGCGCTCAAAGTAATTACAAATTCTCTCCATAATAAATTCATAAGTAAATCGTATACTGAGTCCATAACATAAACAACATAATAAGAAAGAGGAACAATATGCTATTTGGACTCATTATTGTAGCAATTGGCGTAGTCTTACTCGCTAGTCAGCTCATCAATGTCTCGTTTTGGCCACTCTTTAAAACATATTGGCCGATTGCATTAATCATCTACGGTTTCCTACGCCTATTCAAAAAGAATAAGTCTAAGGCATTCTCTCTTATTCTGATTGGCATCGGTGTAGTTGTCCAATTAAATACCCTAGGTTATCTAAGGGGTAACTCATTTTCTATCTTCCTTGCACTCATCTTAATTATCCTCGGCTTGAAGGTAATGATCAGTGCAGCGGCACCAAAGAATAAAAATATTCACCGCTTGGATTCCGAAAGCGCTGGCGCTTTCAGCTATACCGAAGGCAGAAAATATAAGCCGGATTCATCCTATGAACATAAGGACATGCTTGATGAACGCTTCGTTTTCACTTCCGACAGAAGGACTTATCAATCCAACACCTTCTCTGGTGGTAGTATCGAAGCCGTCTTCTCCAATGTGAACCTGGACTTAAAGAACGTCCTCCCATTGGAAAAGGAGATCCTCCTCGATTGCCGCATCAATTTTTCCTCCGTTACGGTAGATGTCCCATCCGATTGGCACGTTATCGTCAACGGCAAGCACTACTATTCCAAGAATGAAATCGAATTCGACCAAATTGCTACGGCAACATTAATCGTTGATAGCCAAGTATTCGCAGGTTCCCTGCGCATCGTCTAATAGATACACCTCAATATTGCATAGTGCAATAACTTTCTCCTGCCCCCTAACGGGGGCTTTTTGTTTGCTATACTAAGCCCCCGTTAGGGGGCTCTTTTCATGCCTATATAAGGAACTGCTTGTCACTGGCTGCCTTGATCTGATTCTACCGGCGTCTCTTCATCCAGATCTACGTCGCTTGGCTCATCAGAAGATTGGTTACCCAAGATGATGCCGACCGTCCTTGGGCTTGCCGATACGAAGCTCATGTGGTCTGGCAAGTCGGCGGTAATTGACTTGCTCACCATGCCCGTTGTCTGCCTATTATCGGTTAGGTCCACAATCAGATTGATTTGAGCTGGAGTCAAGGCATCCAAATCCGCTGGGAAACCATTGACGGTGACAATAATTGTGCCCGCTGGATTCTGCAGGGTTGTTGGTACACCAGCTGGGCCATTCTGAATGGTCACCTGACTTGCCGGCACCTCATAGGTCCGATCTTCCTTCTTATCCACGTCTATCTTCAAATTGATGGTGGAGTTTCCGCTCACCGACTCAACGCCATCCGGAAATTCTAGGTGGACGCCCCGCTCCAAGTCGTCAAAAATCTGCGACTGGTCGATGGGCTCCGTACTAATTATCTCCAAGTCGTCGATAATCTGAGTTTTGCCCTTGACCAAGATGGTGTTGGGCGCAACTTGCACGTGGCGAAGAGCAATGTGCTCCGGTAGCTCGCCCCGCAAATTAGGAACGATGCCCACCTCCATTTGCTTGAGGATGGATAAGGAGACATTGACGGAGGATAAGCTCAAGGTAACATCGGACACCTCATCGCCTGCTGCATTGACCGGGACAATCTTCACATTGGACGACCGATCTTCCGTCAAGCCGGAAATATCCACCCTAGCAACCAGGCGCTCGACTGCATCGACTTTCGACCGCGAACCCGTGATCTCAACCGTCTGTGGGGTGGCCGTCATCGATTCTAAGATGTAATTATCATCCAGCTGACCCAAATCCTCCACGTTAACATTAACGCTTCTCGTAATAATCTTCTCTATCGTCAATGTCACCCGCTCCGCTGAGGTTTGGGTTATGATGATGCCCGAAGGCGACTCATAGCGAATTGGCAGCGACTGCATACCTTCTTCGTACTGGGACAAGTCCACCACCGCAATAATATCGTTAGGTTGCAGGTCGCCCAGTTGATTCCTCTTTCCCGTTACCAAGACAGATAGCGTCTGAGGGTCCTGCCCCGTAATCGTATAATCGTTTTGAATGAGGTTCTGCTGGTTGCGCAGCTCCAGCGGAATATCCCGAAGGGTCATTTCCTGGGTCGGGTTGACCCCAGCAGTCACATAGCTCCACAAGAAGAAACCGATGATTAAGGAAGCCAATTTCCACTGCCAATTATTCTTCAGTCGTTCCACTGTTAACCTCCTCTCTCTTTGCCGTCAGGAAGCGGGACATAAACCCTCGAGACTCCTCTTCCGAGTAGAAACGATACAATATTTCTTTCAAGGTTTCCGGATCGATGCGGCGTGAAATCTTGCCATCTTCGGCAACCGAAATCTGCCCTGTCTCTTCAGAAACGATGATGACCAAGGCGTCGGACCGCTCAGATATGCCTAGGGCCGCCCGGTGGCGGGTGCCCAAGTCTCTAGCTAAGTTATTGTTTTCGGTCAGCGGCAAGAAAGCGCCAGCTGCCCGGACCGTATCATCTTTAATAATGACTGCCCCATCATGCAAAGGGGTGTTGGGAATAAAAATATTGATCAAAAGCTCAGCGGTGACTGTACCATCAATGCGGGTGCCCGTCTCGACGATATCGTTCAGGCCTGTCGTTCCTTCCAAAACGATGAGCGCCCCAATCTTTTGGCGCGATAAGGAAGTGGATGCTCTGGTCACTTCTTCCACTCTAGCGATTTTTTCGGTATCTTCAGGAGGATTGACAAAGGACAACAGCCAACCTTGTGACCGCCCCAGACGTTCAAAGGCGCGGCGAAGCTCTGGCTGAAAGACGACGATGACAAGAATAAGACCGACGGTCAATAAGTTGGATATTAACCAGTTGACGGTATATAGGTTAAACCAGTCGCTCAATTGAGCAACAATAAGTATAGCGAAAAAGCCCTTGATCAGCTGTTCCGCTCTCGTCTCCTTTACCAAAAGGATAATGTAATAAATAATGACAGCGATGACCAAAATATCGATCAGATCGGTAACCCGAAAAGTCGTAAACAATCGCTGTACCGTTTCCAGAAAATCCATAGTCCCTCCTCCATATACTCTCTTCCTATTCTAACATAAAAGGCCTAGTGCGAAGATACTCTCGTTAGGGCAAAAAAAAGGCTGCGTCAGAATTTTTAATTCTGACGCAGCCTTCAAGATATTCAGAAATATTCAGTTTAGTAAGCGATGAATAATTCACCCTTGCAACCGCATAGTGGGCACTTCTCGTCTTGTTGTAGAGAAACGTAACCACAGACTGGGCATAGGTAAACGCTGTCGCTAACTTCTAGGTCAGCACCTGCATCGACTGCTTCTTTTGCTTGGCCGAATAACTTAGCGTGAATCTTTTCAGCTTCTACGGCGTATCTCATTGCGCGAACAGCTGTTTCTTCACCTTGCATTTCAGCTACAGCAATGTAAGCTGGGTACATTTCAGTGTACTCGAAAGTCTCGCCATCGATAGCGCCTTGTAGGTTCTCGGACGTATCACCAATACCGAAGCCAGCAGTGCTCGTTACATCGAAGTCACCAGCAACGTCCTTAAGAGCGTTGAAGTGAAGAGTAGCGTGGATCTTTTCTGCATCAGAAGTTGCATCGAATAAACGTTGAACGTTTGGGTAACCTTCCTTAGCTGCTTTTTCGCCCCAGATGTTGTAACGGGTACGTGCTTGAGATTCTCCACCGAAAGCTGAACGTAGGTTTGATTGGGTCATTAATTTCATTATGTAGTCTCCTCCTAAAATGTGATATCTAATTTTTTAACAATTTAGACTCATTCCTATTTGAGCTAATCCTATTGTAACATAGGAAAAATAAAAGTAAAACCAAATTGACGGAAAACGTGTAAAATTAGCCATGGCTAACACCTTTTAACCGTAAATTTGGTCCTTTTTTTGAGGAAACTAATTACAAAATTGTCATGATACCGTGGAGCCCTACCCCTACTGCAGCTGAAAGAAGAACCAGCTGAATGACCGATAAGCTTTTTTTGCGGTAGAAAACAATCCCCAAGATGAAACCGACGACCCCCAGCAAACTCCAATCGTTAAGGGACCAAGTTCCTGTTGTGAAAAGGGAAGATTCGATCATGTTGATAGTGGCAATGGCAATCAAGCCGACGATAGCCGGCTTCAAGCCCTTCAGTATCTTATCGAGAAATTTGATCTTCCTTCCGCTGAAGATGAAGTAGCCTAAGGTCATCATCAAGATAAACTGAGGGGTGACATTACCTAGGGTAGCTATGATTGCCCCTGGTATGCCAGCGACTTTAGTCCCAATAAAGCTGGCCGAGTTGATTGCAATGGGACCCGGGGTCATCTGGGATAGGGAAATCAGGTCGGTCAGCTCCCTAGCAGTTAACCAAGCATTCTCGTTGATGACAAATTGCTCGATGAGAGGCAAAACGGCGTAGCCTCCCCCAAAAGCAAGAGCACCTATCTTAAAAAAGGTAGTGTAGAGATGTAAAAAGACGCCCATTATTTCACCTGCCCTTCTTCAACGATGCTGAAGAGACCCAAGCCCAAAAGGCCTGCAAAAGCAATGATAAGCGCCGTATTCACATCAAAGAAGTAGGATGCGATGAAGGCAAGGCCCATCAAGACGACCCCAAAAATGGGGTGCTTGGATAAGGCTGTCTTGGCCATATTGATGGTCGTCCACACCAAAACCGCACTGATTGCCCCGCCCATAACCGCAAAGGCAGACTGTATCCATGCGTTGTCCTGCACAGCATCATAGACGTAGTAGAGTATGGTAATAATAACCAAGCAGGGCAGCACCGATGCAATTAAACCGACGATTGCCCCCAAGGGGCCTCTCAGCCGGTAGCCCGTAAGTAAGGAGGTGGAGATGGCCATAGGGCCTGGTCCCGACTGGGCCAAGGCGACGATATCCAGCATCTCCTCCTCTTCGATTAACTGTTTCTTATAAATAAACTCGTCACGAATTACCGGCACAATCGTGTAGCCGCCACCAAAGGTAAAGGTGTTAATCTTGACGAAAGTAAGGAAGATTTCCAGAAGGGAGATGCCTTCCCGCTCTTCCCGCATTTCTTTTTCTTTGTTCATGCCAACCTCCTAGCAAAGAGCAATGTTACCGTCTGTTCTACTCTCTGTCGCGCCTAGCAGCACACCATCGTCTGTTCGCATGACGATTTGCCCTCTTCCAAAGGGCGTAAAGTCCACTGCCTTAGTCACCTGATGTCCCTTCAATGATAACACTTCTGCGATTGCCCTTGGAAAATGATTTTCGACCAAAAATTCTTTGCCCGAAGTCCACTGCCATCGGGGCGCATCGAGGGCCATCTGAGGGTTATCCCCAAAATCAATCAAGTTTGAAGCGACCTGCAGGTGACCCTGAGGTTGCATGTAACCGCCCATGACACCGAAGGCGGCAAAGGCTTCTCCATCTTTGCCCAACATGCCGGGGATGATGGTATGGTAGGTCTTCTTTCTACCCGCCAAGGCGTTATCGTGCTTGGGGTCTAGGCTGAAGTCGGCGCCTCTGTTCTGCAAGGCAATACCTGTTCCCTCGACCACAACGCCTGAGCCAAAGCCCATGTAGTTGGATTGAATGAAGGACACCAAGTTGCCGTCCTTGTCTCCTGTCGCCAAG
The DNA here is from genome assembly GCA_964346245.1 of uncultured Peptoniphilaceae bacterium. Classification (GTDB taxonomy): domain Bacteria; phylum Bacillota; class Clostridia; order Tissierellales; family Peptoniphilaceae; genus CAYFUF01. Next base: position 26,047 of record CAYFUF010000015.1, on the reverse strand, counting down.
TAGACCGTATTGTTGCCCAGAGGTTTGCCGGCATCGAAGTCCTGGGCCTGTTCCGTGATGAGGGCCGCCCGTTTTTTGGCATAGGACTTCTTGAGCAGGCTCTCGAAGGGAATGGTCATACAATCCGGATCGGTGATGTAGGCCTTACCGTCAGCAAAAGCCAACTTCATCGCTTCAAAAGCCTTGTGGTAGTAGTTAGCATCTCTCTTTTCAAAGGTCCAATTTTCCATAATATTAAGCCCCATCAAGGCAACCAGACCTTGGTTGGAGGGCGGTAGCTCATAGATATCGTAACCCCTATAGATTGTCCGGATGGGTGTAACAAAGAGGGGCTGGTGGTCTCTCAAATCCTCGAGGCTGATGTAGCCACCCTCGGCTGCAGCCTGCCCAGCAATCTTTTCCGCCAGGTCTCCCTCATAGAAGGCTCTTCCTTTGGTCTTGGCAATTTTTTCTAGGGTTTCGGCATGTTCCGGTAAAGTCCAAAGTTCGAATGCTTGGGGTGTCCGCCCATCTTTGGTAAAGCAAGTGAACCAGTGGGCAAGCTCGGGATAATCAGCAAGCATCTTTTCGTACTTGTCAGCGGTCTTCTTCCAGAAGAGGGAGACGGTGGCAGCTACAGGGAAGCCCTCCCTAGCCAGGCTGATGGCAGGTGCTAGACATTCCTCGAGGCTAAGCTTGCCGTACTTCTCATTGAGGGCGACCCAGCCTGCTGGGCTGCCCGGCACAGTCACGGGTGTCCAACCGTGCTTAGGCATTTCGCTGTTCTTCTCTTTCACCGCCTCTAGGCTAATCGAAGCTGGTGAGTAGCCCTGGCTGGACATTCCCTCCAGCTTCCCATTCATCCAAACAATAGCAAAATTGTCCGAGCCGATGCCGTTCGCTGTGGGTTCCACGACGGTAAGGGCAGCGGCTGTTGCTATCGCAGCATCAACCGCATTGCCTCCCTGCCTGAGCATCTTGGCGCCAGCTTCGGCTGCTAGGGCAGAAGAGGTAGCGACCATTCCCTTGCTGGAAGCCAGCGTGTAGCGGTTGGACGGAAAGTTTTGGTAGTTTGGATCAAAATTTAGCATGGGTGCCTCCGTTTATAGATAGTATTGCTCGGTGATGAACCGGCAGCGTTTGAATTAGTCACATTGACTGCTAGTATAAATGACAAGCCACTTGTCTGCCACCCTCTACCGTGATAAGTTCCGGCCGCTCGGTCTTACAGATGTCCATGCACTTGGGGCAACGGTTGTGAAAAGCGCAACCAGAAGGCATATTGACAGGACTTGGGACCTCGCCCTCTAGGATATGCGTATTCTCTAGGTCCCGGTGTTGGATTCTGGGAATGGAACTAATCAGAGACTCCGTGTAGGGGTGGAGGGCCTGGCTAAAGATATCTGCCGTGGAGGAGATCTCGCAGACCCGGCCGAGATAAAGGAGGACAACTCGGTCGCAGAAATATTTGACCACACCTAGGTCGTGAGTGATAAAAAGATAGGTCAGCTTGTACTTCATATGCAGGTCTTCGAGCAGTTTAAGAATCTGCGCCTGAACGGAAACGTCTAGGGCTGATACGGCCTCGTCCAGGATAAGCAGCCTAGGCTTGAGGCAAAGGGCGCGGGCAATACCCACCCTCTGCTTCTGCCCACCGGATAAGGTGTTGGGGTACTTGTCGTAGAATTCCTCGTTGAGGCCCACGTAGGACAGCATCTCGACAGTCCTCTTCTTCCGCTCCTTCTTGGGCAGCTTGTAGTGAATCTCAAAGGCTTCTTCGACGGTCTGACCGATAGTAAGGCGAGGATTCAGGGAGGAGCTAGGGTCTTGGAAGATCATCTGCAGGTCCCTGCGGATGTCTCTCATCTCCTTATTGTTGAGGTCGGTCAGCTCGCAGTAAGCATTTCCATGCTCATCCTGACTCTTGTATTTGTCTGGTACATTCTCGCAATAGAAGCGGATTTCTCCCTCGCTGGCTGAAGTCAGCTGCAGGATAGTCCGCCCAAGGGTGGACTTGCCACAGCCGGATTCCCCGACTATGGCGACCTTCTCGCCTTCATAGACTTGGATGGAGACCTTGTCTACCGCCCGTAAACTCTCTTTGCGGCTTAGCTTGAATGCTTTGGATAAGTTAACCGTTTCCAGGAGTAGCTTGCGGTTTTCTATACTTAATTCCATGTAGCTCCCTCCATTTCTGCGCTAACTTTGTGGCAGGCGACTGAGTGGTCTTCTGCCACCTTCACCAGACTTGGTAGCTCTTTCTTACATAGGGCTGAGGCATAGGGGCAACGGGGGTGGAAGCGGCAACCCTCGATGCTTTCCGTCAAGGAGGGGAAAGTCCCCTCGATTGCCTCCAAGTTCTGGTCTTCCCTGTCAATATCTGGATAGGCGTTAAATAGACCTATGGTGTAAGGGTGCATGGGCTTTTCAAAAATGGTTTGAACTGGGGCCTCCTCCATCTTGGAACCGGAGTAGAGGACGAGGACCCTATCGCTGATTTCGCCAACGACGCCCAGGTCATGAGTAATGAAGAGCATGGATGTGCCTTTCTCTTCCTTCAACTTTTTCAACAGGTAGAGGACCTGCTTTTGGATGGTAACATCCAGGGCGGTCGTCGGTTCGTCACAGATGAGCAGTTGTGGTTCGACGACCATGGCCATCGCGATCATTACCCGCTGGCGTAAGCCGCCCGATAGGGAGAAAGGCAGCTGCCTCATCCTCCGCTCCGGGTTGGAGATGCCGACGTCATGCAGGGCTTCCTTGGCTCTTTCGTGGGCCTCTTTTCGGGATAGCTTGCTGTGTTGGAGGATGTTCTCCGTGAGCTGGTAGCCGATGGTAAGAAGGGGGTTTAGGGCAGTCATGGGCTCTTGGAAAATCATGCCCATACGGTCTCCCCTAAACTTTCTCCGCTCCTTTCTCTTTAAAGGAACCAGGTCAACCTCCTCCTGCCACTTGATCTCTCCTTTGGTTATCAGGCCGTTCTTGGGAAGAAGACCCATGGTGGCTAAGGCCGTCATCGACTTTCCACAACCGGATTCGCCGACGATTGCCAAGGTTTCCTTCTCCTCAATATCAAAGGATAATTGGTGGAGAACTTCATAGAGCTTCCCCGTAATTTTTAGTGAAACTGACATGTCCTTGACTTTTACTACATTGGTCATTAGCCACTCCTTAAACAGTTTTGCATAAGAGCTTAGGCTCTTATGCAAAGTTGCTTTCTTTTCGAATGCGTTTACTTGGCGACTTTGAACTCCCTGACATAGAAGAATTCGCCAGGATACTGGAAGACGGTTGAGTAAGCCTTGGAGAAGGCAAAAACTTGCAACCTATTGTATAGGGGCACAATGGCAACGTCTTCGGTTGCTTTCTTGTTGGCCGCATCTAGCTTGCCTAGGCGGTAGTCTTGGTCGATGCTCTCCCGGCTTTCGGTGACCAGCTGGATAAAGTCAGCATCGTTGTATTTGACCCGCTTAGAAGACATCTCCCAGTTTAAGTTAGGGTCGAAGTACTCGGTACCATCACCAGTGACGTTCGACCAGGTGAGGATAGTCAGGTCGGCCTCGCCAGATTGCTTGGCGGTATCCAGGTAGGTAGCAAATTCTTGAGGCTTTAAGCTGACATTGGTGAAGCCTACCGCTTGCAGGCTCGCCTGCACATACTCAGCAACGGTTTGGGTTAGCGGAACGGTTGATGTAAGGATGACGATAGGCTCGTCGCCTACGCCCTTTTCCTCAACAATCTTCTTTGCCTCTTCTGGATTGTAGGCGTAAGCGTAGTTAGCCGCTTCATCGGTATAACCAAAGACTGATGTTGGTAGAGCTGAGGTCATTGCCTGAGCACCGCCATTTAGTGTGTCAGCGAAGGCTTTATTGTCGATGGCCATAGCGATTGCCTTTCGCACTTCTACATCCTGAAGGAAGTCGCTATTGGTACCGTCGAACTGGTTAATGCCAAGATAGGTGACGCTGGAGTTTGGTTGGATCTCTAAATTGATATTAGCGATGCCATCAACTCTAGCGATTTGCGTTGGGTCTAGAACAGGGATAAAATCTGCTTCACCCGTTTCCAAGCGGGCAATCGCTGTGGATAGCTCTTGGACAACGGAGAACTTGATCTTCTTGATATCTGGTTCTTCTCCCCAATAATCGTCTCCTCGGTAGACTAAGGTGTATTCGCTACCAGGCACTTGTTCATCCATGACATAAGCACCAGTACCAATGGGGTTAGTCATCAGGTCGATGTCTTTTGTTGTTGGTGACAGCATGGCTGAATTCATGTGGGCTAACTTGGCGATAAGAACGCCATCAGGATACTTGAGCTTTAGGACGACCGTGTAGTCATCAGGTGTCTCAATGGAGTCGATGGAACCGGCAATGGATGGGCGGGCAGCACCATAGGATTCATCCATGATGAGGCCCAGCGTATACTTGACTGATTCTGCATTGAAAGGAGACCCGTCGGAGAAGGTAATGCCTTCCTTCAACTTGATTGTGGCGGTAAGACCATCTTCAGAGAAGACTGGCATATCTGCCGCTAAGTAAGGGGTGTAGCTGGTGCCTTCGACGCTGCGCTTGTAGAGGGTGTCGTAGATTTGCATGGCCACATCTGAGGACATGCTGTCGTTGGTGGTCAGCGGGTTGAAGCCGGTTGGTTGGGCGTTCAGAATGATATCGAAAGAATCGTTCATATCAGTGACGGCGGCTGTTTCAGCACTGGACTCGCTTGGCGAATCAGTCCCTTGGTCGCTGCTGCCTTCTGTGCTTTCTCCCCCACCACATGCAGTTAAGGCCAACAAAGCAAGTAGTAATAAAGCAAGTAGTTGTTTTTTCATCATTTCCTCCAATAAGTTTTTGTTTTATATACGGTCTTTGAGACCAGGCGTTAGGATCTCTGAAAGTTTATCTCCGATCAAATTGATGCTGATTACGGTCACCATGACGGCTAAACCTGGGATGATAATGAGACTAGGCCGCTCCCACATGTAGTCCTTGGCTGTAAAGATCATGCCGCCCCATTCTGGTTTTGGGGCTGGTACGCCAACACCCAAGTAGGACAGAGTGGATATGGAAATGATGGAGAAGGCTAAACGCATGGTGGCAATAACGATAATCGTTGGTATGCAGTTGGGCAGGATGTGCTTGAAGAGGATACGGCCATCGTGGGCACCAAGAGCTCTTTCGCTGGTGATGTACTCCTCATTCTTAATCGACAGGGTCCTCGATCTAATCATGCGAGCAAAATTGGGGATTGCCCATATGGCAATAGCAAGGACGGTGTTTCGTTCGCTTGTGCCGAAGATGGCAATAATTAGCATGGCCAACAGTATGCCGGGAAAGGTAAAGAGGATGTCCATGACCCTCATGATGGGCGAATCCAGTCTGGGATAGTAGCCAGCTAAGAGACCAAAGAGGGTGCCGAAGAAGAGGCCGATAGTGGTCGCTTGCAGAGCAATACTCAGGGTGGTCCTTCCGCCCAGAATCAGCCTGGAGAAAGTGTCCCGTCCCAGGTTATCGGTTCCCAGTAGGTGACCCTCTGCATGCTCAGCATCCCAGAAGCCTGGAAGTAAACGGTGAGCAATGTTCTGTTCCTCCGCCCCATAAGGGGCAATCCATGGTGCCAAGAGCAGGATGATGAGAATCAGAGTCAGCAGGATGAAGGCAAGCGTTGTAATTTTGTTTTTCAGTAGTAGGCGAAAGGCACGCTGTAAATTTTGTTTCATCATGACTTCCCTTCATAGCTAATACGGGGGTCGACAAAGACATACAGTATGTCAATGATTAAGTTGACGACTACATACATCATGGCAATGACGAGGACCGTGGATTGGACGGCCGGGTCATTTCGCCTGTTGATGGCATCGATGAGGTAGGTACCAATGCCGTTGATGACGAAGACCTTCTCGGTGACGATTGCTCCGCCAAGCAAGCCACCGAAGGAGGTCCCGAAGACCGTAAGCAAAGGGATGAGGGCGTTGCGGAAAGCGTGAATGAAATAGATTCGCTTGCTTTTCAATCCTTTGGCATCGGCCGTTCTTATGTAGTCAGACTGGAGAACATCCAGCATGGAGGCCCGTCCAATTCGGGTGAACTGGGCTGCTGTCCCTAGACCTAAGGCAATGGACGGGAGGATTGCCTGCTTGAAGCCTAAGGGAGTCCAAAAGGGCTCCGTCATCCCTCCCGTAGGCAGCCAGCCTAACTGGACGGAGAAGACTAAAATGAGCATGGACCCCAACCAGAAGTTGGGGACGGATATGCCTACTAAGGAGGCTGTGGTCAGGGTCTGGTCCAAAAAGCTGTTCTGCTTCATGGAGGCAAGAACCCCGAAAGGTATTCCGAAGAGCATAGCGAAAATCATGGCGGAGACTGCTAGGTTGATGGTGTTGGGTAGGCGGGAAAGAATCTCACCACCCACATTCTGCTTGGTGGTATAAGAGGTCCCGAGATTTCCTTTCAAGAGCTCCTTCATGTAATTGAAGTACTGCTCGTGCAAGGGATCGTTCAACCCTAAGTAGTTTCTCATGTTCTCTATGTCTGCCTCCGTCGCTTCCGGTCCCGACAACATCATGGCCGCGTCATTTGGCGTCAGCTTCATGGCAATGAAAATAATCAGGGTGATTGCTAGTAAGAGGAGCACAGATTCTGCTATTCGCTTGATGATAAATTTAATAAGATTTCTCAAGTCCAGCCTCCATCTACGTTCTTCGCTTAATCGTTATATGTATATCTATTTTCTTTATTATGTTAGGAATCATTATGTTTGTAATCATACACCCGTCTCAAAGCCTTGTCAATGCAGGCTTTGGTAAAGTTCGCTATTTTCTTATCCAAAATTAGACGGGTAAACGTTGTTTATTTGATGAACAGCACTCGTATCATAATAAAGCAGCTTGTTATTAAATATTAAGGAAAAGGTTTGGAAGATTAAGGCTAATAATAATTTAATAAATTAATTGAATAAAATGGTTTGTCTCTTAGATCTTTCCTTCGGACGCCATTCACGAAAACAAGCTGCTATGAATTGGAGGATATCTTCGGGCAATAAAAAACCAGAGGGGTCTGGACATCCAGACCCCTCTGGTGGTTGGTCTATTACTATGGGCTTCATATCAATGCCCACTGTCAATGTGTCGTCTCAGTCGATAAAGCCATGCTTCTTCAGGAAGTAGGCAATACCGTTATCCTCGTTTGATCTGGTAATCTCATCTGCTACAGCCTTGGTTGCGGCGGTGGCATTGTCCATGGCCACCCCAATGCCGGCCTTCTCTAGTAGAGGACTGTCGTTGTCCCCATCGCCGAAGGCAAGAATCTGATCTAGGCTGCCTCCAATCATCTTACTGAAGTTTTCCAAGCCTACCCCCTTATCGATGCCTAGGGGCATTGCCTCGAAATAGATGGCGGTTGAGTAGGTTAGGTACAAGCGGCCAGCAAACTGCTTTTGAACATCCTCCACATGGGGCTCGATATTCTCTTTGAAGCCCGCAATCATCATCTTGTCTATGTTTTCTAAGGGAAGGGCAAGGTCATTCACGGAAACCAACTCCATGTCGTTGATCCTCTTCAGGTAGTTGACATCATCCTTGGTTGGCGTATCCGTGAGCAGCTGCCCTCCTCGGTAGGCCGCCCGAGACAGGTGTCCTTTGGGCCATGCCCGGAAATACTCCCCCACCAGAGCTGGCTCGATTTTCTCCTGGTAAATGAATTCTCTGGTCTTGCAGTTATAGATGCTGCCTCCGTTGATGCCAATCAGGAAACCTTCCGTCTCATCCAAGCGCAAGGTCTTGATGAAGTTCTGGAGGCTGTGGACGGACCGACCGGAAACCAGCATCGTCCCTATGCCCCGATCTTGCAGGCGGAAGATTGCTCGTTTGGTTTCTTCTGTTAATGTCTTATCATCCATCAGCAGTGTGCCGTCAACATCAAAAGCAACATAACGTATCTTATCCTTACCGGTCATCTCTCCACCTTTCGCTTAAATAGCTTTTCTTCTACCTTCTTTATCCTAGTTTTTCCTACAAAAGCTTCAAAACCGTATCATCACATAGATTATAGCGGATATATCTTGCCTGCAGTATAGCTGGCAGGAGGTAAGCATATTTAATGCCGCTTAGCATCCGCTTCCTCAGGGAATTCTGCTCCACCAGGAAGTAGTCAATTTGGTCCATGTCGAAGCTGCCTTCCTCTCTTAGTTCCCTTTGCAATCGGGACAAACCCTCCCGTAGATCTTCTCCCCTGATGGTTGCATAATAGGAGTTCCAATAGATGCGAGGGGATGCGGAATTCATCTTCGCACAGAGGGCAAGATAGAGGGCTCTTTCTGCCGCTGTCCCACAGAAGAGGGTCATGCTGACTTCCCCCTTACCCGTATCGTTCCACTGAATTAAAGAGGTCTCTTTATACTGCTCTTTCAATCGGGCAAAGAGCTCTTCCATGTTGGCCTTACCTTGGATAAGGGCAGGTGGATTCTGTATGATATCCAACATTTTTTTGCGGAGGTTTTTGGTGACTTCGCCGCCATGGCCCCCGAACTCTGGCGCCTTGCCTGCCTTAGCCATCTCCACACGGATCTTCTTCCCCGCATCTTCAATTTCTACAATCACCCAAACCTGGGCGGACAAAAGGATGCGGGCGCCTACCATTATCTCTGGTGTTAGGGGCAAAGCCCCAATTCGCTCTCGACCATACAGGACCTCATATTCCTCTTCAGAAGAGAACATGGCGTAAAAGTCAAAACGGTTGATGACGGGCTCGGCCCTAAGACCTAGAATGAAGGTCGGCGGGTCTCCCTCGACCTCCTCCAAGTAGTCCTCCTCCAATAGGTGGGCAATAAGGATCTGGATTTCCTCAAAGCTGATGTTTGCCCAGAGAGGATTGTTCCTCGCAAAGTCTAGTATTTGCACCAAAGTAAGCTCGGAATACTCCAGGACCGATGCAAGGATCTGGTGGGCAAGGATATCATACGGTTTCAAAATCTCACCCACTGGGTCCAAATCATTGTTTTGGACCATCTCAATAGCGGCCAGCCCCTGGAGTAGCGACCAGTCGTTGGTGGCATAGAAGTGGAGCTTGCTGGGGTCTCTTACCAGCTTGCCAGTGGTGGGGTCCTTGTGCTCTCCCCGCCCGCTCCTGCCCATGCGCTGGGCAAGGCTGGATGAGGAGTGGGGTGCTTCCACTTGGGTAACCGCATCTACCGCCCCAATATCAATGCCAAGCTCCAGGGTGGAGGTGCAGCATATGCTAAAGAGACCGCTTGGCCGCTTTGCGAAAGCCTCCGCCTCCAAGCGGATATCCTTCTCGACAGAGGAGTGGTGGGCGAAGATGCTAATCGGCAGGCGGTAGCGGTCTACCCGCCTGATTAAGGCGTTGGCAATTTCCTCCACCCGCCGTCTGGAATTAGGAAAAATCAGCATGTTCTCTTGTTGAACATGAGAGAAGATTCCATCATAGAGCGTCTTGTGGTTGACTTGCTTGTCCTTGGCATGCCCTTCCCTGTTGAGCTGGGTAGCTGGCTCAGTGGCAGCCTCGCCGCTGTTTTTCTCCACCGAGAAAAGCTCCTCTGGATAGTAATCTACACCCACTTCCAGGCGGTTCTTATTGCGATCGAGAAGGATGGATGTGGGCCTGTCCGACAGGAAGAAATTCTTGGCATCCTCGTAGTTATCTGGCGATATGGTCGCACTCATACCGATAAAGCGAACATCCGTGTCTATTCTTGCCTGTAGGCGGGCAAGCAGGGACCTCAGCTGCACACCCCGGGCCGTGCCGAGAAAGCTGTGGAGCTCGTCAACCATAATCCATTCCAAATTTGCAAAGAGGCGGCTTGCCAGCTGGGGTTTGCGGTCAAGCATCGCCTCCAAAGACTCCGGTGTGATGTAGACGATGCCCGAAAGCTTCTCTTCCAACTTTTTCTTCTGGGCGACTTTGCCTTCGCCGTGCCACGCCACGACAGGAATCTCGAAAGCCTCGCACAGCTCATGGATTCTGCCCACCTGGTCGTTGATTAAGGCAATCAGCGGCGACAGGGCTAAAATCTTCACCCCATCCCCCCACTCTTCAATCTGGGAGATGGCAGGAAGGAAGGCTGCTTCCGTCTTACCTGAAGCGGTGGGCGCAACTAGAATTAGGTTGTGGTCGTGGTCTGCTACCATCTTGATGGTTGCTTCCTGGATGGGTCGCAGTTTCTTCCAGCCCTTCTCATAGATGTACTGGCGGATGGGCTTGCTCAAATAATCATAGGCACTTACCATGAATCCTCCTTCCCTAAAAACGGGAGGGGGACGCCGCTTGCGCGTCCTCCCCACTCTTAAATAATCTCAATATCGAAGTCGTCGTCGTGGTCGTCTTCATCCTTGACCACATCACCAAAGCTACCGAAGCGCATCTCAAGAAGCTGGTCGATGCCAACATCTTTGTTTTGGCGAGCCAGGCTCAGTAGCTGGAGGAAGTCCTTGATTACTGCTCTAGGCGTTAAGAATTCACCTGCGCCAGGCCTGTTCAATTGGGCTTCCATATAGGTTTCAATCTGCTGTTCATTGAAGACCTGGTCACTCTGATCGATGACCTGGTAGATGTCCTGCAATTTTTCCAAGAGCGTAAAGATTTCTTCCGCTGTCAACGGCTTTAGGATCTGTACGGTAGCATGGGTGTCGACAAGTCTCTCTAAGTTCTCTTGCTCCAGTCCGAAGCGGCCTTTCAGCGCACCATAACTGGACATGCCCCGCCTCTCGTTAAAGACGGTATTTCTTGTTGCCCCCAAGTTGACAAAGAGCCCCTTGACCTCGCCCGTCTTCGCAACATTATAGAGGTTTAGGATACGCTCGTAGTTTTGCTCCCTCGTTTGCGACCGGGGTAACTTGTAAAGGTTGACCACCTCGTCAAAGTTGACAACAAAACCGCTGTAACCCACCTGGCGGAAGAGGGCGGTCAGATTTAGGACCATGTCCACCCAGTTGTCGTCATTAACAATCTGGCTGATACCCAGCTCACGCTTGGCTTCTGTCTTGGTCGTGATTAGACCCCCTATCCACCGCAAGGCCTGGAGCTTCCGGGTAATATTTCCATCTAGCATGCCCCTAAGATACTGAACAATCGCTTGACCTAACTCAAAGCTAAGGCTTGCCGTTCCCAAGGATTCGATCGTTTCCAATATCTTCTTTTCCGCTAGCAGAAGGTCCCTCTTATCCACCTGACTTCCCTGATTGGGGTCGATACCAAGATCAGGCAACCAGGAATAGAGCCACTGCTCTAGGATACCGGCAAGGACACCACCATCACTAGCGCCTCTCGTTCTCAGCTGGCTGATCAGCTCTTGATATAAGGCAAGAGCCTTGCCGTCGGAGGCGTGAAAACGCCTAGCTGGCGTAAGGTCTACCGTTGCTGTAACAAAATTATTCTGCAGCGCAAACTGCTCGATTGTCCTCAGCATAAAACTCTTGCCGGACCCAAAATCCCCCACCCACAGGCGCATGTCTGAACTGCCGTCCTCTACTCGGTCGAGGATGCGGAAGATCTCTTCCACTTCCCTGGACCGTCCGACCAGGAGATGCTGAATCCCAATAATGGGCACTACGCCGCCCTCTAAGGCGGTGAGAATTTGGCTTGCCTCCCTAGGGCGAACCGGCCTCTCCTGTTGTCGAGTATTCTTTCTCTCCATTATCTCTCCTTCGTTTCTACACTATCTCTTAACCAGTCCTTATCCCAGTCATCCACAATCACGCGCCCGCCTTCAAGAAAGACTAACTCAGCGCCGATATCGTCATAAGCCTTATCATTAATCTGCCCTAAAAAAACCGTCTCGGAAAGGCCCGCCTCTTTGGCAAAATCTTCCACCTGGGTTTGGCTTAAGCCATCTTGGCTTGCTAGTAAAGCAAGGAGAAAGGACTGTTCTGTGCTGGTCCACAAGCTGCCACTAGCAGCCTTTTCTTCAGGTTCTTCTGGATATTCTTCTGCAGGCTTTTCTACAGGTTTTTCTTCTACAAAAACCTCAGGGGTTTGTGAAACTTCCTGTTTCTCGTGACGCTGTATGAAGTCATCGACCAGCTCAACCGTCTTGGCCAAGCTAACCCTAGAGGCGTTTACCTTGTCGAAATCAAGCTTCACTTTACGGAAGCGGGGCTTTTGTAAAGCTTGCAGGATAAGGCTAACATAGCTTGCCCACAAACCCTCATAGTAGAGCTTCTTGCCCAAATTCTCCTTATTGAGCAGGGTCTTTCGTACTTCCTCTTCCTGGAGGAACTTGTCTCGAAAAGCAGAAAGGCCCTCGGGGAAAGCATCCGTTTGAATCCATTCCTCTAGGCGGGAGTATTGGCTCTGGTTAAAGAGCTTATCCACATCATGTTTTTGTATCTTGATGAGCTTCTTGTTCTTCCTCCACTGGAGGAAGACGTTGAGCCTTTGCAAATTATCCGACAGGCGGTGCCCTTGATGGACTAGGACTCGGTTAGCAGTCTTCTCATCTAATTGGTCCAATAAGCGGAGGACTTCCTTTTCATCAAAAGTCCGGTCATCCAGCCAAGCATTCGCCACCTTAACCCCATAACGGGTCTCATTGCAGACGATAGCAAGCTCATCCACCTCTAGTTTGGGCACCTTATAGGTCTCTAGAAACACCTTGAGCGGATCTCGGATCGGCTGCGGTAACCGCCTTCTCAGCTCTTCCTCATCATCGCTTGCGGTCAGTTGGGGGAAACCTTCTACAGAATCTCTGACCACCATCTCACACCGGCGAAGCAAGATGCCCATCAGGTCGTAGCGCTTGGGGTTGTTGTGGTTCTTCTCCCCGCTGACCACACTTAGGATGTAGCGCTTCATGGCCAGGTTGCGCCAGTTCTCGTCGCCCTGGGCAATCAAAACTTCCAGGTAATCGCAAACTTCGTTGAACATGCCCAATATACGAATCTTCATGGGTTCAAGGTCCCAGATGAAAGTGGTTCTAAGCGGCTCAACTTGGTAGCGGTTAACCTGCTTTTCGGTCATGGGATACTTGCGGCGGATGCTGCCATCCATGTCCCACCAGACTCTCTTCTCTCCTCGAGAGGTGTAGCCGAAATGCTCATAAGTCGCAGCATCTATCTCTGGTAGCGATTGGACTAGCTGCTTGCCTAAGTCGATTAGTATGCCCGCCCTCTTTCGCCCAAAGGCGTGGTCAAAGTAGTGGAGATAAGACGACGTACCGGTCTTGACCTCCTCGGGATTATAGTGACTCAGGACTAAATCTCTTCCGTAGTAATATATCCTTTGCATGAGAACAGGACTCAAAAAGACCCCGTCGAAGCGAGCTTCCTCTTCCCCTATCCGTTGCCAAGGGTTGCGTTTGTGGTGGGCTAACATGTTGGCAAAGTTAGCCAGATGCTCATAGATATGGTTGGTGCTGTGGTTTAGCAGGGTCTCTTTACTTAACCTACTAGCTCTCGAAGAAAACAGTTTCTCCAACCAAAAACCGTCCGGCTCATAAGTTCTGTTATTTATGTAGGCCTCGACAGATTCCTCTTGGGGCTTAGATCCTGGCTGGCGATTGGTATTTCTCAGCTCATGGCCCTTTTCATCCTTTGACTCGTCCTTCTTTTGGCCATGGGAAAACGAGGCTTCCTCATCCTCTTTCGAAATGACGGAGCCTTCTACGTCCGAAACGTCCCAAACGACGCTCTTCTTCATTCGTTTTTTTGCGCGCTGCAACAGATCTGGATCCTTTAATTGAGATAAGAGCCACTCGTTGAATTCATCATAAGAAGGCATGATATCCCTCCCTTTCTTTGCCGCTGCAATAACCTATCGCTTATAAATACCCAGTTTTCTTCAGAAAAAAGGCAAACAAAAAAGGCCTGTAGGAAAGTTTCCTACAGACCATTTTATCATAGACGGCAAACATTTGTTTTCCCTATTTGATTGGGATACCATCGATTGCTTTTTTATACGTGGGTACAATCTGTCCCACCTTGTCGGTAATGTCAGTCGGCTCCGTGTAAACGTAGTGGTACAGCTCTTCCAGATCCTCGAAGTAAGCATCCTCATCGAAGGCAATCGGCTGGCCAATCTTAATGCGCTGATTGGCTGTCTCCTTCAGGCCTTCTTCGCTCATGAGCATCTCCTCGTAGAGCTTCTCCCCAGGACGTAAGCCAGTAAAGGTAATCGCTATGTCTTCATCGGGCTTGAAACCAGATAGCTTGATCAAGTTTCGGGCCATATCCACAATCTTCACCGGCTCGCCCATATCCAAGACGAATATTTCGCCACCTTTAGCGTAGTAGCCAGCCTGCAACACCAGGGAGACCGCCTCAGGGATCGTCATAAAGAAACGCTCAATCTCCGGGTGGGTAACAGTGACTGGGCCGCCTTCTTCAATCTGCTTCTTGAAGATAGGAACGACGCTGCCGCTCGATCCTAGGACGTTACCAAAACGAACAGCGACAAAATCCGTACTGCCCTTACTATCCATGCTTTGGATGATCATTTCGCACATGCGCTTGCTCGCACCCATAATGTTGGTCGGGTTCACCGCCTTATCGGTGGAGATTAAAACAAACTTCTTCGCTTCAAACTCAACTGCAGCCTTAGCGACATTGAGCGTGCCGAAGACATTGTTCTTAATTGCCTCATTGGGGCTGTCCTCCATGAGGGGCACGTGCTTATGGGCAGCCGCATGATAGATGATATCCGGCTTCTTATCCCTAAAGATCTCCCTAACTCTTTCCTTATCTCTCACCGACCCAATCAAGACTTCCAGGTCTAAATCTGGATAGTTTCTTCTTAGCTCCAACTGGATACCGTAGGTATTGTTCTCATAGATATCAAAGATAATGAGCTTCTTTGGCGAGTGGCCTGCAATCTGCCTGCAGAGCTCCGAACCAATGGTTCCGCCACCACCGGTGATAAGAATCGTCTTATTGGAGATGTAGTTGAAAATCTCATCATTGTTAACTTTAATCGGGTCTCTACCTAGCAAGTCCTCCAAATTAACATCTCTTAGATGGAAGAGGTCGACCTCGCCTTTGATGAGCTGGTAGACTCCAGGGAGGGTCTGCAATTGGCAACCTGTTTCTTTACATAAGTTTAGGATCTCCGCCCTATCTGCCGGCAAGGCGGTAGGAATAGCGAAAACAATCATGTCTACATTCAGCTCTTCCGCTACCCGAATAATATCGTGGCGGTTACCGTAGACCTTGATCCCCTCCAGGTAGTGACCCTTTATGGATGGATCGTCATCGATGATGGCAACCACCTTGTTTCTCAGCTGTTCGGAAGTCTTCATCTCCCTGACCATGATACGGCCGGCTTCTCCTGCGCCAATAACCATGGTGCGAATGCGTTCGCCAGAGCCGATCACGTTCTTAGCGTGTCCCGCTTCAAAGTACTTATAGAAGCGGTAAAGGAAGCGGCTGAAAACCGTCAGGATAACCAGGGCAAAAAACTCGATAAAATAGAAGCCGAAGGGCACCCGTATCAGGTTAGGAATCAGAACAAAAGCAAGCGCCTGCAGCAAGATGCTGGTAAAGGAAGCGCCAATAATGCTCAAAACTTCCTTGGTTCCCACAAAGGCAAGGATTGACCGATATAGTTTCCATAAGGTGAAGATAATAATCGTCGTGATGGTAAAAATCGGGGCAAATTTAATACTTTGTACCAAGAGACTCTCTGGAATTCGCCCATATTTAAAATCATAGCGAACCAAAAGGGCGCCAAAGTACGACGCATTAAATAGAATGATATCTAGAACCAACAAAACAGCTGTTGGTACAGATCTTGAATAGGATGTTTTCTTCATTGATACCTCCATTAAAACAACAAAAACGTATAAAGCTGAGCTTGCACTTCATACGTCTTAGGATAAAGTCCACAAGTGTTGTTCTAATACTTCTCGCTGTTGTCACAGCAATATTTCTTGACGAGTAACGTATACTCTTGAATGATGTATTCTACTTCCTCGTCCGTTAGTTTCGTGTGTAGGGGCAAAGTAATCTCATTTTCATAATGCTTGTAGGCATTGGGAAAATCCTGAATATCATAACCTAAAGCTTGGTAGGCTGTAAACATTGGTAACGGTTTATAATGAACATTACAAGCGATACCCGCTTCACCCATCTTAATAATAATCTCGTTTCGCTCTTCTTCCCCAATACCAGGTAGGCGGGTAATGTAGAGGTGACCCGACGATTGGTGCTTATCCGTATAGTGGTCTAGGGTTTCAACACCTAGTGGACGGAAAGCCTCGTCATAACGCTCGATAATCTCTCTTCTTCTTGCCAACAAACCCGGATAGCGCTTCAGTTGGGCTAAACCCAAGCCAGCGGCCATATCCGTCATGTTGCACTTGTAACCTAAGGTCTTAATATCGTACTCCCAAGCACCAATGGCTGACTTGGATAGGGCATCCTTACTTTGGCCATGCAAGGACAACAACTGCAAACGGTTATAAATCTCTTCATCATCCACGCCGGGAATCTGTCGCCAGGTTAGGGCTCCCCCCTCTGCTGTCGTAAAATTCTTGACTGCATGGAAAGAGAAGGCAGAAAAATCAGCTTGGTTACCGGCAGGCATATCGCCTACTTTAGCACCAAAGGAGTGAGCAGTATCTGCCAGAATAATCAGGCGATTAAAGGCCTCCTGGATCTCATTGCTTGCGTGGAAGAGATCTTTCTTCCTGTCCACGAGTTCATAGATGCGGTCGTAATCGCAAGGCACGCCAGCGATATCCACAGGAATAATAACCTTGGTTTTCTCGTTAACCAGAGCTTCCGCCTTGGCGTAGTCCATCTCCAAGGAATCCTCCTGAGTATCAACGAGAACAATCTTAGCACCCACATGCTCAATGACCGAAGCAGATGCGGTGTATGTATAAGCGGTTGTAATGACTTCATCACCCTCACCGATGCCTAATAGGCGGAGGGTCTGTTCAGCACAAGCGGTTTGTGAATTTAAGCAGACGACACGGTCGGTTCCAAGGTAGCTAGCCAGCCTTCTTTCCAATTCCTTGGTCTTTGGGCCTGTTGTTATCCAACCAGATTGTAAAGCTTCAATAACTTCATCAATCTCCATTTGTGTAATGTCTGGTGGTGAAAATGGTATTTTCAAAGTGTGACTTCCTTTCCTTACTCCTAAATCTTTTTTCTTTGTTAGAAGCAGTTATCGCCTATTATCATACCACAAGTTTATTTAGTCCGAGAATAGATAAACACTCTTTGACCTATATTAAAGCATTCCATATTCAACAGCAAATATTTCATTACAAAATGGTAACAAAACAAAAGCAAAGATACTTTTTCAGCCTCTTTTTTTGCCTTATTGTAAATCTTTTGTTACTATCTTAGAGAGTTTACAAATGAGCTTCCCCCTAGGGAAGAATATAAAGGGTCAACCATGGGCTTTCAAACCATATCTGACCTGAGTATTGAGGAGAAACAAAGTGTTTAATAAAAAGAGAATCAAAAAAACAATTAGTTACTTAACCTTTATATCCGCCTTTACCTTCATAATGATGACCGGTTCTATAGCTTCCGCCTCAGAGCCCGAATCCGCTGAAGTCCAAGCGCCAACCGTCGTTAAAACTGGCTGGCAAAATGAAGCTGGTTCTTGGTACTACTACGACAACAACGGTCAAATGCTTAGCGATAACTGGTATTGGCTCAAAGATTTCCATGGAAACTTCACCTGGGAATACTTAAATGCTAATGGAGTCGCCATCGATCAAATCTATGAAGAGAATGGCAATGTTTGGTACTCCCAAGCTGGTCCAGAGGCTGGTTACATGACAGGTTGGCACAATGCCAACGGCTACACCTACTACTACAGACAAAGTGGCACCCGCGTTTTCGGTTGGCAGTTCATCGATGGCAGCTGGCGCTATTTCCGCCCTACAGGCACAATGGTCGTCTCTTCTTGGGCATGGCTACCCGTTTACGGTGGGTCCGCCTACAATTGGAAGTTCTTCGATTCCAATGGCAACAATATAGAACAATTCTTCCAAGAAAATGGGAAGACTTGGTTATCTCAGACTGGTCCTTCTAAAGACTACTTCAAGGGCTGGTGGTTGGATGAGACCAACGGCATGATCTACTACTTCCGTGAGACATCCGGCAGCCGCGTAGATGGCTGGCAGTTCATCGATAACGACTGGCGCTTCTTCCGCGTTAACACAGGAACCCAAGCTTTCGGTTTTCAATACATTGACGGCAACTGGTACTACCTCAATACGCAAGGCGGTAACCGCGTAACTGGTCTGCAGACCATCGACTCTAACATCTACTTATTCAACACAAACGGAGCCATGGTCAAAAACCAATTCGTCAAGCTCCAAAACGGCGCGTCCTACTACTTTGAGTCCGATGGCAAAGCCTACTCAGGACAACGGATGATTGATGGCGTTCTGGTCATGCTAGACGCTAACTCAGGAACAGCCCAATATACCGATTATGTTTGGCCAGTCCCTGCAACCAAGAAGATTACCTCTTACGTTGGTTGGCGCTGGGGTCGTTACCACAACGGTATCGACATTGATGGAGATACTGGTGACCGTATTATCGCCACTAAGGCCGGAACCGTTCACGACTCAGGTTGGTCAAACACCGCTGGCAACTACGTCGTCATCCGCCACGATAACAATATCTACTCCCACTACTACCACCTATCCAGCATCCAAACCTACACGGGTGCTAAGGTAAGTTCAGGACAGCTCATCGGCTACATGGGTAGCACGGGCAGGTCCACCGGTTCCCACCTGCACTTCGAGCTACGCTCAGGCAGCCAATGGGGAACCATCTTGAATCCAATGAACTACCAGTACTTGGATTCTAATAACAACACTTTGTTTACGCCTAGATAATTTAAGAATGCTAAAAGACTGTTGCAGAGATTTCTGCAACAGTCTTTTTTATTTGCTTATCTCTGGGATGAGCACGGTCCACGCTACGCCCTACAGACAAGCATCAAAAAGCCCCAAAAGCTTGACCTAAGTCATCCTTTTGGGGCGATCAATATCTATTAATCTTGTCTACTCTACGATAACAGTCATTGGCATACCACTATAAACATAATGGTATACAGAATGCATTACGCTAGGCTGTACGTTGATACAACCGTGGCTTCCCGTATAGAGATAAGCTTGGGAATTACCAAAGCTGCTGGAGTATTGCCAGCTGGCATCGTGGATACCATAAGCACCGTAGAATGGAATCCAGTATTCAACCCAAGACCTATAGTCAGGACCGACCAAGTAAGTTCCGCCAGAATATTTGTACTCAATATAGAAGTTACCGGTAACCGTTGGGGTCGATGGTTTCCCACTGATGATTGGGGTCGATAGGACTAGCTTGCCATTGTTGAAAATCCACATGTACTGGTTCTTCAAGCTGACGAGGACGTGGTCTTTACCGACGTAGCGGCTCTTGGTCAAACTTCCATTGCTGTTGTAGACCGTTAGATAACCGTTCTTGTAATACTTGCCATCATAGGACCAAGTATTGGTGACCCGAACAACACCATTGGCATCGGCATAGTGCTCAACACCATTGAAGTAGAGAGTCTTGTTGGTGACCATGTAGGGGTCTCCTGCTGGATTATCTTGGAAGAAATACCAATTGCCATCAATAAACTGGCGGCCAACTACTTGAGAGCCCGTTGTTGGACGGAAGTAGTAGTACTTGTTGCTGATAATCTTCCAACCGGTAGCGTATCCTCTGGAAGGTCCTTCCATGGATAACCAAGTAGATCCACCAGACCGGTAGTAGGCAAGAAGATTTTCGCCGTTATCATTGAAGTACTTCCAGTTGTAGGTCCCATTAGATAAAGGTAACCAAGCCCAAGAAGACTCTATCATGGTACCTGTGTCTCGGAAATATCTCCAGCTACCATCGATAAACTGCCAGCTATAAACTTGGGTTCCGCTGGTCTCTCTAAAGTAGTAGCGGTAACCATTGCGGCTTAACCAACCTTTGTAGTAATCCGTATTAGGGCCCGCTTGGCTTAGCCAAGTGTTGCCATTCTCTCTGAAGTATTGGTCAATGCTTTGACCCTGCCAATTGAAGTATTTCCAGACACTCTTGGCACCATTTTGGATAGGTAGCCAAACCCACTCTGATCGGACGAGTTTACCATTGTCTCTAAAGTAGTACCAAGCGCCATCAATCCATTGCCAGCTGCTAACTCGAGTACCTGTACCTAATCGATAGAAATAACGTTGACCGTCTATATCTGCCCATCCAGTATAGTAGCCGTCATCAGGGCCAGCTTGAGAATACCAGACATTGCCGTTCTCCGTATACTCTTTACTCTGGTTAACGCCGTACTCATTGAAATACTCCCAAGTAAAGCTTCCTTGGTTGTCTGCTAGCCAGTACCAGCCAGCTTTTAGTAACTCCCCGTCCTTACGGTAAGACCAAATACCATCCTGAAGTTTCCAACCGTCGCTCTCCACAATAGGCTCTTCAATCGGATCTTCGATTGGATCCTCAATGGGGTCTTCAATGGGCTCTTCGGCCGGCTCATCGAGTAGGGGTGTTTCCACTGCCTTGTCATCTGTCACTGCTTCAATGCTATTGTTATCTACAGTAACATCATCACTAGTCGGCGTTACATCCACTTCATGGTTCACTTCATCTCTAGTCTCTGTAGGCTCCGCTAGCTGAACTTCTTCCATAAGGAAGGTCTCTTGATCTAGGGTGTCTATATCTTCAGCTATTTGTGCATTAACTTGGCTGGAAAGTCCAATCATCATGGTAAAAGCAAACATGATGGTTAATATGCGTTTACCAGTAACAAGCTTGTTCATCTATTTTCTACCTCCTGGGTCAATATTACAGAATCACTTCCTGCTCCCATTATTATACCTTAAATAATCTATTTACTCTTTTAATTTCATCGAAAGATAAAATACAGTGGAAAAAGAAAAGCCGACTAGGCATCCCTCTAATCCCTGCTCTTCGTTTAGGGACTAATGGGTCTAGTCGACTTATAGCATTTTCTATTGGTCAATGAAATTATAGCGGTAAGTTGAAACCATTTAAGCCTAAGAGCTGGATGATGCGCATGTAGTTCTTATACATGTAGTTAAGGTCGAGTGGACCATCGTGTCCATCCAAATTGCCTTCACTGGTATACTGCCACATACCGTAGTCTCCTGAGTAATTCGGTTTGCTGACGCCATAGTGGGCTACCCAAACCTCAGTCTCCAAGTCTTCCATGTTCAATTCATTTCTCAGCCAAGATGACGAAGCGTACAAGCCGGCATAGTAACCTGCTTGCTCCAAGGTATCTAAGAACGCTTGGCCGACTTTAGTCAACTCTTTTGCGCTGAGTTTTTGCTGGTGGTAAGCATCTTCCGTATCCCAGTAGATTGGCAAGGCAAACTGCTTGCCGTTGAGCTTTTCAATCATGAAATTCGCTTCTTTGATTGCCTCTGCTGGCGTATCTGCACAGGAGTACCAGTATCCACCGACGGGCACACCCCTCTTGGTGAACTCTTCGTAATAGTAGTCGAAATGGTCGTCATAATAGAGGCTCTCGCCAGTACCCCAGCCAGTAAAGCCAACGCGGAGGATAACGCCATCAATCTGCTTGCTGATTTCGTCGAGGTCCATGTCCTTTGGTCTCTGGTAGGAAGACATGTCTAAAACGAGAAGGTGACCATCCTTAAAGACGTTGGTTTCTGGATCGAACTCTACAGTCATACCTGTCGCTGGGTTCACATAATCATAGCGGTAGCTGCCGTCCGCTTGTAAGGTAATGGAGATGCGGTCAAGAGACTCGACCGGCTCAGCACTATAGTTAAGCTGGTCAGAAGTAATGACCTTATCATTTTGCCAGACAATACCAAAATCATCTGCATAGTATTTCACACCACCAATAAAGAATTCAGCGTTTCTCATCATTGCTCCATTGACGGTAAAGTATCGCCAGTAACCATCGATAAACTGCCAATCAGTTACTCTTGTACCGGAGTGGAGCCGGTAAAAGCTAGTGTTGCCCAGCTCGTCTGTGTCCCAGCCTCTCAGGTAACCTTCATAGGGACCGGCTACTGATAAATAACTGTAGCCAGCTTCATGGTAAAGCATCTCTTCACTCTTCCCATCATCCTCGAAGAACTTCCAGGCTGACCCTTGATTATTAATCAAAGGAATGAAGCCCCAGCCACCTTCTACACGAGTACCAGACTGTCTGATGTAGTACCAGTGGTCGTCAATGAATTGCCAGCCTTGGGCTGCAGTTCCTGAACCTTTGCGGAAGTAGTAGGTGAAGCCATTCGCCTCATACCAACCTTCAACATAGCCATCATGAGGGCCCACTTGGCTTAGCCAGCGGTTATCACCAGAACGGAAGTATTGGACGACATTTGCCCCGTCCTTATTAAAATACTTCCAGACGAATTTACTACCGTTTTTGATTGGTAACCAAGCCCATTCATC
The DNA here is from genome assembly GCA_964346245.1 of uncultured Peptoniphilaceae bacterium. Classification (GTDB taxonomy): domain Bacteria; phylum Bacillota; class Clostridia; order Tissierellales; family Peptoniphilaceae; genus CAYFUF01. Next base: position 3,681 of record CAYFUF010000015.1, on the reverse strand, counting down.
CTCAATCATCGTTCCCGTTGAACGGAAATAGTACCAAACCCCTTTAATATATTGCCAATCGGTTACCCTAGAACCTGAATCTCGGTAGTAATACCAGTAACCATTGTCATAAAGCCAACCTGTATAATAACCCTTCAAGGGACCGGCCTGTGAGTAATAAATCCTGCCATCTTCCTCAAAAATCTGGTCGATAGCTTCTCCTCGAATGTTTAGTCTTTCCCAGCTGTGCTTGCCTTGAAAGTCTGCCAACCAGAACCAGCCGTCGGACAGCTTCTGTCCATCCTTGTAGTAGTACCATTTGCCGGCCTGATTCTTCCATCCATTCTCTTCCTTATCCAGCGTCAAGAGGTCTTTTTCTAACTCGTTTGCTTCATCCAAAGTGATGGAAGACTCAACCTGATTAGTAATCTCTTCTTCGACTAGTTGTCCTTCCCTGCCTTGAGGTGCTTGTTCCTCCTCGCTAGGAAGCGCTTCCCCAACAGGGGCATCTACATCTTCAGAAGGAGTCTCTTCCGTTTCTATAACGGTCTCTTCCGATAGCTTTTCCACACTTAAATCATCAATAAGCTCATCGCTAGTATCGGCATAGACGACACTGCTAAGGGCAAACACATAAACAAAAACTACTGCCAAGATGAACCCAAGACCAACTTTTACTTTTTTATGTACCATTCCTCTAACCTTTCATCAAAAAAAGAAATTGACTTCATACCAAATAAATCTATATCATGGTGTTCTCTTAGAAACGCCACTAGCTGCAATCATAAGGGAAACGAAAACAACTAATGATCATTCAAGCATTCCTTAGTAATAAGTTTATTGTACTCATTGTTTACAGTTTTGTAAACTTTTAGCTGCCCCAATTTCTTTTGTTTTCACTTCTATGGTAGGATGAATTAACATCAATACTATCTAGACTAAGGAGAGGCAATCTATGAATAATTTACTCATCCTACTCACCAACTATTTCCCCTACTACAAGGGCGAAGAATACTTGGAAAGCGAGCTGCCCATCTTGGCTAAGGCTTTCAAAACAATTATCATCTGCTCTTGCATGATTGATGATAAGCAAGAGATGACGAGGTCTGTTCCAGACAATGTCATCGTCATCCCATCTGGCGTAGACCACGGGAAAAGAAACCGCCTTCATATGATTGCGAAGGGCTTGAACACCAAGGAGAAGGAGAAAAGAGAGCTGACCTCCTCTCAAAGAATGTTTGCCAAATACTTTGAAGCCCGGTCAAAGATGATCAGCGATTCACTCATTGAAAGAATCAAAAAACTGAATATAGAAGATTTCGACCGTGTAACCATTTATTCCTATTGGATCTATGTCACCGCAAGATCTGCTATCGCTATCAAGGAAGAGCTCTTCAAAGACAAGAACCCCCTCATCATCTCCAGGGCCCACCGCTATGACCTATATGAAGAGGAAAACAAGCTCCACTTCCTCCCTTCAAGAGAGTACATCTTCGACCACTTGGATTATGTCTTCCCCGTATCTCAGTCAGGCAAGGACTCCATCCTCCACTTCCATCCTAGCTACCAAGACAAGATAATAGTGAAAAAACTTGGGTCTGCTCCCAACGACTTGCAGATTGAACCGAGCAGGCGGCCCTTTCACTTAGTGTCTTGTTCCGGGATCCGTGAGGTTAAGCGCTTAAATTTGATTATCGATGGTATGGCCCTACTCATCGACAAGGGCTTGGATGTCAAGTGGACTCATCTGGGTTCCGGTCCGCTGGAAGAAGAGATAAAACGCTACGCCGCTAACAAGCTTGCTAGGGATAAGTACCACTTTACGGGGCACATCAATAACCAGGATATCCTCCCCTATTACGTCAACGAGAAGGCTTCCCTATTTGTTAACGTGAGCGCATCCGAAGGAATACCCGTTTCCATCATGGAGGCAATCTCCATGGGCCTTCCCGTTCTTGCCACCGACGTGGGCGGGACAAGAGAAATTGTCATCGATGGAAAAAACGGCACCCTCTTACCAGCAGACTGCAGCGGGAAGGATGTGGCTCATGCGGTAGAAAGAATCTACAATCTCAGCGATACCGAATATACTGCCCTATCTCAAAGAGCAATGAAGCTTTGGGAGGATGAATACAACGCAAAAAGTAACTATGAAAGCTTTGCTGAATGGTTGAAAACAGCTGATTCAACCAGTAACTAAAGCAAAAGTTACAAAAGTTACACCATTGTAACAATATGAAATGGCTTGATTCCAATATCTCCGAGGGTCATGTAACCCCTGTGTATCTAATTTGTAACTATTTCCTCGACAATTTTTTCAATCACTGGTATCATAGCTAACATGTAAAAGACCGATTAGGACACATGTAGTTAAAAAATGTATTGAAAGAGGATTACTAGTGAATACTAAAAAGATGGCTAAGTTAGCCTTATTTTGTTTAGTAGCCGTTTTTGTTTTCCTGATGCCTATGGATGCAAAAGCAGCTGGAGAGGATGGCTTTGTTGTTGAAGGCAACGAAACCTATTATTATGTCAATGGTGAACGCTTAACTGGCTGGCAATATATCGAAAGTGCTGGCGGTTGGTACTACTTTTCGCCTAGCGACGGCGTAATGTATAGGAATGGCTTTTTCTGGCTACCTGATGTAAACGGAAACTACACCTGGGAGCGCCTAAACTATGTTGGTCTAGCGATTGACCAATACTACTATGAAGATGGCATTACCTACTACTCCTATGCGGGACCTGAGCAAGGTTACCACAAGGGTTGGAAGGATATGAATGGCTACAGCTATTACTTCCGCGAAACAAGCGGTGCCCAGGTCTATGGCTGGCAATTCATTGATGGCTACTGGCGTTACTTTAGACCTACCGGCACCATGGTAACATCAAGCTGGCTGTGGCTACCTATCAATGAAAGCACGAGCAATTGGAAATACTTTAACAACCAAGGTCAATCCATTGACCAATTCTGGAATGAGAATGGTAGCTACTGGCTATCCCAAAGTGGTCCTGATACCGACTACTTCAAGGGTTGGTGGGAAGACCCCGCCAATGGTATGACGTACTTCTTCCGCCTGACTTCCGGTAGCCGAGTTGCTGGCTGGCAGTCCATTAGTGGCAAGTGGTATTTCTTCCGCACACATTCAGGCACCTTAGCCTCAGGTAAACAGTTCATTGATAACCACTGGTACTACTTGGATCCTAATGAAGCCTACATGGTCACCGGCTGGGTAACCATCAACGATGTTGAAGAATTCTACGGTCCTGATGGCAAATTCAACCCTAACATGCGTGCCACAGGCTACCCCATGAGTGCAGGATCTGCTGATGTTTATAAAATCGGTACCTTCGAGTGGAGAGGTATCATCACATGGCAAGGAAAGACCTTCTCCTACTACTCAGAGCGAGTTCTGCCTGGTTACGGTCTCAGAATTCCAGGCCGCTACACTGCTGATGGCTTTGTTCGCGATGGCGATGGCTACATCGTCCTAGCGAGCGACTACTATCCAAAGGGAACTATCATCTCAACACCTTTCGGTGCCGATGGTAAAGTCTACGACCGTTTCGGTACAGGACAACCATCCTACCGCTTTGACGTTTATACCAGATAAGAATACTAAAAGTGCCTACTCACTAGGTCCTCGGAGCATAGCTCCTGCGGATTTCGTTCGTAGGCACTTTTTTTATGCAGTTAAGCTT
>CAYFUF010000014.1:35122-39189 GCA_964346245.1 uncultured Peptoniphilaceae bacterium | reverse complement strand
AAGGTCACATGGCCCGGAAAATTACTAGTATAAACTCGAAAAAAAAATCTTAGGGTCAAAAGGCACTCTTTCTTGAGTAAAATAAGTGACTGTTGGGCAATGTATTGGTCAACCATTAATTACATCAGCAAATAAAAGAGGACCTGGCTTTTATGCATGGCCCTCTTTTTGTCATTAGGCTACTTTGCAACAGCCCCTTTTCCTTATTTTACTGCTTTTATACATCTGCTAGGCCATGCCTAGATCAAAAACGTCTACACATAAAATCTCAAGCCGCAGCGCAACGAAGACCTAGTGGGTAGACGTTTTTTGTTATCTTAGCTTATTTCCTGAGTTCGTCACTAATGCTTTGCAGGTAGGCTGAAAACTCATCTTTCAAACTCTCGTCTCGAAGTGCATACTCCACAGTTGCTTCTAAGAAGCCCTGCTTGTCGCCAATGTCGTAGCGGCGGCCTTTAAAGTTGTAGGCGTACATGTCACGATCTTTGGCCATATCCCTGAGCGCATCGGTCAGCTGAATCTCGTTGCCAACGCCAGGCTTAGTTTTTTCCAGATAGTCGAAAATCTGGGGTTCCAAGACGTAACGACCTAGAACGGCCACATTGGATGGTGCCTCATCCTGTTTTGGCTTCTCGACAATGGAATGAATCCTGTATACATCCTCGTCGATCTTTTCCCCATCGACACTGCCGTACTTGCTGATTTGACTAGGCTCGACAATCTGGGAGCCTAGAACAGAACCGCCCCGCTTCTCGTATTCAGCAATGAGCTGGGCAATGCAAGGGCTGGTGGGGTTGTAGACGACGTCATCGCCCAAAAGAATGGCGAAAGGTTCGTCGTTAATGAAGTCCTTGGCACAGAGCACCGCATGACCTAAACCAAGTGTCTCATTTTGTCTTACGTAGAAAATATTAGCCAGGTCATTGATGGCTTGGACCTCGTTTAATGCCTTGGTCTTGCCCTTCTCTTCCAAGGCAAGCTCAAGCTCGATATTGTGGTCGAAGTGGTTCTCGATAGCAGACTTGCCCCTGTTGGTGACAAAGAGAATGCTTTCGATGCCAGCCGCAGAGGCTTCTTCTACGATGTATTGAAGAGCAGGCCTATCCACAATAGCTAACATCTCTTTGGGTGATGCTTTGGTTGCAGGCAAAAAGCGTGTGCCAAGGCCCGCAACGGGAATAACCGCTTTACGAACTTTCATTACTATCCTCCTCAGTTCTCTAAGAAATTAGTGGTGCTTATTCAAATGATGACTTCATTCTATCAAACTTCTCGGATAGCTGAGCTTCTTTTGCTAATAACTCCATCTGTCTCTTGTGGTAAACCAGCTTGCTTCGAATTCGCTTTACCTGTTTTTTCTGGTTAATTAAATCCAACATCTGCTGCTTGAGCTGGAGCTGAGTCTTGGGTCTGGACAACCTGTCCGTCGCCTTGACGACGAGGTGCTCGGAGATGTTGTCACGGCCGATTTGAGCAAGGTCCCAATAAAGGTCGTGGACCTGAAGTTGGTCGTAAAAGTAGTTCAAGTCCTGAATTGCCTTAAGCTCTACCTGAACACCCTTTCTTGACCGGCCCATGTCGCCTAACTTTCCAATTGCATTCGGTTTTAAGACGGTAGTGTTATCTGCTGTCTTCTCCCTGTATTCATCCAGCTTGTCCGTTGCCCTGTCAATTGCTGCGGTGATGAGATCAGCGTCCCTAATGCGGTCATCTATCCAGGACATCTCCTCGGTCCCACTATCGAAAAGCACGGGACCGATGGCTCCCCTTACATCCGCCTTCGCTTTCATTCTCTCTTTAGCGCTTTCTCTCTTTGCGCGGAATCGTTGTACAATCTCTTGTTTACTCATAAGGTCTTCCTCTCTAGATCTGAAGTCGCAGTCCTAGGTCATATATAACCCACATTGGCAATTTCCACCAGTTAGAGCAGACAAGATTCCCTTCTTTCTTCTTTTCCAATTCGTTATAGGATATGATAGACTCATGGATGGCACGAAGAGCAAGAATACGCCTTAGGGCCTAAAAAAAAGGGTAAATTAAAGTAAGAAAAAAAGGGGAAACGATGAAACACTATGATGTCATTATTGTCGGAGCTGGAGCTAGCGGAGTTTTCGCAGCTTATGAGTTTACGCATCAACAATCAGATAAGAAGGTCCTGATTGTAGACAAAGGACAGGAAGTTGCGAGAAGATCCTGCCCAATTACCGATGGTAAAGTCGACCACTGCATCCACTGCAAACCTTCCTGCCACATTATGAGCGGCTTTGGTGGCGCAGGAACACTTTCCGACGGCAAATATAATATTACTAATAACTTTGGTGGAGACCTCCACCGCTATTTAGGAGACAATGAAGCAATCGATATGATGGAGTATGTTGATTCAGTTCTCCTTTCTTTTGATGAAAGTGAGACGCCATCCAAGCTTTATTCCACAGGAAGCAGTGGCTTAAAGACAAAGATGCTGCAGAATAACCTCCACCTACTCGATGCTAAGGTCCGCCACTTCGGCACCGACCGCAATAAGAAGATTTTGGAAAACATGTACCAGTACACCAAGGACCACATCGACTATCTCTTCGCAACGGAAGTGACCGAGGTAGACAAGAATGGCCAAGGCTTTAAGATTGAGACGGATAAAGGGGACTCCTTCAGTTGTGACTCCTTAGTTCTTGCCTCAGGTCGGTCCGGTTCAAAATGGATGAGCCAAGTTTTTGATAAATTCGGCATTCCTAGAAAGAGCAACCGAGTAGACATCGGGCTTCGCGTGGAAGTGCCAGCAGAGATTTTTAAGCACATCACCGACGAAGTATACGAGTCAAAGATTGTCTATCAGACTGAGCAGTATAACGACTTAGTCCGCACCTTCTGCATGAACCCTTATGGCGTCGTCGTCACGGAGAACACCAACGGCATTATTACTGTGAACGGTCACTCCTTCTCCGAGCCCGCCCTCTATACAGAGAATACCAACTTCGCACTTTTGGTATCCAACCACTTTACAGAACCCTTTAAGGATTCCAATGAGTATGGTGAGTCTATCGCCCGCCTATCCAACATGTTAGGTGGCGGTGTCCTCTTGCAACGCTTTGGTGACTTGGTGCGCGGAAGAAGATCAAGCGACAGGCGCATGAAGAAATGCTTCACCAAGCCAACGCTGAAAGCAACACCTGGCGACCTATCCCTCGTCATGCCCAAGCGACAACTGGATGACATCATCGAAATGATCTATGCCTTGGATAAGGTGGCTCCGGGTATGGCCAACGAAGATACCCTCCTCTATGGCATTGAAGTGAAATTCTACAACTCCCTAGTGGAAGTAGATAATGAGTTCGAGACCATCATTCCTGGTCTATTTGCTGTAGGCGACGGCTCTGGTATTACCCACTCCCTGTCACAGGCAAGCGCTAGTGGCATTGCTATCGCTAGAAAACTGAAATAGGAAACGAATACGAGAGACAACCGACAAGAAAAGTAATGATTGCAACAGGAAAACAAGCAAGAAAGGCTGACAATGAAAAAAATTACGATCAATGAGTTCGCTCATTGGCCTTATGCCCATAACTTACAGATTAGCCCTAAGGGAGACTATGTGGTCTTCCAAGTGACAACCGCTAATGAAAAGAAGAATAAATATGAGACCAACCTATGGGCCTACCATGCCCTAAGCGGCAGGGTCTACCCCCTCACCTCATCCGGCAAGGATGGAATGTTCCTCTTCCTTAACGATACCACGCTAATCTTCAGCTCGGCTCGAACCGTCGAAAATGACGCCTTAAAATCGGGCAGCAACTTCTGGCGAATCGACTTGACCGGAGGCGAGGCCCAGTTCCACTTCCACGTAGACCTACAGGTCAGCCAGATAAAGACAATCGGACAAGGTCAATTCATTCTCTCTGGTGTCGAAGAAAAGTCGTCCAAAGAAGATTGGGTCGATATTGAAAAGCTACCTTTCTGGTTGAACGGTCAAGGCTACACGCTAGACCAGCAGACGAAACTCTACCAATTCGACTCCAAACTCTACTTCGAGGAGTGCGCCAAGTCCAAGAAGGAAACGGCAGATTCCGACA
>CAYFUF010000014.1:2205-35022 GCA_964346245.1 uncultured Peptoniphilaceae bacterium | reverse complement strand
CCGACAGTAATGAGAAGAGTGAAAAGAAAAAAAATGAACAGCTGGAGAAGGGCATTTTGACTCCCTTGACCCCAGAAAATATGAGTGTTGAATCCTGGGACTTAGCCAAAGATAAGACCAGCCTCATCTATTCTGCTTCAGAAAACAAGCCTCTAATGGACATGTACAGCGCGCTTTATGCTTACGATTTAAAGAGCAAAGAAACAAAGCAGCTGATGGGGGCTGAGTATATGATTCATGGGTTGGACTTCCACCCACAAGGTAAGAAGGCTTTCGTTTTTGCCACTAAAGGAAACGAGCATGGCATCAACGAGGACCCCATGCTCTACCAAATTGATCTGGAAAGCAAGGAGTGGAGCCTCTTTGCTGGTGAAGGCTTTGACCATTCACCCGTTAACACGGTGGGCACCGATTCCCGCTACGGTGGTGGGCGTACGAGCAAGGCGCTTGATGATGCTTATTACTTCATCGAAACAAAAGCTAGCGACGCCGTGCTCAGCCGGGTTAAAGAGGGGCAAGCCGTTGAAAACCTAATAGAAGAAAAGGGTTCTGTGGAGTGTTTCGATATTGACCAAGACATGTTATATTTCATTGCCATGCGAGACTTGCAGCTACCGGAACTCTATGTTTGCGATGGTAAGGAAACCGTAAAGATTACCGATTTCAGCAAAGCCCTCAATGAGTTGAACCTAGCGCCTATTGAGGAGCTGAGCTTCACGTCTAATGGGCGAGATATTAAAGGATTTGTCATCAAACCCTTGAATTATGAAGAAGGGAAGAAGTATCCCGGACTCCTATCTATCCACGGCGGTCCTAAGACCGTCTTCGGTAGCGTCCTCCACCACGAGATGCAGCTGTTAGCAAGCCTAGGCTACTTCGTCTTCTACACTAACCCCCATGGTTCGGATGGCTTTGGTGTGGACTACTCGGATATTCGTGGCAAATATGGGACGATCGATTATGAGGACTTGATGACTTTCACCGATGTGGTGGTCGAGAAGTACGATAGTATTGATGCCAACCGCCTAGGTGTCCTGGGCGGCTCCTATGGTGGCTTCATGACCAATTGGATTATTGGTCACACTGACCGCTTCAAGGCTGCTAACGCACAGCGGTCAATCTCCAACTGGACGAGCTTCCACGGTGTCTCCGATATCGGTTACTACTTCGTTCCCGATCAAACAGGTCATAGCCCCTGGACGGACATTGACGAACTCTGGGCTCAGTCTCCATTGAAATATGCAAGAAATGCAACGACCCCAACCCTTTTCATCCATTCCGACAAGGACCTGCGCTGCCCACTTGACCAGGGCATCCAAATGTACGCAGCCCTCAAAGAGAATGGTGTAGACAGTAAGCTCGTCATTTTTAAAGACGAGACCCATGATCTCTCCAGGACAGGCCGACCAAAAAGTCGCATCAAGCGTCTTCAGGAAATCATAGACTGGTTTGAAAAGTATTTGGAGCCAAACCATGAAAACAAAGTTTAAGGATTTCTTTTCAGAAATCGTCCTTCATCTTCGAACAGCAGATTTAAAGAGCAGGTCATCCGACTTGGCCTACTCTTTACTGATGGCTGCCATCCCCCTGATTCTTGTCTTCATCCAGGTTGCCTCCCTCTTTTTGGCCGACCCCGAGTTAGCCCTTTATAAGATTACCTCGCAGCTGCCTGAAGGAACGGAAGACATCATCAATGCGGTGATTGACACCTTGGCTTCAAACGCCAACCAGGCAACCATCGGTATTTCCATCGTGTCCGTCCTATGGTTGGGCAGCAATGGCATTAACTCCCTGATCATCAGTGCCAATGAGAGTTTCGGCTTCGAAATCCGCCAGCAGGGCATCATCCAGCGGATTATCTCCGCTGTCTATACGGCAATCTTTATCATCGTGATTATCATCATGCTCCTGTTCTATGTCTTTTACGACTCTCTCCACTACCTCATTGGTAATGTCCTTTTCATCAAGGACATCTTGGGTGACTTCTGGGCCTTCGCCGGCAACATTATCGTGCGAATACTGCCAGGCATCATCATGATCTTCATTCTGATCAGCTTCTACAAGAGCTCAGCTTTCGTTTCCAGCGGCTCCATCCGTTGGCGGGAAGCTGCTGTTGGAGGCATCTTTGCTGCGGTCTCCATCATCTTGATTACCGTCGTTTACTCTTGGTTCATGAGCAACGTATCATCGTGGTCACTGTACTACGGGTCTTTGGCGTCTGTCCTTGCCCTCTTCGTCTGGCTGCGAATGATTTGCCAGGTCATGGTTGCCGGTGGCGAAATCATCTCCGCTTACCGGGCTGTCCAAGGGGAGGAAAACTTATCCAATAAGTCCTTCCAAAAGAAAAGCTAGCCCCAAGTAGGCTAGCCTTCAACGCTTATTAACTTATGGGAAATCTCAGTCTTTTGGATAAGAGGACATGGCAAGCGTCAGGCCCACCACATCCAGATCTGCAGACCGCAGAACCGATATTGCCTCCCGCATCGTATTACCAGAGGTAAGGAAATCATCCACAAGGATGCCCTTGGTCTGAGCAAGCTCATCCAAGGAAATCTGCTTATGAATAAACTTCTGACCAGCCGGCACTTCCATCCGGACCTGGTCTTTTTTTGTATCCAAACCGAAGGCGCCCAGCACATTGCGCTCTCTCTGAACACGGTTTAACTTATTTTGCTCCTTATTCTTCTTCACTTTCTTCAAGGTGTGAACCAGAGGAAGATCAAGTTGGAGGGCCATATACCGGACAAGCTCACCCAAAGGATTGTAGCCTCGGAGAATCTCCTTCTCCCGGCTCATGGGCACCAGGGTAAGCCAAGCATAATCCCTAAAATCTTTCTCCCTAAGGGCATAGGCGGTAAGCATCGCCCCGAAACTATCCCGATAATAGCTCTGTTTTTCAAACTTGTAAGGGGCATACATGTCCTTCAGAAAGTTGTTGTAGAAGTAAGCCGAATAGACGATAAAGTCTTCCTCATTTCTGAGGCTGCCGTCCAGTATATTTTTCTTATCCACAGCTTCCAGCTCCTCAAGACAAGAAGGGCAAAGTTGGAAGCGGACCGTCTCCTTATTGTCGCAGCTCAGACAGCTGGTTTGGTCGCCCAAGAGGATATCCAAGAGGTTTGCCCCAAGACCTCTTCCCCAGAAGCCTCTCTCTTCTTTCCTAGTCATCGCGTAAACCGATCTGCAAGTTATAGTAGTGGCGGAGGTGCTCATCCAAGGAGGAGTTCCTGTCCTTGATCAGGTTGTTCTTGATCATTGCGTTTAACATATTCTGGCTGCCGACCAAGACGACCAGCTTCTTTGCTCTGGTTATTGCCGTATAAAGGATATTTCTGGTTAGAAGCATCGGCGGTCCTGCCACCAAGGGAATGACCACACAGGGGAATTCCGAACCTTGGGACTTATGGATGGTGATGGCAAAGGAGTGAATCAAATCCTTAAAGTCCTCTTCGCTATAGCGAGCTAAGCGGCCCTCAAAATCCACTTCCAGCCATTCACCTTCGGGGTCAATCCGTTCAATCAGGCCGAAGTCGCCATTGTAGACGCCTTCCCCTTCCACCATCTCCTCATCTCCGTGAAGGAGGCTGCTTTTTGCAGAAGGCCTCTCTTTCCAGGTCATCTTGTAGTTGTTGCGCGACTGCATAACCGAGTCCCCCTCCCGGAAGACTTGGTCTCTGACTTCGATTTCATGCTTCTTGGGATTCTTAGGGTTCAAGGCCTGCTGGAGGCTGAGGTTGAGGTTTTCAACGCCGCATGGTCCTTTTTTCATGGCGGACAGGACTTGAATATCGGTCTTGGCTTTGAGTCCGTAATGGCTAGGTAGGCGGCGGATGACCAGGTCGATGATGACATCCAAGGCGTCCACAGCGTTCGCCGTTGGTAGGAAGAAGAAATCCTTATCCGACTGGTTGAGGATGGGCTCTTCCCCGTGGTTAATGCGGTGGGCGTTGGTCACAATCAAAGACTCGGCGCTTTGCCGGTAGATGGTATCCAGCTTAACCGTAGCAATAATTTGGGACTGGATCAGGTCCTGGAGGACATTGCCGGGTCCCACGGAGGGAAGCTGGTCGATATCGCCCACGAAAACTAGTCGGGTCTCTGGCATGACCGCCTTCATCAGGTTACCCATCAGGAAGATGTCAATCATGCTCGCCTCGTCGATGATGATGGCATCGCAAGTCAGCGGATCGTCCTCATTTTTCTCGGGCTTTAGGCTATCCCCATCCTTGCCACCCCGGTAGCCTAAGAGGCGGTGCAGGGTGATTGCAGCTCTACCCGTAGACTCTTCCATCCGCTTAGCGGCACGACCAGTCGGTGCCGCTAGCACCGTGTTCAGGCCGTTCTTATCAAACAGGGTCAGGATTGCCTTCAAGACGGTGGTCTTGCCCGTTCCAGGGCCGCCGGTCAGAACCATAATCTGGTTTTTGGAGGCAAGGTCAATCGCATCGATCTGCTTTTCCGCGAGCCTAACCCCCATCTCCACTTCCACCAGGAGTGGGTCGAAGTCCAAGCGGTCAATCAGAGGATAAGCCACCATCTGGGCTAACTTGTTGGCGATCTCATTTTCTACCTCATAGAGCTCTTTTTCATACCAGCGGTCATTCTTGTGGTCATGCTTGAGCTTGCCCGCAATTTCCAAATCGAAGAGCAGGCGGTCCAAGTCTTCAGGTGCCTTGCCCAAAAGCTTGGCCATGCCCGTCTCCAGCTCTTCTCGCCGCAAGAAGCTTAAGCCCTGATCCCTTGCCTCCCTCTGTAAAAGATAGAGGATAGCCGCCTTCAAGCGGAAGGGTGAATCATCCTCAATACCGTAGTTTCTTGCAATCTTATCCGCAAGTCGAAAGCCAATCCCGTCCACATCATCGATGAGCTGGTAGGGATTTTTTTCAATGGCAGGTATCGTCTGGTCTCCGTAGGTTTGTATAATCTGGGCAGCCGTCTTGGGTCCAATCTCCAAGCTTTGCAAAAAGATAGAGATTTCCCTGTTCTCCTCTTGGTCGGCTAGCGCCTGGCGGATTGCCCCCGCCTTCTTCTTGCCGATGCCAGGAATTTTCAGAAGGGTCTTCTCGTCCTCTAGAATCTTGTCGATTACCTTCTCACCATACTTGTCCACAAGCTTTTTAGCCGTCTTGGGCCCGATATGGGGAATTAGGCCTGAAGACAAATAGCGCTCAATCTGGTCTGTAGTTTTCGGGACCTGCTTTTTTGCCACCTTCACTTGAATCTGTTGGCCGAACTTCTCGTGGAAGATAAACTCTCCGTCCATCTCCCACAGCTCTCCTTCTTGGATAAATAAAAAAGTGCCAGTACAAGTAATATCCCCGTCTTCCGTCGACAGAACGAGCACGGTCCAACCATTCTCTTCATTACGAAATCGAATTGATGACACCGTTCCCATTACTTGCATGACACTTTCCTTTCAGATGTGTGCTTATTCAGTTATTCGCTCGATATCTGCCCCTAGATTTCTCAGCTTATCTTCTAAGTGGTAGTAACCTCGATCGATATGATAAATGTCGTGAACTTCTGTTTCGCCCTTAGCGACACAGCCAGCTAGGACCAAAGCTGCTCCCGCCCGCAAGTCCGTCGCCTTCACCTTAGCGCCGACGATTTCCTTGGTCCCACGGATGACAGCCGTCTTTCCTTCGGTAATGATCAGAGCACCCATCTTGGATAGCTCCTCCACGTGCATGAAGCGGTTCTCGAAAACCGTCTCCTCCACCTGGCTCATTCCCTCGCAAACCGTCATGAGGGCCATAAACTGAGCCTGAACATCCGTCGGAAATCCCGGATAAGGTAGGGTTCTAATCTTGGTTGCTTTGAGCTTGTCCGTTCCCCTTACCTCGATCACGTCCTCATCTTCATTTTCAACAACTTCGCAGCCTACTTCAATCAGCTTGGCAATGATAGGGCGAATGTGGGAGGCAATGACATTCTCCACCCGCACATCTCCGCCAGTCATCGCTGCACCAACGAGGAAGGTTGCTGCTTCGATTCGGTCAGGAATAATATTGTGGCTAGCTCCCGTAAGCTTTTCTACCCCTTCGATAATGATGTTGGATGTACCAGCACCGCGGACTCTTGCGCCCATCTTGGTCAAGAAGTTGGCGAGGTCAACAATCTCTGGCTCCTTAGCAGCATTCTCGATTCTGGTTTCTCCCTTGGCTAGGGTCGCCGCCATCATGATATTCTGCGTTGCACCAACCGATGGGAAGTCTAGGTAAACGGATTTACCAACTAGGCCTCCTTCAGGAGCAACTGCGCCGATTGCCTCGGGGTCTTCATCGATAGTTGCACCAAGCGTTTCAAAACCCTTGAGATGAAGGTCCACAGGCCTCTTTCCAATATTGCAACCACCAGGCATTCTCGTGTTAGTCTTGCCAAAGCGAGTAAGTAAAGGGCCCATAACGAGGAAGGACGCCCTCATCTTATTCATGAGATCCGAAGGAGCCTCCGTGCAGTTGACCTGTGAGGGGTCAATGTGCAAGGTAGTTTCATCCTCATACTCTACTTTGCAGCCTAGGGCCTTCAAGACTTCAACCATGACCTCCACATCTTTCAGCGGGGGTAGGTCCGAAAGGATAATTCCCTCTGTACCCAAAAGGCATGCTGCTAATATAGGGAGGGCAGCATTCTTTGCACCGCTAACTTTGACGGAACCTTTCAGCGGGCCACTATTTCTAATTCTAAAATATTCCATGACTTTCTCCTTTTTGAAACATCAATTACAAGAGCAAGTCTCTTATATCATAACTGATGATTTTATTGCGAAAGTTCTATTTTGTTCCAAATAGACGGTCGCCTGCATCACCTAAACCTGGGCGAATGTACATATGGTCGTCTAGGCATGGGTCAAGAGCTGCAATATAGATATCAACGTCAGGGTGTTTTTCTTGAAGTAGCTTTAATCCTTCAGGAGCTGCAATCAGGGCAATAACACGGATATTCTTGCAGCCGTGTTCCTTCAGCATGCCGATAGCCGCTTCCAGAGTATTACCCGTTGCCACCATAGGATCTAAGACGAAGATTTCGCGCTCAGAAACGTCTTGAGGTAACTTGATATAGTATTCAATCGCTTTAAACGTCTCAGGATCACGGTAAAGACCGATGTGTCCTACTCGAGCAGTAGGAACGATATCCAAGAAGGCATCGACCATTCCTAAACCAGCGCGTAGAATAGGTACGCAAGCTAGCTTTTTACCAGATAAGCGGTAACCCGTTGTCTTCTCTAGTGGAGTTTCGATGGGGTATTCTTCTAATTCTAAGTCGCGGGTTGCTTCGTATGCCTCTAGCATTGCAATCTCATTAGCCAGACGGCGGAATTCATTCGTACCAGTATCTTTTTGGCGCAGAATAGAAACTTTGTGCTTGATTAGTGGATGATCAACAACGGTTACTTTTCCCATAAATTCCTCCTGATTTGTCCCAATAGTATTAAGTTAATTTTCTTTCCGATTTCATTGCATGAAAATGAAGTACAAAAATTTTCATCAAATTATTGTACCACCAAAAGTAAGTATTGACATCAAAATTAGCAAATTATCACGTGATTTGATGCCGATTTTCTCATTCGATTCATAATAGAAACCGCTAGGCCTTCGACCTCATTGAAGCCGACCGCTAAGATTAGGTCCGCACCCCGCCGGTCCAACTCTCTCAGATTACTGAAGAGAGTGTGGCTCATAGTTTCTGGGTCATGCACCGAACTCTGTACAATTATATCATCAATCCCTTGGGGAATCTCGTTTTCTTCAAAGATAAGGGCGGCAACCCGCTTACCCTCATGCTCTTTCTTAACGGCCTCTTCTTGCAAGCACCGATCGACTTGGTCGAGGTCTCCGACAAAGATCATCATCTCCGCCCTAGGAGCATAGTGCCTGTACTTCTGCCCAGGCGACCTAGGCACCTGGTTCTCGCCAAGGATTGCCTCATCATAACCTACCTGTCCAAAGTGGCTTTCCAGAATTTCTTTCGTATAGAAGCCCGGCCGCAAAATAATGGGATAGGCCCCCGTCATATCCACCACCGTGGACTCGATGCCAATGTTGCATTCGCCCCCATCCACAATCAGGGGGATTGCCCCCGCCAAGTCCTCATAGACATCCTGGGCATTGGTTGGGCTGGGCCTGCCCGATCGGTTAGCCGATGGGGCAGCGATAGGTTTCTCCGTCATCTGGATTAAAGCCTTTGCGATGGGGTGGTCAGGCATCCGGATAGCCACCGTGTCTCCGCCTGCAGTCACCACATCAGGAACAAGTTCAGAGCGGTGGAAGATCAAGGTTAAGGGACCGGGCCATAACTTCGCCAACACCCCTTCCCACTTATCCATCACATTGCCCGCTTCTTTTGTCACTAAGCGCTTGGCCATATCCAAGCTGTCCACATGGAGAATGAGAGGGTTATCCGCCGGTCTTCGCTTGACCCCAAATATGTTCAGACAGGCTTCTGGATTCAAGCCGTCCCCACCCAAGCCATAGACGGTTTCGGTGGGAAAGGAGACCAGCTGCCCGGCTAAGAGGTAATCCTTAGCCAATTCCAATGCCGGTGATTGACTCCAATTCGCTTGCTTGACATCCAGGTCGACAACCAGAGTGTCTTCCCCTTCCTTCCACTGTGCTTTTTTCATCTGCTACACGCTTTCTTTTCACTTATCTTACCGTAAGCTCAACCGACAAATCGAATGAACTAAGGATAAACGGCAAGACCTAGCCAACCTGCTGAACCAACTTGCTGATTGCCTGATTGATCACCGGAATAAGCTGCTTCTTACGAGACAAGACGCCATCGGCCATAAAGGAGTGATCTCTCAACACTTGCCCAAACTCCAAAGCAATCTCCTCTTCCCCACGGCCGACCACGAGAATCTGAGAGGTCTCTTTGAAGAGGTCGGTGATAGCCAAAACATAGGTGTCCTCTTCCTGGGAAGCAAGCAGCTCCTTCATCCTGGTAATTAGGCGGCTGATCAAATCATCGATTTCCCCCAGATTCATGGTGAAGACTTGGGCAACCTTAACCTTGACATCCGCTATGGTGTAGAACTTGACATCTTGGGTCAAAAGCTCCGTTGGCTTCTTGCCCGTCAGGTCGGTGCCTACCCGGAACATCTCCATGGCAAAAGTCTCTGGATCTATGCCAGCGATGGGGGCAAGGCGCTCTAGGGCTAACTTGTCCATGGCCGTTGAGGTTGGAGAGCGGAAGAGCAAGGTGTCGGAAATGATGGCCGCACTCATGAGACCTGCTGCCTCCTTGCTGGGGCGGATGCCCTGCTCGAAGAACATTTGGGAAATGATGGTAGATGTGCAGCCTACCGGCATATTGCGGAAGTAGATGGGCTGACTGGTCGTCACATTGGCGACCCTGTGGTGGTCAATAATTTCAATAATCTCAGCGTGGTCAATGTCTGGTATGGATTGGCTTGCCTCGTTGTGGTCCACCTGAATGAGTTTCTTCTTGCGAACATTGATCAAGTGGAAGCGGCTGATTGAGCCGATTACCTCATTGTTGGCGTTAAGGACAGGATAGCTGCGGAATCTGGTCTCTGCCATCTTCTTTTGGACGACTTCCAAGGATTGCTCCTCATAGAAGCAGACGATGTCATTTTTAGTCATGAGGAAGGAAATAGGTACCGCTTGGGGAATCATGCGGGCTGCGATAAAGGTGGTCAAGCTGGACGAGATGACCGTTACCCCCATCTCATGAGCAAGGTCGCAGAGCTCCTCGCTCATCTGAGTGTTATTGGTGAGGACCAAGAGGGAGACGCCCCTTTCGATTGCATCTTTTTGGGCATCGAAACGGTCGCCCACTAGGACAATGTCATTTTCTTTAATGAGCTGGTTGTCCAGGTGGTGCATCGCATAGATATTGAAGGATCCATCGAAGGGTCTTGGCTTATCTGGCTTAACTACCACCTTGGCCGACAATACTTCGGTGATGTTGGTCAAAGGGGTATTCGACCGACCGATGATGGTGTCGTCCCAGATGTTGGCATAGGTCTTGGTGATATTGGATAGGGAAACAATTCCCTCCAACTTCTCATCGTTGTCCACGACAGCCAAGCTGTTCAAGTGGTTGTTCTCAATGATTTCGCTTGCCTTAGACAGGGAAGTAGAACCGGACACTCCATGGGCTCGGTCAATCTCAATATCTTTTAGCAAGGGCTTGATGGAGTCCATGTAGACTGGCGCCTTCACCTTAAAGTAATCCAGAACAAAACGTGTTTCTTGGTTAAGCTCTCCGAGGCGGACTGGGATTGCCTCCATATCCCCAATTCTGTTTTTCAGCTCAGCATAAGCTAAAGCCGAACATATGGAATCGGTATCGGGCACCCGATGTCCTGTGATATAGACTTTTTCTTTTATAAGATCTCCCATTTCTTTCCTCTTTTTTCTCTATTATAGATTGCAACTTACCATTTGAAAAGGCTTAAATCATTGGAAAATCAATAATTTAAGCCCTTCTTAACGGTTGTTTAGCGCCTAGTCGGGTCGTTGTTATCGTCCTGATGTGGCGGATTGTCATCGAGCGGATCGTCATCGATAGAAAGGCCTGTCTCGAAAGGTTCCACGTAGACATCCTTTGCCTGTTCTTTCTCTTGATCTACTCGTTCGTGGTCAGAGGTCTTCTGTTCTGTCTTATGACCACCCTTATCTCCATCCAGGTCGGTCACTGGGCTGTCCTGGGATGAGCTAAGTCTGTTGTTTAGGCGCTCTTCCAGCGCCTTCTTCTCGGCTTCCTCCTGCTTCTTCAGCTCACTGATGGAATCCATCCCGTAGAATTCTAAGCTACGGTTGAGGACATCCATGAATTCTTCCCCTGTGATGGTCTCTTTCTCTAACAGGTAGGAGGCAATGTCGTGGAGCTGCTGCATATGCTTTTTCAAAATGCTGGTTGCTGTCTGGTGGGCATCGGAGATAATCTCTCTTACCTTATCGTCGACAACCTTAGCTGTGCCTGGTGCTGCTTGCAGATGAGCGTCTCCACCCAAATAGGGGTTGCTGTTGGTTTCCAAGGCAACGAAATTGAATTCATCGGTCATGCCAAAGCGGGTGACCATTGCCCTTGCCATCTTGGTTGCTCTCTCGATATCGTTGGAAGCGCCTGTCGTCTTGGTATCAAAAATTAATTCTTCAGCGGTCCGGCCACCGGTCAGGGTGACAATTTGCTGGAAAATATCGCCAACGGTCATGAGGACCTTCTCGTCCTCCTCCACCTGCATGGTGTAACCCAAGGCGCCTGAAGTTCTTGGGATGATGGTAATCTTAGTGACTGGTGCGGAATGCTTTTGCATTGCGGCAACCAGGGCGTGGCCAACCTCGTGGTAAGCAATCATCTTCTTATCCCGGTCGGTGATGACAGAGTTCTTCTTCTGTTGGCCGGCGATGACAACTTCTACCGATTCAACTAGGTCTTCCTCGATGACCCTGTCCCTCTTGAAGCGGACGGCCCGGAGGGCACCCTCGTTGATGATGTTGGCTAGGTCGGCGCCGGAGGCGCCGGCGGTCATCTTGGCAATGTTCTTCAACTCGACGGAAGAGTCCATCTTGACATCCTTAGCGTGGACTTTCAAGATTTCCTCTCGGCCGATGATATCTGGTAGCTCGACACGGACTTGGCGGTCGAAACGGCCGGGTCTGGTCAAGGCTGGATCTAGAATTTCTGGGCGGTTGGTCGCCGCTAGGATGACGACACCGGAGTTGCCCTCGAAACCATCCATCTCGCTGAGGAGCTGGTTAAGGGTCTGCTCTCTCTCATCGTTTCCACCTAGGCCGTGGCTGTCCCTCTTCTTACCGATAGCATCGATCTCATCGATGAAGACGATACAGGGGGCCTTCTTCTTGGCTTCCTTGAAGAGGTCTCTGATTTTGGCTGCACCGTTACCGACGAAAAGCTCGACAAACTCGGAGCCTGATGCGGAGAAGAAAGGAACGTCCGCTTCGCCAGCTACCGCTTGAGCAAGCAGGGTTTTACCGGTGCCTGGAGGGCCGACGAGCAAGATTCCCTTAGGGCAGACCGCGCCAATTTCAGTGTACTTGGCTGGCTTGTCCAAGAAGTCAACAATCTCATTCAAACTCTCTTTTGCCTCATCTTGACCGGCTACGTCATGGAAGGTCTTTCTGGAGTCATTCTTGACATACATCTTGGCGCTGGACTTGCCGATGTTCATGCCACCGCCGCCACCCATGTTGCGCATCATCATTCGTCCAACGAATAGGAGCAAGCCGATGGGCAATATAAAGCTCAGGATAAAGGACAGGATAGGGTTTGGTGTGGACGGAATCTCCGCCGTAAATTCCACATTGTTGTCCCGTAATAATTGTGTTAGGGCTTCGGTGTCATTCCAAGGCCCAGTCTTGTATTCTCGTTTTGTATTGTTATTGTCCTTAGCCTCGAAGCGGTAGAAATTCGATTCCGCTACGACTTTGTCTACTTTGCCTTCTTCGATCATGGTCGTGAACTCGGAGTAGGTCACTTCCTTTAGATTGGAAGACATGAGCTGACTTCCAAAAATCAGGTTAAAGACAAAGAGGACGACAAGGGCAATCAAGATGTAATAGGTTGGTGTTTTAGGGCTATTATTTCTCCCCGGTTGATTAGCCATTCTTTCCCCTCACAGTCTAATTTATTTCCGCTATCTCTTTCATCATAATTTCACTATATTTTCAGCTTATACTTGAGCTAACAATCGTAGAAATGAGCGATTTGTAGAAAACAGCTTCGCTAGGTTCTCTATTATATCAAATATAATAGTTTTATACTTTATTATGGACATAAATTATGTACTTATCATGTAGCCCTTTACTACATTGATTACCCAAGTTCAGACTTAATCGGGTATAATAAAGCAAGACAGAAATATTTTAGTTAATAGGAGGAAATGAATGGGCTTAATTAAATCTTTAGCTGGCGCAATTGGTGGCGGTCTCAGTGATCAGTGGTTAGAGGTAATTGAATCGGATCGGATGACCCCGGAAACCATCATGGCCCCTGGCGTACGTGTACGTCCTAACGACCCAAGAAACAGCAACACGAAAGGTACCGTTGATACGATTTCGAACGGTTCCCAAATTCATGTGCAAGAGGGTCAATTTATGATGCTTGTCGACGGTGGAAAGATCGTTGATTACACTGCTGAACCTGGCTACTACACGGTTGACAACTCATCGCTTCCTTCTTTGATGAACGGTCAACTAGGCGGCACCATTAAGGAAACCTTTAACCGTTTCCGCTATTCGGGAAGCACGCCTTTAAAGCAAAAGGTTGTCTTCGTTAACTTGCAAGAGATTCGTGGCATCAAGTATGGCACACCAAATCCAGTTGCCTACTTCGATAGCTTCTACAATGCTGAGCTCTTCCTACGCTCATTCGGTACCTACTCCATCCGTGTTGTCGACCCAATCAAGTTCTACATTGAAGTTGGCGATCGTAGCATGGATAGCCCAATCCTCATCAATGATGTCAACGAGCAGTACCGAGGTGAATTCTTAACGGCTTTCCAAGCAGCACTTAACCAATATTCGGCAGAAGGCGAGCGCGTTTCCTTCATTCAATCTAAGGGTGTGGAACTGGCTAACTTCATGCAAGAAATCCTCGATGAGCGCTGGACCGACCTGAGAGGTTTCGTCATTGAAGCCGTCTCCGTCAACTCCATCTCCTACACCGAAGAATCTCAAGAGATTATCGGCATGAGAAACCGTGGTGCTGCCCTATCCGATCCATCGATCAGAGAAGGTTACGTCCAAGGTTCTGTTGCTAGAGGTATTGAAGCAGCGGGTTCTAACGAAGGTGGCGCCGGCGGTGCTTTCTTAGGTATGGGCCTAGGCATGGGTACCTTAGGTGGTGGCGGAATGGGTCAATTCTCCCAATCCAACCAACAGCAAATGCAAAATCAACAGATGCAACAGCAGCAGCAACAGCAGGCTCAACAGCAGGCCCAACAACAAGCTGAGCAACAAGCACAGCAGCTGAAAAACGACGGTAGAGAGATTAACGTCGAAGATGTCGGCGGTTCGGCTGCCTGGTTCTGTCCAGAGTGTGGCACCGAAAACACGGGCAAATTCTGCACCAACTGCGGCACAAAGAAGCCAGAGCCAAAGACCAACGCTTGCACCAACTGCGGCGCAACGGTTCCAGCCAATGCCAAGTTCTGCCCAGAGTGCGGCCACGACCAGAGCAAACCTACTCCACAGCAAGATGCTCCAGAGCAAGCGCCTCCTGCTGATGATGAAACCAACGAATAATACTTGAATGAATAAGGGCCAGGCATGGAAGCCTGGCCCTTTATCTATTGATTAGGATGTTTTGCGAACCCTCTCCTTGAAGTGGACAGAAAACTAGTCCTTATCCCGACTACGACTTTTGCTAGCTGAGTCTTTGATTTGGTCGACGGCAATCGCTAAAGCGACGACCAGGTCCTGGTAGCTGGGATTATGAATCTGTAGCTCGAACTTGTCTCGGAAAGAGAAGGCTTGGTGGACTTGGCCGATGAGGCCGCCGCCAGCGTAGATATCAAAGTTGTAGTTGAGGAAGTTTCCTTCCAGATTGATGGGAATCTGGTCGCCTTCGACGTCTATGCGTTGGCCGAAGAAAGACAATTTACCTTGCAGCGTGAGTTGAGCTCCATTGGAGAAAGTAACAAAAAACTTGGGCAGGAAGGCAACTATCTTCCGGTCGATGGAAAAACAGAGCGCTCCGTTGGGGTAGTAGACATCAATATGAAAGCCAAACATCTTGAACTGTTGCTTGACCCGGTAGACTTCATTGCCTCCCTCATCGGTGATGGGGTAATCGTCAACAATCTTGAAAATCTTTTGCTCAAAGAATAAAGAATACATATCCACCTCCTATAATCTGTTCCCATTATAACAGGTGGGCGCTTTTCACCTACTTTTAATGATTTCCTACACGTCATCTTTATTCCCTGCCCTGTAGAGAGACAGAATCTCCGACATGATATTGCTTGCGATGTGGGCTTCCTGATCATCCAAGTCGCCAAAGTAGTTGACAAGACCAGCTACCGAGCTGCTGGGGTGGCCAAATAAGACTTGGTCGCTGGACAGCCCGAGCACGCTGCATAAATCCCTTAAAGCATTGACCGAGCAGCCAACCACACCCCGCTCCAAGTCGGAGATGTATTGGGGAGATTTGCCAATCAACTCTGCAAGCTCCTCTTGCGTCAAGGCCTTATGGGCTCTTGCTTTTCTAATTTCGCTACCAATCTGTTTGTATAATGCACTCTTATCCATGATGAGACTCCGTTGGCACTAGTATAATTTCTATTGCTATTAGATTATCAGAGCCTTTATTCTTGACCACAACCCAATAATTGAAGTTTTCTACAAGTGGCAACGGAGTTCATTAGTGACTATAGCCTGGACATGCTATCCGATCTGTGCGCTTATGCCCATTTTTAGGGACTAAAGCACACGGATTTGAGTGGCTGGGCTTGCCCTCCCTCTTCGCTGCGAACATTACTGTTGAATCTGAAAAATAGCGTTTCCAACAGTAACTTTTTTGCTATTATTACTGTTGGATTCTTAGAAAACTCTTTTATACAGTAATAATAGCGTATTTATTACTGTAGGATTTCTGGAAATGTTTTTCCAACAGTAATTTGGACACAATTATTACTGTTGGATTAATCGTTTTGAAATTTCCACAGTAAAAGTAGGCGTGGGCCATGCTTCTGGGACGCTTTGGGACGCTCATGGCCCGTGTGCCTCATAGGGGCCATGCTTCTGGGACGCTTTGGGACGCTCATGGCCCGTGTGCCTAAAAAGGGCCATGCCTTGGAGACGCCCATCAGCCCAGAAGCCAACAAGCCACCCTCACTAGGGCAAGCGGCTGCCGCTTGGATTTTGATTTTTATACCACATGCTATATGATAGATAAAGGATTCTTACTACTGTTAGTAGGAAAATATTACCTATTGACCTTAAGGTTGATCTAGAAAGAGAAGGGTATGCAAAAAGAGTTTATTTTACCCGTGTTAGAAAAAGGACTGATTCCCAGACTGGCCGCTATACATGACATCTGTGGATATGGAAATTGTTCATTAGCGGTGGTCATGCCAGTGGTTTCCTTAGCTGGAGTAGATGTTCTTCCAATTCCCACTTCTGTAGTTTCCGCTCAGACGAACTTGGATCCTTTTGCCCTCTTGGATACGACATCATTCTTGCCAGAGTATATGGACAGTTGGGAGAAGCTGGGCATTGATGTTGCCGGAATCTATACCGGATTCTTGGGTTCATCGGAGCAAATATCAATTATTGAAAAATACTTCCAATACGAGGATGATGCCTTCAAGGTGGTGGACCCGGTGATGGGTGACCATGGCAAGGCTTATCCCACCTATACTAAGGAAATGTGCGACGAGATGAAGAGGCTGGTCCCTTACGCTGATGTCTTGACACCAAATATTACAGAGGCCTCCCTCCTTCTGGATATCGACTATCCAGGACAGGAGCTGACCAGCGAACAAGCGGAAGAAATCCTTGACCAGTTTTTAAAGAGCGGTGCCAAGGCTGTTGTTTTGAAGGGCATCAACCGAGGAGAGAATGTTGTCAATGCGATCAAGGGCAACAACTTCGCTTACCAAGAGTTGGCCAATCCGCTACATGAGAAGTCTCTGCACGGAACGGGCGACCTCTTCGCATCCTGCGTGGTCGCGGGCCTCTTCAGCGGACATTCTTTGGCTGATTCGGTGTCTTTCGCTGGGCACTTCGTGTACGATGCCATCGAACTATCCACCAGCCAACCAGGCTTCCAGGAAAGAGGCGTGAACTTCGAGCCCCTGCTGGGCAAGGTCGTTGAATTTTGCCAGAAGGCTTAGGCTGGATGCTGAAGGGAAGGGCAACTTTCTTCAGCATAAGAGTTGATTTATATTTCTAGACAAGACCACCACACTGAGGAGGAAACTGTGAAAGACCTAGCTAGTATCGATGTTTGGATGCAAGACATTCTGCGAACCATCCCCCACTTCCTGGAAGTAACCGACATAGGAGAAGTCCAAGAAAAGAGCAATCCCAGAGACCTGGTGACTGCGGTGGATAAGGGCTTAGAGGACTACCTGACCCAGGCAATCCTTGAAAAATTCCCCGACCACAACATCTTGGGCGAGGAAACCTATGTCAAAGATAAAATCTATGATAAGAAGGACTTGTGGGTAATCGACCCCATCGATGGCACCACCAACTTCGTCAAGCAGGGGGACCAATTCTGTACCTTGGTTGCCTACTTCCATGATGGAAAGCCCCTCCTCTCCTATATATACGAAATCAGGCGGGACAAGCTCTACCATGCGATGGCAGGAAAAGGCGTCTTTCTCGATGGCGAGCCCCTAGCTACGCCAAAGAATCTGCCGCTCCACGAGGTCATCAGCTCCGTGGATGTCCGCCGCATGTTCATCTTCAATGAAGACCTCTTTGGCCGCTTGGTCCGCGGCTCCTTCGCTACCCGAACGGTGGGCACCTGCGGTTTGGATGGCGCCCGCGTGGTCGATGGCCGCTTTGGCATCTATCTTAACTACCTCAGTGGGCCATGGGATTATGCGCCTTACTTTTTGATGGCCCAAGAATTGGACCTCATCTTCCTCAATTTGGACCACAAGCCTATGTCCCTTGACCATATGGGCGGTTTTATCCTCTCTACAAGGCAGGCCTACGAGGACTTGTATCATTCGGAAGATAAATAGGTGAAATTGGCTGAGAAAAGATAAGTATCTTCTCCCCTGTCCCCCGATACAGGCTATACTATAGATAGACGAAATTCGATATGTGGGGGTGCAATGTATGTATCAAAAGATTCTTGAATTCAAGATGAACTATAAGTCCTATCCCTTGTCCAGCTACCGTTTTGTGAAGAAGGCCCTGGTGGTCAAATATGACGATTTGCTAGCGGGCTTCCACGTGGACCCTGAAGATATGGAAATGATAAACGCCTTGAAAAAAGCAAGCGAGGCAGAACCAGATAATGTTGAGCTTGCCGATGAGCTGAAGAGAAAGGAAGAGGAGATTTTCGAGAAGGCTTACCAAGAGCCGCCCTTCTTCTTCACGACGACGGCAGCCGAAGATATAAAAGATTTTGAGTAAAAAAAGAGATGAGCTGGTCAGCTCATTTCTTTTTTAATGCTTACATCATCTTTTTATACTCTGGGCGGTCAACCCGCTTGCGGACATCCCAAAGGGTGGTGCCGTAAGTGGTGTCACGCACTTCGAGGAGGAGGCCATCGTCGTTGGCATTATCCTCCATCCAGCCTACGATCTTTTTCTTGATTTCGTTGCTGTGGTCCTCTTCTCTTAACATCTGGTCCATAAAAAGCTTAGCGTAATCCTCGCTTGGCTCAATCCACTCTTCTCTGTGGCGGGTGCTGAAGCTGGTTTCGGGGCTGTAACCCAGCAGGAAGAGAATATTGAAGAGGGCGTAGAACCACCGGCCTGACCAGCGAGCGGGTACTGGGCGCTGGAAGAGGTCAGCCATGATCTGGGTTTGCAGACTATTCTCGTGCCCCACATGAGTCACATTGCAGCAGTAGGCGCGAGACATCTTCATCATTTTCCATAATCCTTTTATGTCTTGAATGGCGGGTGTCATCGAGCTGAAGGCCAAATCGAAGGCGCCTCTATAGCCCTCCTCGTCGATATCTAGCTTGGTGAAATCAGCAATCTTTAAGTCCGCATTGGTGATGCCCTGTTCCTTCAGGTAGATCTTACCGTGCTCAATCATTTTATCGGATAGGTCGATGCCCAGAACATGGCCCGTCTTCTCTGAGAAGGCTGCAACAAACTTCGCTGGGCCGCAGCCGATGTCGACGACCTTTGCCTCAGGGTGCAAAATATTCTTCTCCATCAGCAGGTCCAGAGCGTGGTCGACCCTGAGGTTCTTGTCGCCCTCCTTAGCATCTTTCTTCTTCCAGGCCTCCGCCCGCTTGTTCCACTTCTTCACCGATAGGTCGGGAAGGGTGGTGGTTTGGTCCGCCAGCATGCTGATGTAGTAGTCTAGGGCTTGACGGTTATTGGTGGGCAAGTATCCTTGGGCAAGCCCTGTCATTTGGGCGCTTGCCGGCATGTCTGAAGCTAGATTCTTCACGTTATGGTCTTCTCTATTCAACAAATTGGTCTCCTATCTGCAGTATTCTTGACAAGGTAATCGCTTTCCAGTAAGATGGATGCATCAAGTTGTTTTCTAAAACAATTAGCTTAGCTCTTCGACATCCAGCTGTCTATTCGGATCTTTGACGGGCAGGCAAATCGTCCTTTTCATACCGTAGCGGTCGTGGAAGACGGCAATGTCCATCTCAATGCCGTAGACAGCTTCGAGGTTTTCTGAGCTAATGACATCGTCCGGGTGACCGAAAGCGGACACCCTTCCCTCCTTCATCATCAAAACTTTGCTGGCGATGGACGCTGGATGTTCCGGCGAGTGGGTCGACATGACGATGCAAAACCCTTCCTCAGCTAGCTGGACAATCATCTCCATTAAAAGTTGGTGGTTGGCGTAGTCCAGGTTGGCAGCGGGCTCGTCCATGACGAAGATTTTAGCCGACTGGCAGATTGCCCTAGCAATGAGCACCATCTGCCGCTGTCCACCACTGAGGGTAGTGTACTTTTTATTGGCCAAGTGGAGGGCGTTGATCCGTTTCAAGGCGGCGAAAGCAACTTCCCTGTCTACCGCTTTAGGCGTTTCGAAAGCCGATAGGTGGGCCGCCCGCCCCATAACGACCACGTCCAAGACCGTGTAGTCATAGATAGGCCTGTGGTATTGGGGAATGTAGGCAATCAGCTGGGCTAACTCCTTGGACGTCATGTCCTTGGTCGGTTTGCCATCGATCATGATGGTCCCTTGAGAGGCTTCGATCGAACCCAGGATGAGCCGAAATAGGGTGGTTTTACCACAGCCGTTTGGGCCCACTAGGCAGAGGATTTCGCCCGCATCGGCGAAGGCGGATACGCCCTTGACGATGTCCCCGGACCCGTAACCACCGTATAGGTTGTCGATTTCTAATAACATATCAGGTTCTCTCCTTTCGGCGGATGATCAGATACACGAAGAAGGGGGCACCCATGATGCTCGTTACCACACCGATGGGCAGTTCCATCGACAGGATGGCCCTCGCTAAATCGTCCATGAGGACAAGGTAGGTGGCGCCAAGCATGGCCGCCGCGGGGATGAGGCGTTTGTAGTCTACGCCGACTATGGCCCGGGCCATGTGTGGAATCATCAACCCCACCCAACCAATCAGACCGCCCAGGCAAACAGCCGCCGCGCTGAGCAAAGTGGCCGCCGCGATGAAGATAATACGGTAGAAGCGGATGTTGATGCCAAGGCTCTTGGCTTCTTCCTCGTCCAAGGTGAGCAGGTTAATCCGCCAGCGGAGGACGAAGATAATCACCAGGCCGATAATCATGGGCACGAAGCTCCACATAAAGGCGTCCATGGTGGTTTTGGTCAGGCTACCCATGAGCCAGAAGGTAATCTGCTGCAAGACATCGTTAGGGTCCGCCACGTACTTAATCATCGTGATGCCCGCATTGCATAGGGCCATGATCATTGATCCCGTCAACACCAAGCTCAAGGTATGAGAATAGGTGGATTTTCGGCTGATGATGTAGGCGGCGATGACGGCGAGTATACCGCCGGCGAAAGCCGCGCCTTGGACTAGTGAGTTGGGGGCGCCGTTCAGGATGGCAAAGGCTGCGCCTAGGCCTGCTCCGGAGGAGACGCCCAGGATATCTGGGGAGACCAAGGGGTTGCGAAACATGCCCTGGTATGTAGAACCTGCAACGGATAGGGATGCGCCGATGAAGATGGCAGACAAGATCCTAGGCAGGCGGATGTTCCAGAAGATGGTCATTGCCTGAGGCAAGACTTCCCCTTCATAGCCGAACTTTGAGGCGAAAGCAGCCACAACCTGTCCTGGCGAGAGCGGATAATAACCGATGCCGAAGGAAATAAAAGTGGCAATGAGCATTGCAATGAACATCACAAGGAGGACGATTCGGTAACGCCGCCTCTGAATACTTTCCTCGTGAATGGTTTTATTGTTGACGTCCATACTGTTCCTTCCTTATCTAATTTGCGAACGATTTTATTATCTTTGTCATATTACTTGGATAAGCAAATGACCTTATTTAATAATACACCATAACGGTTTGTAATGGAAACGTTTGTATAGAATAATTCATCTGTTTGAAGATAATGACCTATGGTGCTTTATGCTATTGGCAAGGAAGCAAGTTTGTTTCTTTGTTCATATAGAAAGGAGAATAATGAAATGAGAAAAAATTTTTTGTCCCTACTTTTGCTTTTGACCTTAGCTCTAACCATGCTGGTCGCTTGCAGCAATGAAACGACTGACGAGAAAGAGATTGAGGAGTCTACAACAGCAGAGGAAACTTCCGCTAGCCAAGCTAGTGAAAGTGATGAGTCTTCCGAGGAAAGCTCAACTAGCGAAAGCACTGAAGATGATGCGGAGGCTGATCAAAACCGCGAGATAATCGATATGGCTGGCCGGAGCGTTGTCGTTCCTAGTCATATCGATACCATCTTCTCGCAAAACCCTGTCACCGCCATCTACCTCTACACCCTAGTTCCTGAGAAGCTACTAGGCTGGAACTACGAGCTTAACGAGGTGGAAAGAAGCGTCATCCTCGAGGAGTATCAGGACTTGCCAAACTTTGGTATGGGCGATGCCATCAACTTCGAGGCCGTTATTGCAGCAGACCCCACCATTGCCCTCATTGTCGGCACCATTAACGACGCCACCATTTCCGATGCGGATGCTCTGCAGGATAGCCTGGGAATTCCTGTCGTCGTCGTGGATGGCGACTTGACTGCTGCACCTGAAGCCTACCGCTTCATGGGCGACCTCTTCGGCGTCGAAGACCGAGCCGAAGAGTTAGCGGCTTACGCCGAAAAGACCTTCGATGATATCGAAAGCATGAACATCCCCGAGGACGAGAAGGTCCGCATCTATTATGGCAACGGCGAGGATTCCTTGGAAACTGCACCGGTAGGCTCAAGCCATGGCCAACTGATTGACATGGTGCAGGGAATCAACGTGGCTGATCTGGAGATGGGCGATGGCTCTCGCGTTCAAATCTCTGCCGAGCAGCTGCTTGCCTGGGACCCTGACGTTATCGTCCTCAATGGCGAGCCCAAGGCGGATATCACAGGCGACAGCGCCGCCCAAAAACTCATGGATGATCCCAACTACGCCTCCCTCAAGGCGGTCCAAGAGGGCAAAGTCTACGGCACACCCAACGCCCCCTTCAGCTGGGTTGACCGCCCCACAGGCGCCAACCGCATCGTCGGCGTCCGTTGGTTGACCGGCCTGATCTATCCCGACTACGTCAACTACAACGTGGATGAGGAAGTGAAGGAATTCTTCCGCCTCTTCTACCACACCGACTTGACCGATGAGCGCTTGCAACAGATTTACCGAGGCGAATACTAAGCGATTTAGATGATTGAAATGTTGTTCCTTACGGTATCGTTGAAGTGAAGAAGGTTACCTATTAAGGACCTACAATGGGTTGCAGTCCTACCAAAACTCAGCTTTCCATCATTTGGTAGGACAGATTTCACGTCAGAATCATACCATATCTTAGTTTTAGGCATTTTGGTATGCCCATCTTCACCCCTTGGGTCATACCAAAATGCCAATTTTTCTCATTTGTGATGACTGGACGGGCGCTTCGGGTCATACCAAATCTTGGTTTACGGCGAAATGGTATGACTCGCTCCGATTTTTTGTCATACCAATTTCTTGATTCTTGGGATATGGTATGACCTCCGCCAATTTTTGGTCATCACAATTTGTCTAATTCTGCTATTTGGTATGATTTAGCTGCATGAAATAAGGGAAGATGACCCTCTTTGGGACGTCTGGTGAACTTGGCCGGGCCATGATCCCGCCCTGCTCAATCACATTACCCCAAACAAAAAGGGGCTGTTGCAATATAGGCTACTAACAAAAAGAGGACCTGGCTTTTGTGCCTGGTCCTCTCTTTGTATGCTGGTATAATTAATGGTTGACCAATACATTGTCCAACAATCATTTTAATTTTCTTCCAGAAGAAGTATTTTTGACCTTAAGATTTTTCTTTTTGAATTTATACTAGTCATTTTTTGGGCAAAGTGACCTAAAGATTTTTATTTTCGAATTTATACTAGTCATTTTTCGAGAAAAATGACCTTAAGTTTTTTCTTTTTAATTTTATACTAGCCATTTTCCGAGTAAAGCTTCGAGGTTCTAGCGACTTGGTGGTTTTTGAGTCTCTTTAACCTTAGTTTTCCAAAATCGAGAATTCCTCAAGTATGCCGTAGCCACTTTTGACCTTAGCATTTTCGAAATCGAGAATCCTCAAGTACACCGAAGTTATTTCCAACCTTAGTATCCTCAAACCCACATTTCCACAAGTCCCACGCCCCACCAACCCGAAACTCCATACCGCAGTAGTTGCCGACCCACACCCAACTGTATCAAAAACCATCGATGAGCGAAATCCGCAGGAGCGAAGCGCCGAGGACCTAGCGAGTCGGTGGATGTTGAGTGCCTCTCTCTAAACAAGCCAACTAAAAAAGCGGCGGCTAGGAGTAGACGCAAAGTCTAGCCTAGCTGCCGCTTTTACTTATTCGATATCGTCCTCGCTGAAGTAGTCAGTCCCGTATTCTTTGGCAAGGGACAGGATGTACTCCTTGGACCGATTGAGGTGGTCCTCGATGAGGACTTCTAGGGTGGAGAAGTCTCTGTTTTTCATTGCTCTAATAATCTGCTCGTGCTCGTAGACCGCTATCTCCCGGCGTTCATTGTTCTCGCCGCCGAAGGAAATCTTGCGGAAACTCGCTAGGTACTCCTGCAGGTTTTGCTGAATCATCTTCAACCTGGGCATCTTGGCAAAATCGTAGATGATGAGGTTGAATTCTGACGATGAGCCTAACAAGCCGACCGGGTCGTTGTTTTCGATGGCTTGCTTGGAAGTGGCTAAGATTCCTTCTAAGACCTGGAAGTCCTCATCCGACATCTGCATGGATGCTTCGCGGAAGGATAAGACTTCGAGAGCAAGGCGAATCTTGTAAATCTCAATGATATCGTCAACGGTGATGATACGGACTCGGTAACCAACATTCTTATGATAATAGAGCAGGCCTTCATCGTAGAGTCGACTCAGCGCCCACCGGATGGGGGTCCTCGAGACATGGATCTGTTCAGACAATTCCTTCTCCGTTAAGCGTTTCCCCATTTCCCAAATGCCATTGATGATGTTTGATCGAATAATGTGATAAACATCCTCAGATAAGGTATTTGATCTCTCCATCAATAGTCCCCCCTTGTTTTTACAGTTAATCGTACTCTTTTACTCTCCTACAATACTATTATCCATTGAATGCGACTTAGAAACAAGTTTAGTTATTAATGTTGAAATCTTTTCTATCGAGAAAGCTTACTTCAACTTCTTTGGCTTGCGGATGACGTCGATGATGGTGCCATCGCGGTATTCAATAAGGGCAACAACCTCATCTTCGAATTCAATTGGATTGGGCTTGCCTACAATTTTCTCTGCCTTTTCGATGAGCTCATCGATGGTGACCAGAGGAAGGGAAGTCTTTTGCAGTTGCTCTAAGATGTCTTGGCGCAGAGGGTTGACCGCTACACCATAGTCGGTGACCACAACATCAACCGTTTCGCCAGGCGTAGTAACGGAGGTAACGGACTCGCGGATGGTGGCAGTACGGCTACGGATTAGAGGAGCAACGACGATGGAGCACTTGGAACCAGCGGAGGTATCCACGTGGCCACCTGGTGCGCCCTGAATCTTACCGTCCGACCCTTGGACAACATTGACGTTAAAGTCTTTATCTACTTCCAAGGCACCCAGGATGACATAGTCAAGGTAGTTGACATAAGCGCCCTTGTTCATGGGGTTGGCGTATTCTGAGCAACTGATCTCATGGTGGTTAGGGTTGGTGTGGACCGACTCGACAGAAGGAATGTCGAAGGATTGGTCGTCGACTAGCTGGTCAATGTAACCTTCCTTCATGAGGTTGACTAGGGGTTCGGTGATTCCGCCCATGGCCCAACCCATGGTGATACCTGCTTTTTCCAAATAGGGTTTTAACATGACGGTTGTTGCTAGCGATGCGCCACCTGCTCCCGTTTGGAAGGAGAAGCCATCCTTGAACCATTCGGTTCCAGCAACGACTTGGGCACAGTAATCGGCCATTTTGAGTTCTCTGGGGTCCTTGGTCAGGCGGATTGCGCCCGAAGCGATTTTGCTTGGATCACCAACGCTGTCGACCTCGACCACATAGTCTACATCCACGCCCTTGATGGGGTTGGGGTAGTTTGGTGCGGCAACTAAGGTGTCGGTAATGACGATGACTTTATCAGCGTGGCGGGCATCCACATCTGCATAAGATAAGACGCCGCAGTTGCTCTTGCCGTTCTTGCCGCTGGCGTTACCATACTTGTCAGAAGAGGAAGCGCCGATGAAAGCGACGTTTACGTGGACATCGCCTGTCTCGATAGCGCGAACGCGGCCGCCGTGGCTGCGGATCATGGCAGGATACTTGAGTTTTCCTGCAGATAGGGCTTCACCGATCTCGTCGCGAACACCTGATGAGGAAATTCTTGTGATAGTGCCATCCTCAATCATCGGAACGAAGTTAGCGTGGGCCTTACCTAAAGAAGATGCGCAGACGAACAGGTCCTTGATGCCCATTTCGTGGATGACATCCATGACCATAGCAGCAGTGTAGTCACCGTTTCTGAAATGGTGGTGGAAGGAAATGCAGTCGCCATCCTTCAGTCCAACCTTCTCAATTGCCTCTTTGATGGAAGAAACGATCTTGTCTTCCTTTGGCTTAACGGCAGCCTTAACCGTTGGAGCATCCTTCTTGTACTCGTAACCGTCGCGGGCGTAAGCTCCTTGGAAGACCTCCAGACCGTCCTTCAATAATTCTTCAGGGATATCTCTGTTTACAGCATTTTTCATGATAAGTCTCCCTCATACTTTCCAGCAGCTTTGGCTAATTCTAGTGTTCTCTTTGCTCCTTCGACGTGAGCAATATCTACCATGCGGCCATCCACAATAAGGACGCCAACGCCTTCCTTCTTGGCTTCTTCCACCGCAACGATAAGGTGCTCGGCCTGTTCAATCTCTTTTTCAGATGGGGTGAAGACGTCATGGACAATATCAATTTGACGTGGGTTGATGATAGATTTGCCATCGAAGCCCATGTTCTTAATCATCTGCGTTTCTTTGCGCAGGGTCTCTTCGTCATCTAGGTCGGTGTAGACGGTGTCAAAGCACATGACCCCAGCTGCCCGAGCGGCGAGGACAATTTGAGACCGGGCCATAAAGTACTCCTCACCCGTCTTGGTCGTCGTCGCATGCATGGTTCTAGCGAAATCTCCACCGGATAGCGCGACGCCCATGAGGCGGTCGCTTGCTTTACAAATCTCATAGCAGTTGATGATGGATAGGGGAGTCTCCAAAGCGGCCATCAGCATAACTGAACCCTCTTCCAGACCAAACTCTTCCTCTGCTTTCTTCACATGCTCTTCAGCGATTTCCACCTGCTCCTTGGTCTCACACATCGGAATGCGGATACCATCACAACCACCTGCCACAGCGGCGCGGACATCCTCTGCGAAGTATTCTGAGTCGATGGTATTGACACGGACCCATTTCTCGACATCGCCATAATCCAAATACTTTAATGTGTTATAGAGTTGAATGCGAGCTGAATCCTTCTCGCTGATGGAAACAGCATCCTCTAGGTCTAGGATGACACAGTCAGGGCCGTATACATAAGGATCCTTGACCAAAGAAGCGCGTTGGGTATTCAAAAACATCATTGATCGACGGACTTCTCTTCTCATAGCTTGGTCCTCCAAGGTAAGTTTTCTGTTTGGCCGATCGAACGGAAAACAGCGGTTTGTACGCGGGAACGCAACGTGCAATCCAAAGCGCCGCGGTCATCGACCAAAATATGGCCACTTTCCACTTCTAGATTCTTTAACACCTCATCTACTGTCTCCCTAATCTGCTCACCAAATTGGGCTAAAACTGAACTTTCAATAGTGACCTCGAGCGCGTCTGCTGGTTCAACAGTAACGAAAGCGTCACTGGATTCTAGCGTGCCTGCTTGGGCTTTCTTCTCAAGCTTCATTCAAGTCTCCTTCCTCTAAACGTTTTCTTAGCATGAGGGTAAGGCGAATGTTCGCTCCCTCTTCCTCGTGAACCCTTTCTACTCAGTAGACAGAAAGCGCCCCTCTCCCCTACATTATAAAATAGTATTTTTGAAAAACAGCCATTTCATCGGGAAAAAACAGTAAAAAAACAATAGGGGCCACCCTCCTGATTCCGCAAACGACTAGGAATAGAAGATGGCCACCAATTCAAGGATAAGCAGTGGAAAGATGGAAATCGTTGGATTCTTTATGCCCAGCTCCTCCGTGATCAGGGCAATATCTGTTGCTCCTGCCGGAATGGCACAGATAGCAATCAAGGGAAAGCCCAGCAGGTAGAGCATGGGCTCGGACTGGTTCTCTTGATCAACCGCTTTGTCTCCTAAGTCCGTTTTGACCTTCTCCGCTTGCGCCTTTCTCACCGTCCTCTTCTCTTCTATCTCTTGGCGGCCGGTTTTCGGGGAAAACTTCCTCGAAAAGAGGTGGACCATCGACGGAAAGACCGCGATGCCCACAAAGAGTCGGAAGATACCCATCATGCCGACGATGCCGGGGTCTGCTCCATACTCGCTCGCCAATAGGGGCATAAAGCCGATTCCACCAGGCACGGCACCAAAGTAAGCCGTCAGCGGATTCATATCGCTCACGGCAGTAATTGTGGCACCCACCAAAACGTTGATAACAAAAAAGCCCACCA
The DNA here is from genome assembly GCA_964346245.1 of uncultured Peptoniphilaceae bacterium. Lineage (GTDB taxonomy): Bacteria > Bacillota > Clostridia > Tissierellales > Peptoniphilaceae > CAYFUF01. The sequence continues at coordinate 7,138 of CAYFUF010000014.1, read as the reverse complement.
TAAAAGCGCCCGTCACATGGAGCTTGCGGAAGACAAAACCACCCACAAGGCCTATTAATAAGGTGATAACTACCGGCCGAGACCGCCCCCCCTTCCCTTCACATGTACAAGTAAAAACACTTACTTTACCACGGATAAAGGCAAACCCTCTTTCAAAAAGAGGGTTTGCCTTGTCCTTATCATCGATAATACCTGCAAGAACTAGTATTCGATTTGTCCAATCCACTCATCCAAGGCTTGATAAGCCTCATCAGGCAGGCAGTTGACATCGCCGAGTTCCTTCAAGAAACCTTGGCGGCGCTTCATTGACCCCATGAAGGCTTGCAAGTACTGCGCCTTCTCCTCAGGCAGGTCGTAGCCCTCAAATTCCATATATTGAAGACCGGGCACGCCAGGCATGTCCTTCCAGGTACCCTTTCCTTCCGCAATATTTTCCACGGCGGTCAGCGTCGTTTCCTTGTCGACCTTCTTCTCCAAGAAGTGTCCCGTATTGAGGATGTAGCAGTCGACCCCATCTTGGAAAAGGGCTCGGAACTTCTCGAAGTCCTCTGCTAAGGGCCATGTCCGGAAAGGATTCGCATAAGGCTCAATCACAAGCGCATTCGGATCGATACCATCCGCTAAGCGCTCAGCCGTCGTCCGCTTGGTGGACAAGGTTGCCCCCATCAAAGAGGCCAAGGTTGGGTCTTGGATTCTCGTCAACGGTGGCAGGACCGGATCTTTCATGATCCAGCAGATTGCATTCACTTGGCTGTCCACCCGATCGACCCGGTTAGGTGACCACAACTTTGCCTTGATTGCTCTACCATTACCGTTTCGAATATCCTCGCTGACAATAATCAGCTTGCCGTTTTCATCCCTAGTAGCTCCACAGTTTTGCACCGTCAGCAGGTAGCGGTTATCTGGTGATACGGCAGGGTAATCCTGGGTCTTATCGAAATAGGTAGGCTCCAAAGCAATGGAGTAGCGCTTATCTGTATTAATGATAAAGGCATCGTCATGCAAAATCTTGATATCATACTTGTCGTCATGGGTGGCGTGGGTAATCGTAGATTTTCCCGATCCAGAAAGGCCGAAGACAGCCAGCGTGTAGGGTTTCATACCCTCTTTAGACATCTCCTTCAAGCCGCCATGGCAACTGGCAAAGCCATTGCGGTTAGCAATCGACCAAGCTAAGGTCAAGGTGCCCTTCTTGTGCTCGCCGAAATATCTCATGCCTAAGAAGGCAGCACAAGAATGCTCGGGATCAAAGTAGGTCAAACCGAGTGGATGGTCGGCATCCGCCCATTGGGGGTTGGAGACGACGAAGATATCGCCCTCCTCATACGCCTTGGACTTATCATATCTCTTCTGATACTCGTCCGTCAGCGGTTGGAAGTTGAGCATCCAGTTGTAAAGGATGTTTTCTTCTCCTTCGGGAATTAACAGGTGGGCTTTCACCATGAAGTCTTCATCTAAGCCCACGATTGCCTCCGCATGGTAAAGCTTCTTCCAGCGTAGGTCGTAGACTGCATCCATTACCTTCTTGTCCAAGATCTCTGGGTTTACGCCTTCATTGCCAATAATCCGCCTAGCTGCCGCAGCCCTGCCGGTTACCGACCCGTCGTTAAACAAGAGCACCTTGGCATCTTGGGGAAGGCCCATCTGTTCAGGATTCTCCACTGGCATATCCGTCACCAAGGTCCCTGGCGAATGTTTAGCCAACTCATAGGCCTCTGCTAAGCTCTCTACCTTAACGACATTACTTCCATAAAAACTCGTCTCCACAATCGTACGCAAACGAGAAAACATCGGATTACTCGCTGAGATCTGCTCTCTAGCAAACTTACTCTTTGATGCCATCTTTTTCTTCCTCCTCTACTAGTCCTCGTAGACTTTCTTCTCTAGGTCCTGCCAAGCGTCCTTATTCTCTTCCAAAAGATCTTCCACCCAAACAAGCATCTCCTCGACACTGTGGGCCCTAGACCTGCCGCATACCTTAGCTGGTTGATCACAGATAAAGCACTGTCTCTCCTCTTTACCGATGCTAGAGCGGCTGATTGCCCCACTAGCATCCTCCACATCGATATCATAGAGTCGGCCTAATGGAGACTCTTCCTCCAGCGCCACCATCTTCTCTTTCAGCTCTCGCGCCGGCCATTCACAGGACACATAGAGTTCCGGGCCCGTCCTCTTGTAGATTTCCTGGTAGTAAAAGACCGTAGCTCCCTTATCTTCTAAAGCCTTGTCGATTTCATTTTGGCCATGCACAAAGACCTTCTCTATTACCGGATTGCTCTTGACCGGTCCAGGTATATTCAATTTAAAGCAAAGGACTGTCGCCTCTGGCGCATCCGCTTTCATGTCTTCGATGAGCTGCACCCGTTTTTCTCTATCGGATAGCACCTCGCCCAGCCCAGGCGTGCTGCCCCTAGCTAAATATGTAAGTTCCATACTTCTCCCTCATCTTTCACGTAAAACTTCCTACACTGTAGAATACCCCAGCCTAGAAACGTTTGCAATTGTGCCCCTTCAATTCATGAACTTTATACAAAAGGAAAACAATCTTTAGTTAATTATACCGTAAAGAAGCCGCTTGGTTCAGTTGATTGGCGAAGATTTCTACTATGATAAGTGCCTGCCTGAAGAGATCAGCTTCTCTCGCACTTATAATCATAGTAGACTTAAGCTACTTTGGTTGAAAAAAAGCTCAGCTACTTGTAGAATAAAACAATAAAGAAACGTTTTCCATTACCTTGTTCTATTCCCTGTTGTATACAAAAATAAAACAATGTTTTTTTGCTTATCCCTTACACTGGAGATAGATTGCGACCGATTGGAGGAAATTTTGCAAGTTGAGAATAGGTTTATCCCTGGAGCCAAGGACAATCCCTACCGTCCGATGATCATTAAATATAACGACGCCCTTATCCAAGCGGTGGTGGATGAGTTGAGCCGCAAGCGTGGATACGGCTGCGTCTCTTTCGATACCACTGGCTCCCATGATGATATGGACCACCATACTTTTTTGATGTCCATCCATGCGATTACCGATTCCTTCTTCGAGATTCCTTGGGCAGAGATTGAGGATTTCCACGACCTGAGGCAGGCTGGTTGCTATGTGGAAAAGAAGATGTTTGAGGCAACAGAGGGGGTCAATACCCATAAGGGCCTTATTTTCCTCCAGCTCTTTATCATCTATGCTTTCCTGCATGGCGTAAAAAAGGATGAGATATCATCCTTCGTTAAGGACTTCAGCCAGCCACTATTGGATGACTACCAGAAGATGGAAGATTTCCACAGTGTTCAGTATGCTCAAGTTGGCATAAAAGACATCCGCCAGCACCCTCTGGAGGGTTACCACCAGCTCTTCCAGGTGTGGCGACAGTTTGATGCCTTTAGGGCAGATAACAGAGGATTTGCCCAAGTGGATGAGGATGACTATCTCAGCCTGCTCTTAATCGAGCGCTTCGATGATACGACGACAATAAAGCGGTCTAACATCACCAGCTTGCGCAAGCTCCAAGAGGAGGCTAAGGAGATTGTTCTTCTATATGAAAAGAAGGACCAGGCTGCTGTTGAAGAGAGGGCGGAAGCCTTGGATGCCTATTACCGAGACCATTACATTGCCAGCGGGGGTATCGCCGATCTCTTTACCACCCTGCGCACCCTGCAGATATTATGGAGGACGACGTGAGAAAAATATATCCCTATCGAATTCAATCCGACATGAGGAAGTGGACGGATTTACTGCATAGTCAAAATATACGGACGGAAAAGAATGTGGATGCGACTTATGGCCTTTTTGAAGGAGACCGCATGGTTGCCACCGCTTCCTACTACAAGAATATTATTAAGTGCGTTGCCATCGCTGATGACTTTCACGGCGGCGCGGTCTTTAATGAGCTTTTGACGGGCATATTGAACGAAATCTATAGCAAAGATTATGAGAAGGTCTACGTTTACACCAAGCCTGATACGGCGAATGGGTTTTCAGCGATCGGCTTTAAGGTAATCGAGGACGTGGAAAACGAATTAGTCTTTATGGAGAAGGCAACCAAGGGATTTACCGCCTATATCGATGGGCTGAAAGAGAGCTTTATTGACGCAGATAGGATAGGGGCAATCGTGTTGAATGCTAATCCCTTCACGCATGGCCATCTTTACTTAGTGGAAGAAGCGGCTAAAGCGGTGGATGTCCTCCACCTCTTCGTGGTCAGCGAGGAAGCTTCCGCCTTCCCCCAGGAGATCCGCAAAAAGTTAGTGGCAAACGGCACTGCCCACCTGCCCAACGTCCACATCCACGACACCGATTCCTACATTGTCTCCTCGGCAACTTTTCCCGCTTACTTCCTGAAGGAGGAAAGCAATGTCGCAGAAGTGCAGGCGACTTTGGATGCCAAAATCTTCAAGTACCATATCGCTGAGGCCTTGGGGATTACGGACCGCTTTGTGGGTCAGGAACCTTTTAGCCCCACCACGGAGATCTATAATCTTGCAATGATGAAGGTCTTCCAAAGAGAGCCTAAGCCAGGTCTGCCTGCTTTGCACGTCATTGAACGAAAGGAGGCGGATGGCCGGGCCATATCCGCTACAGAGGTCCGCAAGCTCCTAAGCGAGGGCAAGATCGATGAGGCGAGCCAATTGGTTCCAGAAACCACCGCGGCCTTCTTTGCGAGCAGGGACTTTGATCAGGTCAAGGACCGCCTGGATAAGTATGTGAAAACCACCTAGTAAGGGAATAAGTCATAAGAAAAGCGGGGAAGGTTCAGATTTCATCTGAACCTTCCCCGCTACTGCCGATAAAGGGCTCGAACCTCTACTAGATGAGTCAGAGTCATCTGTGCTACCATTACACCAATCGGCATTAGTGCAAAAGGTATTATATAACAAATGAGCCTTTTATTGCAAGAAATCCTCTAGGAAGCTCTTCATTCAAGTCTTTAGTCCGCTT
>CAYFUF010000014.1:0-2105 GCA_964346245.1 uncultured Peptoniphilaceae bacterium | reverse complement strand
GTCCGCTTTGATCTTGATAATTTTCTTAAAAAGCTTTTCGTTGTCCATGTCGATCAGGGCATCCCGAAGTTCCTTAAGCTTGTCTGTGGTCATGATGCGGTTGTTGATGCTGGTGCCGTAAAAGTCGTTGTAGACAAGAAGGGTCGCCCGGGCACTACCACCGATATCAGCGAGGATGCCGTGGTCGTGGTCAGGCAAAAACTGGGAGGCACCAAGGAAGGCAAGGCGGGCTTCCTCGTGTCCCGAGATAAGCTCGATCTGGATGCCTGCCTCCACGCGGGCTCTTTCCACAATCTTGAAGACGGATAATCTCACCGTGTTGGAGCCAATATCTATTACGCTACAAATCATGTTTATGTCCCCCATTTTTCATCCAAGCCATTTTTACTGTGATAACACGAATCAAAAGCCTGGGCCTAGGAGGATAGAAATTTAGGCCCCAATGTTTTATAATGAAGACCGTTAACGAACCTAAACCCGCGGAAAATGAGGAAAAATCGGATGAGCATACTTACCGTCACCAATCTAAACCACAGCTATGGAGGAAGGGAAATCCTAAACGATGTCAACTTCCGCCTCCTCAAGGGAGAACACGTTGGCCTAGTCGGCCCCAATGGAGAGGGGAAATCCTCCTTCATGAATATCATCACCGGCAAACTGATTCCCGATGAGGGGACCATCGAGTGGGCCAAATACGTGAAGGTCGGCTACTTGGACCAACTTGCCTCCTATGACAAGGATGTGACCATCAGGGAAGTCCTCCAAGATGCCTTTTCTGACCTCTTTGAAAAGGAAGCAAGGATTAATGAGTTGTACGTTGGGATGGCCCAAGTGGAGGGCGATGACCTGGACAAAATGATGGAGGAAGTCGGCCTGCTCCAAAGCATCATCGAGATGAGGGACTTCTACATCATCGATGCCAAGATCGATGAGATTGCTAAGGCCATGGACCTGGAATCCCTAGGTCTAGACACACCCTTTAAGGACTTGTCTGGCGGCCAAAGGTCCCGCGTTCTCTTGAGCAAGCTGCTTCTGGAAAAGCCGGACATCCTCATGCTGGATGAGCCCACCAACTACCTGGATGAGCACCACATCGAGTGGCTCCGCCGCTACCTGATGAACTATGAGAATGCCTTCTTGCTCATCTCTCACGATATCCCCTTTCTCAACTCGGTCATCAATATCATCTACCACATCGAAAACAACGAACTCAACCGCTATGTGGGCGACTACGCTGAATTCGAGCGGATGCGGGACCTGAAGATCAAGCAAAACGAGAACGCCTACAAGAGGCAGCAGCAGGAAATCCGCGACTTGGAGGACTTCGTTGCCCGCAATAAGGCAAGGGTGGCGACCAGGAATATGGCCATGTCCCGGCAAAAGAAACTGGACAAAATGGAGAAGATCGAGCTGATTAAGGAAAAGCCCAAGCCCCGGTTCGACTTTAAGCAGACAGGGGCGGGTTCCAAGTTGATTTTCGAAACGAAGGACCTAGTCGTCGGCTATGATGAGCCGATCAGCAAGCCCCTGAACCTGCGCATGGAAAGAGGAGACCGGATTGCCATCGTAGGCCCCAACGGCCTGGGCAAAACGACCCTCATCAACACCATCCTGGGTTACCAGAATCCTATCTCGGGCAGCGTATCCTTCGGCCAAAACCTCCACATCGGCTACTTCCGCCAAGAGGAAAGCTACGACAAGGAGACGGCCATCCAGCTGCTTTGGGACGAGTTTCCTTCGCTCATGCAGCACGAGGTAAGGGCAATGCTGGCCAAAGCAGGCCTCACGACCGACCAATACGAGAGCCAAGTCAAGGTCCTATCCGGCGGAGAGAAGGTCAAAGTCCGCCTCTGCAAGGTCATGAACAAGCCAACCAACATCCTCGTCCTGGATGAACCCACCAACCACCTTGACCCTGCCGCCAAAGAGGAGCTGACTCGGGCACTCAAGGAATACAATGGCGGCATCTTCCTCATTTCCCACGAAAGAGACTTCTACACAGAAGTCGCCACGAAGATCCTTCCTATGGAAGACTTCTCCCTCCTCTTTTAAACATGAAAAAACTACCGCAGTTTGGCTCAGCCAAGCTGCGGTAGTTTACTTAT
>CAYFUF010000013.1:39976-41290 GCA_964346245.1 uncultured Peptoniphilaceae bacterium | reverse complement strand
TCGGAAGAAACAGCATTTGTTAGTCAACCTGCCATCGAAAGATTAACTCAACAAGCTATTGAAAATCAGACGATTAAGTTAGATAACGTCACTGGAGCTACCGTTACTAGTACCGCTTTTAAAAGCGCTCTAGAAGATGCTACTGGCCAAGCAACAGATAATGTTGAATTACTAAAAGTTGCCGTAGCGAAAGAAGAAGGTGAGCATAAAGAACTAAGCACAGATATGATTGTTGTAGGTGGTGGTGCTGGAATGAGCGCTGCTATCGCTGCTGATGAAGAAGGATTGAGCGTTATCCTACTTGAAAAGAATGCAATGCTAGGCGGTCACACTGCGTTTAGTGGCGGTTTGACTTTAGTCACAGGCTCAAGGTTGCAGGAAGAAACTTACGGCATCACTGATGACTCGGTTGATTTAGTTTACGAAGATAATTTTATTAATGGCGGAGGGGTTAGCATCGAAGAAGACCTACGTCTATATAGTGAATACATAGGTATGGTCACTGATTGGTCAATTGAATATGCCGGCGCAGGCCCTGCACAATCTCTCATTCGACTTGGGGAGAACCGCGTTGACCGTGTTATGGAATACGAAGGTGCGGGTGCAGGTCTGTCCAATGCTCTTGCCCTGAAGATGGAAGAAACTGATGTTGACGTGCTCATGGAGACTAAAGCAACCTCATTAATTACAGACGATAATGGTAAGGTTATTGGTGTCGAAGCAGAGGACGTTAACGGCAATACTTATACGATTCTGGCTGAGAATACAATATTAGCTTCTGGTTCTTACGCTGCTCGCAACGAATGGCTTCCAGAGCGCTTAGACAACTTCGTTTACTATGGTGCGCAGTTGTCTCAAGGTGAAGGTCAGGAGATGGCACAAGCTATTGGTGCCGATGTAGTTAACCAAGGCGAAGTTGAGCTATTTGAAAATGGTGTCGAATGGATGCCAGGTATTGCTAAGTCAACTTACAATGGATCTATGGCTTCATGGCGAGGTTCTGGAATCCTCGTAGACAAGAATGGTAACCGTGTCATCAATGAGAGAGCAGCAGGCAAAGATATTGTTGCTGTCATGGAGCAGGAAAAAAACGCTATGCTTTACCTCTTCCTCGATCAAGCGACATACGATCTATTCCAATCCAATATAACTGGATATGGAATTAGTGAAGAGATGCTAGATAGTTGGATTGAAGTTAACGGGGAACACAGACCATACTTCACGAAGGCTGATACGATTGAAGATGTTGCTGCGATACTTGATGGTGAGATTATAGAAGGTTTATATGCTGCGGGAGATGTTTCTGGCGGCGCA
>CAYFUF010000013.1:0-39876 GCA_964346245.1 uncultured Peptoniphilaceae bacterium | reverse complement strand
TGATGGTGAGATTATAGAAGGTTTATATGCTGCGGGAGATGTTTCTGGCGGCGCAAGAGGAAATGACTCTATCCCTGGAGCAGATGTGGGATGGGCTCTTACTTCAGGTTACTTAGCTGCTAAAAATGCCGCTGGTGTTGAAGTTCCAACAGAATACAAACCAGAATAAGATAATAGTAAACGACCTTAGCTTTAGATCTAGTCTATAGCTAAGGTCGTTTTTTATTTTGCTAAAAGTCCTGATAGTAAAAAGTTGCTTGGTAGTCTCGCTTGATTTTCTGTTGGCTTAACCACTCATATAATTGTTGCGCCTTCACATCGATTGCTAATATATCTGAGCGTGGCTTGTCCAGCTTTACTTGGCTCAATTTCTGAACAATAGGTACTTTAACTTGTTTGAGGAGTTCACGCCCGATGTCATTGAAAGCCAAAGGTCTACAGTATGTGTCCGCTATCGCTTTGTCAACACGACCTATCCCTAAGATACTGGTCAAAATTAGTCTACGGTACCGGCTGATTGAATGCTTCTTATTAGAAGCTAGGAGAAAAGCTTCTTCTAGATTATGAGCTTCTTGAATTGACTTAACCAGCCTGTTATCCATGCCTGGTTCAAAATGAGCAGAACGAGAAAAATCTATATTATCCAGTATTAATGCGATTTCTATATAATCTCTAAGGTCATCCAGTAGGGGCAAATGTGGAGGAAAATCCTCAACTTTTGTACCACCAGCAAGATAGGGAAGCACAGGTATGACGCCTTCTTTACGTATTACTTTTCTTATAGCTGTTGCGCTTGGGTAGCTTTCACTCATCTTGTCATCGTGGTAATGAGCACCTTGTCGCTCAACGATATGAACGGGCCATCCTAAGTGCTCTTCTTGTATTGCTTGCAAGTAGGCTAAACCTAGCTTAGCATTAGCAGGCACTTCGATAGCTGTTAGCTCCTTATGCACCGTGTTCATTGATTTATCAACTTGTGGCTTTTGATCTATTGTGCCAGTTTGTCGACGTAAGATGTTTTGGTAAGCATGTAGGGCTTCAATATCCCAGCCAGGCTCAGATGCGAATGTCACGTTATCGATACCAGTAATCAAAGAGAGGGTCTTAATGCCTCCTAGGGCAAACCATTTTGCACTTTGAAGAGCGTAGACTTGTGGAAGCTCAATGATAAGATCGAAACCATTCATGATAGCTATTCGAGCCCTATCCCACTTATCCATAATTGCGGGCTCTCCACGTTGAACGAAGGGACCTGACATTACGCCAACTACGGCTTGATTTCTTTTTTTAGCTTCTTGAACTAGATAGAAGTGTCCTTTATGCATAGGATTTAATTCACAAATAATCCCAGTCGCCTGCATATCATTTCCCCCTTTCATCTTTTGTTTATATTGCTTATAATAGCTATAGTATAACAAATGTTTCGAATAAGTGAGAAGATGCGGGTTTGCTAGTTGAGTTTCATTTGTATAAGGATTGCTTGCTCAAACATAAATTATTTTGACAAATATAGACAGACCGCGTATAATACCTATGTTATTCTAAAAAACGAACTTCGAAGGAGGGGGTGTTCACCATGGCAGTGCCAAAGAGAAAAACGTCAAAGGCAAGAAGAGACAAGAGAAGAGCTTCTTCCTATCGTCTAAAGACCTATGCAACAAATGTGTGCCCAAATTGTGGAGAACCAAAGCTTCCACATCGCGTATGTGGTGCATGTGGTTTCTACAAGGGTAAGGAAGTTATTTCAGCTGAATAGTGAAACGGAAAGTGCAGATATACTGCACTTTTTTTATGTTCAAAATTAACAGATACTAAGAGACATATGTTAAAATATAGTATATTGCCATGGAGGTGAAGATATGGCGAAGATTATTATCGATGCCTTTGGTTCCGATGAGGGACCTGAAATGGTGGCTAATGCTGTTAAGTTGGCTCGCCAAGAGAAAGACTTTGAAGCAATCTTAGTAGGCCCAAAGGAGCAGATGTACCCAGTTCTCGAGGGGGTAGATAAGGTTGAATTTATTCATACAGAAAATTTTATCGAAAATACGGAATCACCAGTTATGGCTATCCGCAAAAAAAAGGATGCCAGCATCGTTCTTGCTTTGCAAAGATTGAATGAAGAAGGAGATGTGCTTTTGTCCGCCGGCAGCACTGGGGCCTTGCTTGGTGGTGGTTATTTCATCACGAAGCGATTGGAAGGCATCGATAGGGCTTGCTTGGCTGTTTGGGTCCCAAATCCTCATGGAGGCACAATTCTAGTAGATAGCGGGGCGAACATGGATACATCGCCTGAGATTCTTTATCAGTTTGCCGTCTTAGGAGCAGCTTACAGCGAAGCAGACTTGGGCGTTGAACGTCCACGGGTAGGTCTGTTAAATGTTGGTTCTGAGGAGGGTAAGGGAGATAAGAGGGCAATTGAAACCTATAAGCTTTTAAAAGATAGCTCCTTAAACTTTGTTGGTAATGTTGAAGCGAGAGATATTTTGAATGGTGTCTGTGATGTTCTCGTCACCGATGGATTTGCTGGAAATATCGCCCTGAAAACGCTAGAGGGAGCAGCTAGCTCACTTCTGGGCGCCTTGAAGAAGAGCATCTATAGCTCCACTAAGTCAAAGATTGGTGGTTGGCTGATTAAAGATGCAATGAAGGAAGCTTTAAAAGATTACAGCTTAGATAATAGAGGAGGGGCCCCTCTTCTGGGTATCAAAAAACCTGTATATAAGGCTCATGGCAATTCCAATGCAGAAGTATTTAAGATTGCAATAATGGAAGCCCTAGCTTATGCTGAATCTCACGTTGAAGATAGAATAATAAGAATACTTGCTGAAAAGGAGTAGGAAATGGAAAGAAAAGATATCGAACAAAAAGTACTCAAGTTAATTGAAGATCAAATTGGTGAAGAAGTGACCGATACCTCAGCTGATTTGCAAGAAGACTACAAGATTGACTCTATTGCTACCCTCGACTTTATCATGTCCGTTGAAGATGAGTTTGACGTTCAATTCGATGATGACGAGCTCGAGAACATGCATACAGTAGATGATGTAATCAATAGAATCGAGCAACTTTTGCAATGAGGGAAAGCTGCAGAAAGCGTCAAGAGCTTATTCAAGAATTACAGGAATCCCTAAACTATGAGTTTAGGGACCTGTCTTTATTGGAGGAAGCTTTAATTCACCGCTCCTACCTAAATGAGAGTCCAGACAAGACTTTAGCTAGCAATGAGCGCTTGGAGTTCTTAGGCGACGCTGTATTAGAACTTGTTGTTAGTGATCTTCTCTTCGAGCGCTATCCGGAGAAACCTGAAGGATGGCTGACCAAGAGAAGAAGTCAGATTGTGTGCGAGCCTTCCTTTTATTACATAGCAACCATCTTCGGTATCGGGAATTTAATTATGATGGGAAAAGGGGAAGAAGCAACAGGTGGTCGGGAAAAACCTTCTATTCTATCAGATGGTTTTGAAGCGGTCATTGGGGCAATCTTTAGGGATGGAGGAATCGATTGGATTCGGTCATTCTTCGATGAGAATTTAAATCGTATACTGGAGCAAGAAGTAGGAAGCCACCGTTTGTTTATTGATTACAAATCTAAAGTTCAAGAGGTTCTCCATAGCCAGGCAAAAAAGTTTAAATATGAGTTATTACATGAAGAAGGCCCTTCCCATGAAAAGGTCTTTACTGTCGGCTTATTTGTGGAGGGAAGAAAAGTATGCGAGGCAAAAGCTGGCAGCAAGAAGATGGCTGAACAAAAAGCTGCTCAGATGGCTTATGACCATCTTGTAGAGTAGGGCTTGATAAAAGTAAAATATGGTCAAGAAAGAGTAAAAAGCACAAGTAAAGATTTAAAGGTTTTTGAATCTTTACTTGTGCTTTTTCGAGACTAGAATGTAGGTGGACGACTTGCGATTAAAGTTTGTGGAATTATATGGCTTTAAGTCTTTTGCAGAAAAGACAAAATTTGAATTTAATGATGATTTCGTGGGTATCGTTGGACCCAATGGATCAGGCAAGTCGAACACGTCAGATGCTATCCGTTGGGTTCTTGGCGAGCAGTCTGCTAAGGCTCTTAGAGGCTCAAAGATGGAAGATGTCATATTCTCCGGAACGGATAAGAAGGCTCGCATGAATATGGCCTCCGTTACTATCGGTTTTGACAATAGTGATCACTCCATAGATTTGCCCTACGATATGGTTACCGTATCAAGGAAAGTGTATAGGTCAGGAGAAAGTGAATACTTAATCAATAACAGTTCCGTGAGGAGAAAGGACGTCAGAGATCTTTTCTTGGATACTGGGATTGGTAAGGAAGGCTACTCGATAATCGGGCAGGGGCGAATTGATGATATCTTGAGTTCCAGATCTGAAGATCGGCGAGCTATATTTGAAGAAGCCGCTGGTATCGCAAAATATAAGCAACGAAAAGTGGAAGCGGAACGTCGCCTCGTAAGAACTAGCGAGAGTTTAGAAGGTGTCATTTCTGACCTGAGGGTGAAGCGTAAAGAAGCAGAACTCCTCCATCAACAAGCTGAAAATGCAAAGAAGGGCTATGCCTTAACCAAGGATTTAGAGCGTCATGAACTTTCTTTATTGCAAAGCCAATTGAAGCAGCAAGAAGAAAAGAGAGTAAAACTCGCTAGTGAGTTGGAAAAAGCGAGAGTCGATCAAAGCGAAGCTCAGGCAGAGTGGAATCAGATAGTTAAGAAGTTGGAACCTTACCAAGAGCAAATTGAAGACATGGAAAGACAGGCCGAAGAACACCAAGAGCAATTGGCTCGCCTAAATTCTTCAATTAATCGTGCCGAGCAGGATAAACTCTTACAGAAAGAACAACTTCGCTTTCATGAACAAGAAGTGAATCGCTTGCAGAATGAACAGGAAAAGTTAGAGAGCAATAAGAGGCTTGCACAAGAAAGCCTTGAAGAAGCTAACACAAAGATAAAGAACTTAGCTAGCGATAAGAACCAACTGCAAGAAAAAATAGATCAATTGGGTGAGATAAATACTTCTACAGCTGATGCGCTACGTAATGAGATTCAATCATATTTGAAGAGACGAGAGACGGAAAGAGATCAACTTCATTATTTGGAATATGAGAAGAAGAGTCAAACAGAAGCGGATGAGTCCCTTCTCGCTCGTCAAAAAGAGATTAAAGTGGAGCTGGAAGTTCTTGAAAAGAATATAGAAGAAAGAGACCAAGAAAGTAAAGCGCTTGAAGAGAGGATTGCGGACGGTAAAGAGCGTATAGGGCAAGTCAAAGATACCATTCAACATATTTATAGTGAGATTGAATCTCTTGATGATACTATCGAAATGACCCGAGGACAGCTTAGCGAATCGCTGAACAAGCAGTCTTCTCTAGAGTCTCAGCGCAGAGCTTTAACAACCATCATAGAGAACTACGACGGCTACAATCGGTCGGTGCAGGCGCTATTGAAGGCCGCTGACAGAGATCCCTCGTTGCGAGAGAGATATGTTGGTGTCCTTGCTGACTTAATTAGCGTTAAATCGCCCTACGAGGATGCAATTAACGTTACTTTGGGCGGTAGCTTGCAGAATATTGTTGTGGAAACTGAAGAAGATGCTAAATACCTTATCCAATATCTCAAAACTCACCATTTAGGCCGAGTAACCTTCCTTCCCATTGAACGTATCAGAGGGAATAAGCCAACTTATACGAAGGAAAAGGAAGAGGTCATCAATGCAGCGGATGCAATTGATTGTAGCGAAGAACTCCGTCCATTGATTTGGCACTTCCTTGGGCGAACGACTATTGTTGAGAACATTGATGCGGCAACAAGGCTTGCTCGCAAGTTTAAAGGCAACCGCATTGTGTCCTTAGAAGGTGATATCGTCAATACTTGGGGTTCCATGGTTGGTGGTAGCTTATCCAATAAGCAGTCCTTCAACTTGATTAACCGACAAGATCAATTGGACCGGTTGCTCCAAGAGATTAAAGAAGAAAAGAAGAATGAAGATAACTTGCGTGAAGCAGGACTTGCTGCGGTTGAAGAGCGCAAGTTACTATTTGCCGACAAGTCTACTGAAGAAGATAAAGAGCAAAAGCTTGTGACCTTACTTAGAGATTGGGAGAGTGAGCAGCTTAGCAATAGAATCCATGTAGAAAATCTTCAAGGCAGGTTAAGCGAACTACGAGTCGAGCTTGATAAAAAAACTGTCTTTTCTCCAGAAGAGTTCAAACAAAGGAAGACTGATTTAGAAGAATCCCTTCAAGTTTTAGACATGAAGATTAAAGATTGCGAGCTTCGTCTGATTGAATTAGACGCTAGCTTCCAAGAGAAAGAACGGGAAAGGGCAGTTCTGGCTAGCCAGTTGGACTTTAATCGGAGAGAAAACCAGATCGCTGAGAATAGTAAATTTACTATTGAGGAGCGCTTAGACCAATTAGCATTTGATCTAAAGACGAATGCTGATAGTTTAAACGAGTTAAAAACGAGCATCGAAGATAAAGAAGCGAGCATCAAAGATAAGGAAGAGAAGTTAATCTCTTATCAAAAGCAAGTAGAACAAATCAAGTTAGCTATTCAAGAAGCGAAGAAGGCAAAGGAAGATGTCACTAGTCTTTTCACTGAACAAGTTGCTCAAAAGGATGTATTGTCTAAACAGCTTGCGGATTTAGATAAGGCCATTTACCAATGGGAAGTAGATTTTAATAATTCGACCAATCAAATTCAGCAACTTGTTGATAACTACAGAGAGCAATATGATCTCAGTGAGGAAGAAATTTATAAGAGGCTAGAAGACCTAGTACCAATCCCTGCTACTAGGACAAAGGTAAATCAGCTAAAACAAGCTTTAGCTCAGATCGGCTACTTCAACTATGCAAGCATAGATGCTTACCAGGAGCTCAAAGAAGAAGTTGAATTCATGAACAACCAAATGGATGATCTAGGGAAATCGAAGGAGGATATCGAATCTCTAATCAAAGATTTGGATAAGACCATGGAGCTCATGTTCAAAGATTCCTTCGCAAAAATAAATGAAAAGTATAATGAAATCTTTAAAATTCTTTTTGAAGGGGGACAAGCGAAGCTAAGTTTAGATGATGGCGATATCTTAAATGCGGGCATTGAAATTGAAGCCCAGCCTCCCGGTAAAAAATTACAGAGCCTTGATTTACTCTCCGGAGGAGAAAGATCAATGACTGCATTAGCCCTATTGTTCGCTATATTTGCTATTAGGCCGACGCCTTTTTGTGTACTAGACGAGATAGATGCATCTTTAGATGAAGCGAATATCGGGCGCTACGTCAAATATCTTCAAACGCTTAAGGATATTACGCAGTTCATTGTAATTACTCATAGAAAAACTACCATGGAACTAGCTGATATGTTGTATGGAATCACGATGGAAGAAGGCATAACGAAAGTCATTACCCTCCATTTCGAAGAGTATATGGATGAAAAGTAGAGAGGAATGTAGATGAGTTTTTTTAATCGCTTAAAAGAAGGTCTTTCGAAAACGAGAGACAATTTCACAGGTGCAATAGATAACCTGTTTCATGGCAAGGCAAAGATTGATGACGACCTATTTGATGAGTTAGAAGAGATTTTGATAACATCAGACATTGGTTTTGAAGCAACGATGGATATCATTGATCGATTAAGGGACCGAGTCGAAACAGAGAGAATTAGAGATACTGATCAAGTTCGCGTAGAATTAATTCAAATTATGAAAGATATCCTTAAGGAAAGAAATCCCGAGACAAGCATTAAAATCGAGAGAGGTCTTCCTACGGTGATTTTAATTATCGGCGTGAATGGCGTTGGCAAAACAACAACAATAGGAAAGCTCGCAAACTTTCTCAGAGAACAGAATTTGAAGGTAATGTTAGCTGCTGCAGATACTTTTCGTGCTGCAGCAATTGACCAGTTGGATGAGTGGGCAAGAAGAGCTCAAGTTGACATTATCAAAAAGGATGAGGGGGCTGACCCTGCCTCTGTTATTTTCGATGCTATCCAAGCGGCCAAGGCACGACAGGCAGATGTATTGATCTGCGACACAGCGGGCCGTCTCCATAATAAAAAGAACCTTATGAATGAATTAGAGAAGATTAATCGAATAATTGACAGGGAGTATCCAGAGGCGAATCGGGAGTCATTTATTGTCCTTGATGCGACCACCGGTCAAAATGCTTTGTCACAAGCTAAGGAGTTTGGAAAGGTAACCAAGCTCACCGGCATGGTATTAACGAAACTGGACGGAACAGCTAAGGGCGGTGTCGTTTTTCCACTTCAGGTGGAGAATCCAATACCAGTCAAATTTATTGGTGTAGGCGAACAGATCAATGATTTACGTCCGTTTAATCCAGATGATTTCGTTGAGGCAATTTTTGAATAAACAATCAGAGAATCTTTTTACGAGAGGTCAAGCGAAAAAGCTTGACACCGTCTTGAAATGCCTGTAGAATAACACTGTTGATTAATCAACGGTGTTTTTTTATGTTAAGAAAGGTAATGTAATGGAGAAAACAATCCGTGTTGGTTTGTTGTACGAATATTATCATTCCTTATTAACGGTTAGGCAGCAAGAAATTGTTGAGCTATACTACTACGACGATTTATCCCTTAATGAGATTGGTGATAACTTAAATATTTCTAAGCAGGCGGTATTTGATCAATTATCTAGGGCAACCAAAAAGATGGAGGACCTAGAGAATAATCTTCAGATGCTAGCACGAACAGAGGCAACCTTGAGCCTTATTCGAGAAGTAGAAGATAAGCTAAGTGATTTTCAGGATAAGAGAATTGTCGAAAGCCGAAGGCTTCTTCAAAACTATGCTTCCCAGTGGCTTATGGGTGAAGACGAGTAAAGAATCAATTCGGCAGCAAAGGAGTATGATATGTTTGAGAATCTTGCGGACCGATTGCAGAATGCATTAGGAAAATTAACAAATAAAGGCAAGTTAACTGAGAAAGATATCGATGTAGCGATGCGTGAGATTCGCTTAGCATTGCTGGAAGCAGATGTGAACTATAAAGTGGTAAAAGATTTTGTAAAGCAGACTAAGGAGAAATCCTTAGGTGAAGATGTTATGAAATCTTTGACCCCTGGACAAATGGTTATTAAAATTGTCCGTGAGCAACTCGTTGAGCTTATGTCTGATGATAAACAGAAGCTGGAAGTATCGCCAAGCTCTCCTACCATCATTATGATGTGTGGTTTGCAGGGAGCAGGTAAGACGACTCATGCGGGTAAGCTAGCTAAGATGTATCTAAAAAAAGGCAAAAGACCCCTGCTAGTAGCATGCGACGTTTACCGACCAGCAGCTATCAAACAGTTGCAGGTTGTTGGGGAACAAGTCGGTGCTCCAGTATTTGAAATGGGTACGGATGAGAATCCTGTAAACATAGCAAAAGCGGGCTTAGAGCGAGCAAGAAAATCTGGTAATGATGTGATGATTGTCGATACCGCTGGTCGCCTTCAAATCGATAGTCAGTTAATGGATGAGCTGAGCCAAATTAAGGAAGCTATTCCTGTAACAGAAACCCTTTTGGTAGTAGATGCGATGACCGGTCAAGAAGCCGTTAATGTCGCAGAGACTTTCAATGAGGAGATTGATTTAACGGGTATTGTTCTTTCCAAGTTAGATGGTGATGCTCGGGGTGGAGCAGCTTTATCTGTAAGAGCTGTAACGAAGAAGCCAATCAAATTGATTGGTACAGGCGAGAAATTGGATGATTTGGAAGAGTTTCATCCCGACCGCCTCGTTAG
Source organism: uncultured Peptoniphilaceae bacterium (assembly GCA_964346245.1). Taxonomy (GTDB): domain Bacteria; phylum Bacillota; class Clostridia; order Tissierellales; family Peptoniphilaceae; genus CAYFUF01. The sequence continues at coordinate 30,142 of CAYFUF010000013.1, read as the reverse complement.
TCGAATCTTAGGTATGGGTGATGTCTTAACTTTAATAGAAAAGGCAGAACAGGCTTACGATGAAGACCAAGCAAAAGCTTTGGAAGAAAAGATTCGTTCACAGAAGTATGATCTTAATGATTTCTATGATCAGATGCAGCAAATGAAGAACATGGGCCCCTTGGAAGATTTGCTAAAGATGATTCCAGGTGTCAATCAAAAGCAGATGGCAGGGTTAAGCATTGATGAAAAAAACCTCGCCCACATTGAGGCAATCCTTACTTCAATGACAGAGGCGGAAAGGCTCAATCCTGATATCATCAATAGTTCCCGTCGTGAGCGTATCGCGAAGGGTTCAGGGCAGAGTCCCGTGCAGGTGAATCGACTTCTCAAGCAATTTAAGGATACTAAGAAGTTGATGAAGCAGTTTTCTAATCAAGGTAAGAAGAAAAAGCGGGGTGGACTCTTTAAGAATCCATTCAGCAAGTAAAAAAATTGGAGGAAATTATGGCTGTAAAAATTAGAATGAGAAGACTTGGTGCGAAGAAGAAACCATTTTACCGTATTGTTGTAGCAGATTCACGCCGTACAAGAGACGGACGTTTTATCGAGGAAATCGGCTTTTACAATCCAGTGTCTGAACCAAAGATGTTCCGTGTTGATGCTGACAAAGCAAAAGAATGGATCAAAAATGGTGCGCAACCTTCTGACACAGTTTCCCGTCTATTTAAGGAGTACGAGGTTCTAACTACTGAAGGCACTGTCGCTAGTGGCATCGAAGAGCAAAAGAAAGAGCGCTTTGTAGAGATTCCACAAGTGGAAGAAGTTGAAGAGACAGAAGAAGTTGAAATTGATGAAACTGAGGAAAGCGAAGTAGAGGCAACTGAAGAAACGGAAGAAGCAAAAGAAGTAACTGAAGAAACAGAGGCTTAAGATGCAAGAACTCGTTAAAACAATGGTTTCAGGCTTAGTTGACCATCCAGAAAATATCGAAATCGAGGAAACAAGCAATAATGGAATTGTTGATTTACAGTTATTTGTTCACCCAGATGACATGGGTAAAGTCATTGGTAAACAGGGACGGATTGCTAACTCGATTCGTCAAATCCTTAAAGCTTGTGCTATCAAAGAGAATGTCAAAGTAAATTTGGAGATTGATTCTCGAGATGAGTGATGATATCTTCGTCGCCTCAGTCGTTGGCGTCCATGGCTTAAAAGGTGGATTGAAAGTAAAGGTTGAGGATGATAATCCCAACCGATTTACCAAGGGAAGGATTCTCTATATCGGGCAAAATAAGATAGCTATCACGGTAAAAAGCTATCAGTCAAAAGGACTTCATGGCATCTTGTTAACCGATGAAATTGATAGCATCGATAAAGCAGAACCCTTCGTAGGTAAGGAGATTACTGTTCCCGAGAGTGAGTTACCTCCATTAAATGATGGTAGCTATTATGTGAAAGACTTAATTGACTTAGCGATTGTCGATGGTGAAGGAAAGCTTCTCGGTCAATTGAAGGAAGTGCTGTCGTACGCAGCTAACGATGTCTATGTGGTGGCTAATAGTCAGGGAAAGGAATTCCTTGTTCCCGTAATTGATGAGGTCATTAAAGATATCAATCTAGAGGAACGTAAGATTATCATTGAGCCCATGGAAGGTTTGTTTGATGAAGATTGATGTGTTGAGCTTGTTCCCAGAATTCATCGAATCCTTGCAGCACTATGGCGTGATTGGTAAAGCAATCGAAGCAGACCGAATCGATTTAACCGTCACTAATATTCGTGATTATTCCACCAACAAACACAAAAAAGTGGATGACACCGTTTATGGCGGCGCAGCCGGCATGCTAATGACCATGCAACCACTTGTTGATGCTATTGAAGATAAGAGAACTGATGAAAGCCACGTCGTTTTTTTGAGTCCTCAAGGGAAGCTGTTGACACAGAATATGGCCATCGAGCTTGCGAAGAAAGAACACCTTATCTTACTTTGTGGACATTATGAGGGAATCGATGCAAGAGTTACTCATCACTATGTGGATGAGGAAATTTCAATAGGAGACTATGTCCTGACTGGGGGAGAATTACCAGCCATGGTGTTAATTGATGCGGTTTCCCGCTGGATACCTGGTGTCCTTGGTAATGAGGACAGTGCTAGCACTGACTCTCTATATAATGGCTTACTTCAACATGATGAATATACAAAACCACGAAGCTATTTAGGTTTTGACGTCCCTGAGGTCTTAGTCAGTGGCGACCACCAAAAAATTGCAGCGTGGCGTGAAGAAAACAGCATAGAGAAGACAAAGCGGCTTAGGCCCGATCTCTATGAAACCTATATGAATAAAAAAGAGAATAATAGTAATTAGGAGGAAACAATGGACTTTATTAAAAACATTGAACAAGAGCAAATGAAAGAAGAAGTCCCTGCATTTCGAGTAGGTGATACGCTACAAGTTCACTACAAAGTTACCGAAGGTAACCGTGAACGTATCCAGCTATTCGAGGGCACTGTCATTAAGCGTCAAGGTGGCGGTCTTAATGAGACTTTTACCGTGAGAAGACTAAGCTACGGTGTAGGTGTTGAGCGTACTTTCTTACTTCACTCACCACGTGTTGAGAAACTAGTTGTCACTCGCCATGGTAAGGCAAGAAGAGCTAAACTTTACTACCTCCGCAAGCGCGTCGGTAAAGCAGCAAAAGTTAGAGAAAAGAAGAACTATTAATTAAAGGACCCTTGGGTCCTTTTTTTGTCAAGGGAGATATTATGAATATTAACTGGTTTCCCGGTCATATGAAAAAGGCAACCGACCAGATCAAAGAAAAGCTGAAACTTGTTGATCTCTGTTGTGAGGTAATCGATGCAAGGATACCTTATTCCAGCAGAAATATGATGGTTGAAGAAGTAACGCAGGCGAAGCCGCTCTTAATCATCATCAATAAGAGTGATATGGCCGATCCAAATGAGACAAAAAAATGGTTGAGACATTTTGAAGAACAAGGGAAAAAAGCAATTCCTTTCAATGCACAGCAAGATAATAAAAGTAAAATTGTCTATCAAGCAGCGGCAGAGTTAATCGCTGATAAATTGGAGAATCGTAGATCCAAGGGTATTGAAAAAGAAGAAATTAGAATGATGGTATTTGGCATTCCTAATTCAGGAAAGTCAACCTTTATCAATAATCTTTCTAACCGTCGAAGTGCGAAAGTTGGGAATAGACCTGGCGTAACAACCGCCCAGCAGTGGATCAAAACGAATGAAAAGTTACTTCTTATGGACACGCCTGGTATACTCTGGAATAAGTTTACTGGCAAACAAGCCCTCCATTTAGCCTATACAGGTGCAATTCGAGATGAAGTTTTGGAAATACAGGAGATTGGTTTCTCATTCATCAAAGATATGTTAAAGACCAACGAGGATAAGCTGGTGAATCGATATGAAATTGAAAAGGGCTTAGAGGCGATTCAGGCGATGGATCAGATTGCTGAAAACCGTGGGGCAATCACCAAAGGTGGTGAAATCGACTACCATCGGGCGGCTCAGATTGTGCTTGATGATTTCCGTAAATTAAGGCTAGGACCGCTTACCTTGGAGCGAGTTGAGGATAACGATGGTAAAAGATGATTGGACCGAAGAGAGACTTGCTAAACTGAATGCTGAGCTTCAATATTACGACTTAGTTTGTGGCATCGACGAGGTTGGTCGGGGCCCTATAGCGGGACCAGTCTGTGCCTGTGCCATCATCATGCCTAAGGATACGCCTATTATGGGTGTTACGGACTCGAAAAAGTTAAGTGAGAAGAAAAGAGATACACTTTATGATATTATATTAGACCAGGCCATTGGTTGGGGAATCGGCCTTGTTGATGAAAAGACGATTGATGAGATTAACATTCGTCAAGCTACACTTCTTGCGATGAAGAAGGCCTTAGAAACCATAAAAACTAAAGCTGGGCTAGCGATTGTACCAGATTTAGTTTTGGTTGATGCGGAAACCATCAAGACAAATCTTCCGCAGATTGCTATTATTAAGGGCGACTTGCGCAATTATACAATTGCCTGTGCGTCTATTATTGCTAAGGTTACTAGAGATCGTATGATGATAAATTATGGAAAAGATCATCCTCAGTATCTCTTTGAGAAGCATAAAGGTTACGGAACCAAAGCACACTATGAAGCAATAAAAAAATATGGGCTTCTTCCTATCCATCGCAGGAGTTTCATTCATGGAGAGGACCTTTATAGACATGAAAACCCCAACAAAACAGCGGACTTCCAAGAAAGCCAATCAGGACCAAATACAAAAACATAGACGTTATCAATTACCTAGTGGACGCTATGCCGAACAAGAAGCACAAAAATTGTTAGTAAGGGAAGGGTATGAGATTCTTGCTAGCAACTTCTATTGTGGCTTTGGTGAGATAGACCTCATTGCCTATAAAACTGGCCTGTTACTTTTTGTAGAAGTCAAGGCAAGAACTTCGAGTAAGTATGGCCACCCACATGAGTTTGTAACTATACGTAAGCAAAATAAAATATTGAAGACTGCAAAGTATTACTTGAGTCAAAACCCATTTCCCCAAGATATTGAAAACATCAATTACAGGTTCGACGTGATTTCGATTATGCTATCTAACGGTGAAACGGAGTGGTATTCAAATGCCTTCTCTGGGGAGGGCTTTAATGTCTAGAGAGCATGTTCCAGAGAAAACGGTTAGGGAGTGGATACTGGAGAGATCACTCATGAATTGGTCGTCCAAACAAATCTTAGATGAGTGGGAAAATACCGATAGTCAATTGAGCGTTAACGGCTTTGATGATGAGGAAGCGGATGCGAAATTATCTCAGGCTATGGGCCGTTGGCTCGATTTGGCGAGCAAAGGTTACTGGTATGTAAGTTTTTTTGATGATAACTATCCTTTTCTTTTGAAGCAAATACAAAACCCGCCTGCTATCCTCTATGGTATTGGGGATAAATCAGTCCTAAATGATTTTTCTTTAGCTATAGTGGGCAGCAGGAACGCTTCTGACTACGGCTTGTATGCGACAGAAATTTTGAGCCGCGAACTCAGTTTAGCAGGAGTTCGTATCGTATCAGGTTTAGCTATAGGCATTGATGCTCTTGCCCATGAAGCTTGCTTAAAAAGCGGTGGTAAGACTGTAGGCGTATTAGGGTGTGGCATAGATATTATTTATCCGAAGAGAAATCTCAGTTTAGCTAGAAAAATGATTGGTTCTGGATGTATCATAACGGAGTATCCTCCTGGCTCCCCGCCATTAGGCTACCATTTCCATGAAAGGAATCGAATTCTATCTGGGTTGGCTAGAGGGGTTGTTGTGGTGGAAGCTAATCGAAAATCAGGCACCATGATCACAACTCGCTACGCCGGTGAGCAGGGTAGGGATGTCTTTGCCGTTCCTGGTAATATCAATCAACCGAGATCTCAAGGCACCAATGAGTTGATTCAATTGGGCGCAAAGCTGATTATGGATGTCTGTGATATCGCATGCGAATTTACTGATTGGCCAAAGCGGGCTAAAGAGCAGGATAAGAGCTTATATTCAAAGAAAGAGACCATCCTATTTGGACTTCTAGAGACGGGACCTAAATCTTTCCAAGAGCTGGTAGATGGTAGCAAAATGAGTATTAATGATTTATGGGCAACGATTACCGGCTTGGAAATGCAAGGTTTGCTTATTGAGAATAATCATGGTAAATATGTATGGATAAGAAAATGAAGTAAACAGGATGAAGGGTGGATATGTCAAAGAACTTAGTGATTGTAGAGTCGCCTACGAAGATTAAAACAATTTCAAAAGTTTTAGGCAAAAACTATAAAGTATTGGCATCAAAAGGGCATCTTCGTGATTTACCCAAAAGCCAATTCGGCGTGGATATTGAAAACCAGTTTGAGCCTAAATACATTAATGTACGTGGAAAAGGAGCAACAATTAAGGAGCTCCGTGAAGCAGCAAAGAAGGCAGATAAAGTTTATTTAGCGACAGACCCTGACCGAGAGGGAGAAGCTATTTCTTGGCATCTTGCCCATATATTAGGTTTGGATGAGAATAAGCAGAATAGGGTCGCTTTTCAGGAAGTCACGGATCAGGGGATAAAAGAAGGAATGAAGAATCCTCGCAAGATCGATATGGACCTAGTGAATTCCCAGCAGGCAAGGCGCATCATGGATAGGATAGTGGGTTACGAAATATCTCCTATACTCTGGAAGAAGATTAAGGGCGGCTTATCTGCCGGACGTGTCCAATCAGTCGCATTAAAGCTTATTGTTGACAGGGAAAAGGAAATCGAAGCCTTCGTATCTGAGGAGTATTGGTCAATTCATGCTGACCACGATAAGGATGGCATTTCTTTTACCTCAGATTTCTATGGGACAATAGCTGGTGACAAGGCGAAGAAAGTGACTTTAGCCAATGAGGATGAGACCGATAAGGTAATCGCAGACCTAGGCGACTTCTTTACTATCGATAGCGTAAGGCAAAGCAATCGAACTAGACGACCTTTCGCTCCTTTTACGACATCGACCTTACAGCAGGAAGCATCACGTCGATTAGGCTTTTCTACATCAAAAACAATGATGGTCGCTCAGCAACTTTATGAAGGAATCTCTCTAGGCCCTGATGGCCAAGTTGGTTTAATTACTTATATGCGTACAGATTCAACACGCTTATCTACCCAGTTTATTGAAGAGACTAAAGCTTTAGTTACGGAAGAATTTGGGGATTCTTATGCCACTAAAGGGATTCATTATGGTGGGAAAAAGGCTGCACAAGATGCTCATGAGGGTATCAGACCTTCTGATGTTGTGAGAAAACCTACTTCAATAAGATCCTTCTTGAGCCCAGACCAGTTTAAACTTTACGATTTGATTTGGCGCAGGGCGGTTGCTTCTCAAATGAAGTCGGCAACCTATAAGTCGACTACGGTGAAGCTAAGATCGAATGGTTATGAGTTCCGAGTTAATGGTATAGAACCAGTGTTTGATGGATATCAAAAAGTATGGCCCGTAAAAGATTCAACCGTAATTCTTCCTCCATTAACCGAAGGCGATGAGCTTGCTATAAAGAAAATAGAAAAGAAACAACACTTTACGCAGCCTCCTGCTCGCTATACGGAAGCTTCTTTAGTTAAAGTTCTTGATGAGAATGGCATTGGTCGTCCATCAACCTATTCTGCAACCATTAAGTCGATACTATCGAGAAGATATGTGGAACTGAAAGAGAAGAAGTTCTATCCAACGGCATTAGGTATTAACGTCAATGAGCTTTTGGAGAAATCTTTTTCTGATATTATCAATGAGCAGTTTACCGCAAACATGGAGGAGCGCTTAGATGATATTGCTGAAGGAAAAGTCAATTGGCGAGACCTCATGCAAGACTTCTATGACATATTCTCTAAAGATTTAGAAAAAGCTAAAGCGGATGATGTTTCTTATAAAGTTCCTGATAAAAAGACGGGCGATAAGTGCCCTGAGTGCGGAGGAGACCTGCTGATTAAGCATGGTCGCAATGGCGATTTTATTGGTTGTTCTAACTTTCCAGACTGCAAGTACACGCAGAGTATCATTAAAAAGGTTGGCGTTAGCTGCCCTAAAGATGGGGGAGAGATTGTCGAGAAGATTTCCAAAAGAGGTAAAGTCTTTTATGCTTGCAACAACTATCCAGCTTGTGATTATGCTGTTTGGGATAAGCCAACGGGAGAGCGATGTAATCTATGTGGTGACTTGATGGTGCACAGAAAGAATAGACGAGAGAATCGAGTTTTTTGCGCAAACGAGGAATGCCCAAATCATAACTTATAGTGACTATAGCTTGATTTCAGGAGCGTTCTGTGATAGTATTAATCGGTATTTCGCACGCCAATTGAATATTTGTTTTGTGTGCCCTATGGGTTAGGAGCGAATTTGAGAGAGGCGGAGGAAAAAAACACAACAGGAGGAAACAAATGGCAGTAGTAACAATGAAGAGTCTGTTAGAAGCAGGTGTGCATTTCGGCCACCAAACAAGAAGATGGAATCCTAAGATGGCAAGCTATATCTTCACTGAAAGAAATGGTATCCACATCATCGACTTGCAACAGACATTAACATTAGTAAATGAAGCTTACGAAGCTGTTCGTCAAGTAGCAGCAGACGGTGGAAAGGTTCTATTCGTAGGAACGAAGAAGCAAGCTCAAGATGCTATCGCATCTGAGGCTAAGCGTTGCAACCAATATTATGTCAGCCAGAGGTGGTTGGGTGGTATGCTTACTAACTTCCAAACTATTGAAAAATCAATCAAGCGTTTAGAAGCTCTTGAGACCATGTCCGAAGATGGAACGTATGACCTTCTTCCAAAGAAAGAAGTTATCCAACTTGAGCATGAGGCAGAGAGATTAGAGAGATTCCTCGGTGGAATTAAAGACATGAAGGGTCTTCCCGATATTATATTTATCGTCGATCCTAAGAAAGAATATATTGCAGTTAATGAAGCTCATAAATTGAATATCCCTATCGTTGCTATCATGGACACTAATGCTGATCCTGATGAAGCTGATTACGTCATTCCAGGTAACGACGACGCTATTCGTTCCGTTAAATTGATAACTTCAATTATGGCCAATGCGGTTATCGAAGGACGTCAAGGCGAACAAAATGAAGGCGCTGAGGACGTTGCAGAGGCGCAAGTGGCTGAAGATATTAAAGAAGAGAGCGAAGACACAGCTGAAACAGAAGAAGCTGTAGAAGAAGAGCACGCAGCAGAGATTGAAGAAGCTGAAGCTGAAGAAGCTCGTGTTGAAGAAAAAGAAGCTGACGAAGAATAAGTTTGAACTAAGCTGAAGGAGGCAACTGTGGATATTAAAGCAAGTGATGTAAAAGCATTGAGAGATATGACCGGTGCTGGGATGATGGACTGTAAGCACGCTCTAGTAGAAGCTAACGGTGACATCGACAAAGCAGCAGATATTCTTCGTGAAAAGGGTATTGCTAAATCCGTTAAGAAAGGTAGCCGTATTGCTGCTGAAGGACTTATCGATTCCTACATTCATAACGGTCGCGTAGGTTGTATCGTTGAAGTCAATTCTGAGACAGATTTCGTTGCCAAGAATGATGACTTTAAGGAATTTGTTCATAATGTATGCTTACAAGTAACATCTCAGAATCCAAAGTACGTTTCTCGTGATGAGGTTCCAGAAGATGAAGTATCTCGTGAGCGTGGCATTTTAATTGAACAAGCGTTAAATGAGAGTGACGCTAACATGCCTGAAGATAGACGTAAGATGATTGCGGAAAAGAAGGTAGAAGGTCGTCTAAATAAGTTTTATGAAGAGATTTGTTTACTAGATCAAAAGTATATTCTTGATCCAGATCTTACCATCGAACAAGTTCGTCAGAACCTTGTTGCAAAGATTGGTGAGAATATCATCATCCGCCGCTTTGTACGTTTTGAAGTCGGTGAAGGCCTTGAAAAGAGACAAGATAATTTTGCTGAAGAAGTTGCTAAACAAATCAATGGCTAATTAATGACATCTAATTTACAATTTGAATGACAGAACCGCTCCATATTATATGGGGCGGTTTTCTATTGATACATAAACACCTTAATCACTAAAATTAAGTCGATTAAGGTGTTTTGTTGTATGACGGTCCATAGCGGATGATATATAATAGGAGCAGAAAACATTATATATATATTTTGGGGATTTGAGGTGGCAGCATGTTTACGATGATGAAATTAACCGTTGCGAATACTTGCCAAGAGGCTTATGATCTCGCTCAAAAAAGAGGGGCAAGATATTTAGGCGGTCTCATGTGGTTGAAGCTAGGTGATGGTGTAATTCGAGAAGGTATAGACCTGTGCGGTCTAGGCTTGGATACAATCGAATTAATCGACCATCCTGATTTGGGCGAGTCTGTGAGGATAGGGGCGATGGTTACGCTAGGCGCCTTTGAAAGAGATGACTTAGTAAGTCGAGTTTTACAAGGGGCAAATAAGGACTGTGTTGATGGAATAGTGGGCGTGCAGTTTCGTAATGGAGCGACTATTGGCGGTTCTGTGGCAATGAAAGCTGGCTTCTCAGATGTTTGCAATCTCTTATTAACTGCTGGAGCAAGTGTCGAATTACAAGGTGCAGGCCTATTAGCTATGGAAGACTTCATTAAGGGAGACTACCGTAATGATCTGGTCAAATACATTTATCTGAGAAAGACAAACGAGAAGTACTTCTTCAAAAACTACAGACTCGATTCAGGTGACTTACCTAGCGCGAACGTATGCCTAGATGTTTGCGCAGACGGAACGTCAGCACGGTGTTCCATTGGTGCAAGACCATCTCTCGCAACTTGCAAAAAACTGGAGGAAAAAGAGTGGAGCGAGCTTTATGAATGCAGGACTCGAGAGGAGCTAAGGAATCAGTTTGAAGAATTGATAGCTGAGATAAGTTTCTCAAGCAATCTAAAGGCCTCTGGTGATTATCGGCGAAATCTTGCCATCAAATTGCTAGCTGATGTCTATAGTCAATGGAAAGAAAGTATATAGGTGAACCATATGATTGAGTTATCTTTACAAGTGAATGGCAAGACCATACGAGATACCGTAAGGCCCGATGAAATGTTAATCGATTTTCTTCGCCGAAAAGGTTATAAAAGCGTCAAAAGAGGGTGCGACACCTCCAATTGTGGTTTATGTACGGTAATTATCGATGGTAGAGCTAGTTTGTCCTGCTCAACACTTGCTGCTAGGTGTGGAGGAAAGCAAGTGGAGACTCTGGAGGGGCTGGAAGAAGAAGCAAAGCATATCCGACCTTATCTGGCAGGTGAGGGAGCTGACCAGTGTGGCTTCTGTAATCCTGGTTATATTGTCTGTGCTGTTGCGCTAGGTCGGGAGGAAGACAACCCAGATGATGAGACTATCATCTCCTACCTGAGCGGAAACTTGTGTCGCTGTACAGGTTATGTGTCTCAAGCTAGAGCCCTACGAGCCTATTTCGATGATAGGGCAGCTGGAAAGTTTGACAAAGAGGTGGGCCATGAGTGATTTCAACAAAGCGATTCCTAAAAGCGATGCGGAATCTTTACTATCGGGAAAACCTGTTTATACAGAAGACTTAGCGCCAGCATCAGCTTTAGTTGTAAAAGTTCTTCGTTCGCCTCATGCCTTTGCTGAGGTTCTAGGCGTCAACAGTAAAAATGCGATGAATGTGGAGGGCATCGAAGGAGTTTACTCATTTGAAGATGTGCCGGATATTCGTTTTTGTAATTCGGGTCAATCCTATCCCAAACCTTCCCCTAACGATAGAAAGATATTGGATAGGTGGGTCCGTTACGTAGGCGATCCGGTAGCTATTGTAGCAGGAATTAATGAACAAGTAGTGGATAAGGCTTTACGCCTGATTAAAGTAGATTATAAAGTGTTGGAACCTGTTTTGGATCCGGAACTTGCCATGGAAAGCGAACAATTGGTCCACCCTGAAGAAGACTGGAACTTCGATGTCAACATGGGCGGATCAGCCAAGAGAAACCTAATTGCATCTGGTGAACAAAAACAAAACGATGTGGATGAGGTTTTCAAGCATTGTGATGTTATCGTTGAGGAAGAGTATACGACGAAAGCAAATTCCCAGGTTTATATGGAGACTTTCCGTGCCCATACTTGGTTTGATGAGCATAACCGCTTATGTTGTTTGTCATCTACGCAAATACCTTTCCATATCCGTCGAATCTTGGGTACTGCTCTAGGCATACCAATGTCAAGGGTACGAGTCATCAAACCTAGGGTAGGCGGCGGTTTCGGTGCAAAACAAACCGCAGTAATGGAGTTTTATCCTGCTTTTGTTACCATGAAGACCGGCAAGGCGGCAACAATGATTTATAGCAGGCAAGAGAGCATGATTGCTGGTTCACAGCGCCATCCTATGAAGGTTAAAGTGAAAATTGGTGCCACTAAGGAAGGTATTATTAAAGCAATCGACATGTATGCTTTATCTGACTCCGGTGCTTATGGAGAGCATGGATCAACAACCATTGGCTTAACTGGTGGAAAAGCAATACCCATGTATGGAAAATTTGATGCCTATCGCTTCCGTTATGATGTCGTTTATACCAATCATCAAGCTTATGGTGCTTATCGCGGTTATGGCGCCACGCAGGGAATCTTTGCCCTGGAGTCAGCAGTGGATGAACTTGCTCATCAACTTGGCATTGACCCGTTAACCTTAAGGCAGATGAATGTTGTCGAGGAAGGGCAGTGGCTTCATATCCTTGATGAGCCCAATGATAGCTGCGTACTCAATGATATCTTGAAGCATGTACGGGTGAAGATAGGTTGGGATGATATCTATCCACGGAAGGTTTTAGATAACGGACACATTATTGCTGTGGGGGCAGCTATGGCCATGCAGGGATCAGGCATCGCAAAACTAGATTCGTCTTCCGCTCGTGTTCTTTTAGAGGAGGACGGGTTCTACACCCTGATGATAGGTTCAACAGATATGGGAACAGGCTCAGACACTACATTGACTCAGATTGCCTCAGAGGTTCTCCAATGCTCTGCAAAGCGCATCAATATTCATGGAGTCGATACAGACGTGTCTCCTTATGACCCTGGTTCCTATGCTTCTTCGACAGCCTATGTCACAGGTAACGCTGTCAAGATGGCTGCAGAGGCTTTGCTTGAGAAGATGGTTGCTTATGCTGCTAGCTTGCTCGAATGTGAAGTGCAAGATGTAACGTTTGATGGAGATGATTTCACCAATAGTTTAGGTGTCGGCATCAGTCTGATAGACTTATCGACTAAACTTTATGTGTGGAACCATAAGCGGCTGGAGGGCGAAGCTAGTTGGGGTGGACAATACTCTCCGCCTCCTGCAATGGCAGCTTGTGTAAAAATCGATTTAGACCCTGAGACAGGTAAGGTAGAGGTGCTTGATTATGTCGCTGAGGTTGACTGCGGAACAATCATCAATCCTAATTTAGTCAAGGTACAGACGGAGGGTGGTTTGATGCAGGGCATTGGTATGGCCCTAACAGAGGATTCACCTAGATCCGATGATGGCCGTACAGTTTATAACTCCCTTTTGACCTATCAGATTCCACGGCGCGATCTTTGCCCAAAGATCCGAGTGGACTTCAATTCCTCTTATGAACCATCAGGACCATTTGGTGTCAAGTCGATTGGAGAGGTGGTTATCAACACACCATCACCAGCGATAGGAAATGCCATCTATAACGCATGTGGGCTGAGACTCAGAGAACTGCCTTTCCTCAGTGAAGATATTTGGAGAGGGCTTAAGGAAAGTTCACAGTCGTTGAAGAAGTAATGAAGTAATGATAGAATCGATATCATGAGAACAACTAAAGGGGGGATCATGTTTCCATACAAAAGGGTAGTTTTAAAACTTAGTGGTGAAGCGCTTTCTGGCAAAAAAGGTGGTGGCCTAGACGATAAAACCATCGATAATATTTGCCGGGCAATTAAGCAGATTCATGATAAGGGCTTAGAAATTGGTATCGTTGTCGGTGGAGGTAACTTTTGGAGAGGACGAGCATCCGTTGAAATCGAAAGAGCAACCTCAGATCACATGGGCATGTTAGGGACAGTCATCAATGCGCTAAGGTTACAAGCATCCTTAGAGAATTTAGGCGTTGAAACCCGTGTGCAAACCGCTATTCAGATGCCGGAGGTAGCAGAGCCATATATCAGAAGACGAGCTATCCGCCATTTTGAGAAGGGACGCGTGGTTATTTTTGGTGCAGGTACTGGTCTTCCATATTTTTCTACTGACACTACTGCAGCCTTAAGAGCGTGTGAATTGAATGCTGAATGCATATTACTGGGTAAGACGGGAACGGACGGCGTCTATGATTCAGATCCAAATTTGAACTCAGATGCAGTCAAATATGACAAACTAACGTATAGAGATATTTTGACCCAAGGATTGGGTATTATGGATTCAACAGCAACCTCCCTATGTATGGATAATGCAATGCCTCTTATCGTCTTCGGCATCGACGAGCCAGAAAACTTAGTTAGCATTGTAGAAGGCGAAAAAATAGGAACACTCGTTGAAGGAGAATAAATATGTTTAACCTTAAAGATTACGAAAAAAGCATGAAAAAATCAGTTGACGTGTTTTCAGAAGGTTTACAAACCATTAGAGCAGGAAGAGCCAACCCCAAGTTATTGGATTCTATTACCTTCCCTTACTATGGTGTAGATACACCTATTAACCAAGCAGCAACCATCAATGTTCCTGAAGCAATGATGATTACCATTCAACCTTGGGATGCCAACAACCTCAAACTAATTGAAAAGGCAATTTCCGCATCCGATCTAGGTATTACGCCAAACAATGATGGTAAGATGATTCGCTTACCTTTCCCTCCTCTTACTGAGGAACGTCGTAAAGAATTAACCAAAGAAGTGAATAGTCGAGCAGAAGATGCTAAGGTAGCCATTCGCAATATCCGTAGAGATGCCCTAGCTGACGTCAAAAAGGCTGAGAAGAATAACGAGTTGACGGAAGATGACCGCTATAAATCTGAAGATGACGTCCAAAAGCTGACCGATAAGTATGTGAAAGAGATTGAAACCATCGCTAAAGATAAAGAGAAAGAATTGATGGAAATCTAGATAGGACACTATGAATTTTTCTGATTTAAACAAGATTCCTAAACACGTTGGTATCATTCTTGATGGCAACGGCAGATGGGCTGAAAAGCGTGAGATGAATAGAAGTCAAGGTCACATCAAGGGGTCTGAAAACGTAGTAAACATCACGCGCGCCTGCAGTAATGCAGGCGTTGCGGCTTTAAGCCTCTATGCTTTTTCGACGGAGAACTGGAAAAGGCCCGTTTCAGAGGTAACTACCTTGATGGAATTGATTATCAAATTCATCAGGGAATATATTGACGAGCTCAATGATAACAATGTAAAGCTTACTTTGATGGGCGAACCTTCGAAGATTCCTTTCGCTAGCCGAAAGGCAATTGAGTATGCTCAAAACAAGACGAAGAACAATACAGGTATGGTATTGAATATTGGCTTGAATTATGGTGGAAGAGACTCAATCCTTAGAGCGGTAAATGCCCTGTTAGAGAATTCAGATACTCGTTTCTTACGTGAAGATGATATTAACAATGTTATTGAAACGCATCAACTGCCACAGTTAGACCTTGTCATTAGAACAGGCGGGGAACAGAGACTGTCCAACTTCATGATTTGGGAAGCAGCTTATGCAGAGTTTTATTTCACAGACATATTGTGGCCTGATTTCTCAGAGGAGGATCTCTATCAAGCCTTCTTTGCTTACCAACAGAGAGATAGGCGGTACGGAGGCGTTAAATGAAGGGAGTAGCAATAAGAGCGCTAACAGGTATCATCCTATTAGCCATAGTAGGTTTAGTCATCTTTGGGTCAAGAATGAGTCTCTTGGCTCTTGTTTTGGTGATATCCTGTATTAGTATTGTGGAATTGTTTATGGCCCTACGCCGTGATGAGCCTAAGTACATTATCGCTCTAACTTTACTCACCAATATTCTGATTCAGTGGTTTGCCTATGAGCAGAAGACGGAGCATATGCTAGCTCTTATTGGACTTTTCTTGCTCTTGAATTTCGTCATTTATACATTCCAGAAAAGTTTTAATTTGAATGACCTCTTCATTGCCCTTGTTGGTGTCATTTATGTCAGTGTTCTTTTTAGTTTTCTTCTACTGCTACCTGCGGACAATCCGCTTGTACTCTTGCTCGTCTTTATTGCAGCTTGGGGAACAGATACTTTTGCTTTTATTTGGGGAATGCTATTGGGAAAAACACCGCTTGCTCCTACTATCAGTCCCAAGAAGACTGTAGAGGGTGCTGTTGGCGGTACAATTTCTGCACTTGTATTAGCCTATATTCTACAAGCGTCACAATACTTTAGCTATAATGTCGTCGCTATGCTTGTTGCAGTATTTTTTGGCTCACTGATGAGTCAGCTGGGCGATTTGTTTGCCTCTCGCTTAAAGCGAGAAGTTGGGGTGAAAGATTTTGGATGGGTTCTCTTAGGTCACGGTGGTATACTTGATCGTTTCGATTCTATCCTCTTCGCTGCACCAACAATCTGGTTTGTCCTGCGCCTCTTCTCCGGAATGAGCGCCTAGGACTTCTTTATTGAGGAGTAATTATGAACTATATATCGATTATTTATGCTTTAATTGTCTTCTTACTTGTGGTCCTTTTTCATGAACTGGGTCACTTTTTAGTCGCAAAAGCAGTCAACATAAAAGTCAATGAGTTTTCAATTGGGATGGGGCCTGCAATTACCCAAAGGCAAAAGGGAGAGACCCTGTATTCGTTAAGAGCAATCCCCTTGGGCGGCTACTGTGCTATGGAAGGGGAGGACGAAGATAGTGCCGACCCTCGTGGCTTCGATCAAGCTAAGCCTTGGCAAAGGTTCCTAACTATACTTGCTGGGCCTGTAATGAATATATTGTCTGCTATTCTGCTCTTTTCAATTTATGCAGCCATGCTAGGGCAGCCCGTTCCCATTATTGATGGGTTTACCGAGACTTCCGTATTGCAAGAAGCGGGTTTAGAAGAAGGAGATGAGATTACTGCAATCAATGGCGTTGCTGTTGAAGGTCAAGACCATCTGCGCTCCCTTGTTCAAGAGTACGGTGAGGATCCAATCAGTGTTGATTATGTAAAAGTAGATGGGACAAGCTCCACGGTGAATGTGCAAGCACAAGAGCAGGATGGGGTTTATCTGATCGGTTTTATTGCAAAGACCGTATCTGCGGGGCCGATTCATGCAATCCAGCAGGGCTTTTCCACGACGTGGACAACTTTTGTTCAACTTTTTCAAATTCTTGGTATGCTTTTTAGCGGCCAATTAGGTATAGATGCTGTATCTGGGCCCGTTGGCGTAATCTCCACTATAGGGGTTGCGGCAAGTAACGGTATTATGCCGCTTATCTTTTTGACTGGCTACATCTCGGTCAACTTAGCTTTCTTTAATCTGCTGCCAATACCAGCATTAGATGGTTCTAAACTTCTGTTTATTATCATAGAAAAGTTGAGAGGTAAACCAGTGAACAAAGACTTAGAGTCAAAGATTACGATGGCAGGATTCGCTTTTTTACTAGGCTTAATCGTCCTAATTTCTGTGAAAGATATTATTACCATTTTCTAATTGTAGATTGAGGAGGCGCTCATGGAGCGGAAAGAGACAAAACAGATTCTAGTTGGTGATGTAGCTATCGGAGGTGGTGCGCCCATAAGCGTTCAGTCCATGACCAATACCGATACAAAAGATGTCGATAAAACAGTTGCACAGATTCTTGCTTTCGAAGAAGCGGGTTGCGACATCTCCAGATCAGCGATTAACGATTTAGAAGATGCGAAAGCTATCCCATTGATTAAAGCAAGAACTCATATTCCTTTCATCGCTGATATACAATTTGATTATCAACTTGCGCTCTATGCGGTCGAGTATGGTTGTGACTGTCTTCGCATTAATCCGGGCAACATTGGTAGCGATGAAAAGTTGCAAGCAGTAGTAGCTGCCTGTAAGGAAAAAAACATTCCAATACGAATCGGAGTAAACTCTGGTTCTGTCCATCAAGAGATGATTGATAAATATCATGGGGTCAATGTGGAATCGTTGGTTTATTCTGCTTTGGAAGAGATTAAGCGAGTTGAACAATTCGATTACAAAAATATTAAGGTGTCTATCAAGTCTAGCAACGTGCAGATGATGATCGATGCTTACCGACTCTTTTCTAGTCTGTCTGATTATCCCTTACACCTTGGCGTAACGGAGGCTGGACCTGCCTTCACAGGAACGATCAAATCTGCTGTAGGTATTGGTACTCTGCTAGCCGAGGGAATAGGTGATACGATACGGGTGTCCATCACGGGAGATCCAGTGCAAGAGATTAAAATAGGAAGAGAAATATTAAGAAGTCTGGGCCTCAGGCAGGAGGGGATAGATTTAATATCATGTCCTACTTGTGCTAGAACAAAGATTGACCTTATTGGTCTGGTCGAAGAAGCAGAGAAATTGTTGGAAGGCATGCAAAAGAATATCAAGGTAGCTATCATGGGCTGCCCGGTGAATGGCCCGGGAGAGGCTAGAGAAGCCGATTTTGGCATAGCCGGTAATAAAGGACAAGGGGTGCTGTTCAAAAAAGGTAAGGTCATACGCCAAGTTCCAGAAGATCAACTCTTATATGCGCTGATAGAAGAAATTGAGAAAGTTGAAGTCGATGAAGCTAAGTAAGCTGGTTCAACAGGAAATGTATAAAGAGGTGGAAATTGATAAGGTCCTCTACCATAAGGATAAGGAAGAAGTCTGTTTTTACCTCACGTCAATGGTGAAGTTGGCTGATCAGGATTATCATCAGTTGACCTCTATGTTGGAAGATCTCTTTCAATGTCAGGTAGATATAAATCTAAAGGTTTCAGAACCTGCCCATGAAGTGGACCAGTCTTTGCCATTAAATTATGACGAGCCGATTATCATTTCGAGACCCAAAAAAGAGAAAGCAGCGGAGACCGTTCGAGGAAGTGAGGACGGTTTTCTTCTTGGTCGCAAGTTTACAAGTAGGGATTTTGATAACTACTTACCTCTACATGAGCTTGGTAACCAAGGGGGGCCTATCGTCAGTTCTGGTATGATTGGCGAGGTCAATCAGACCATGACAAAAAATGGACTTTTGATTTTGACCTATCCCTTAGAAAATTTGAGTGGGGGAGCAATTTCTTGTAAGTCCTTCGTTCATCAGAAAGATCAAAGCAAAGCCTTAGATAACATCAAGGAAGGCAATTGGGTCATGGCTAAGGGTAACCTAGGTTTTGATAGCTACGCCAATGCTAACGTACTTACGGTGGAAGGTCTAACCAATGCAGAGCCAGAAACCATCCTGGATGATGCTGAGGAAACTAGAGTTGAATTCGCTGTCCACACGCAGATGTCCAACATGGAAGGCTTGATTAATCCGAAAGACTTAGCAAAGAAGATTAAAGAGTGGAAGCATACCGCAGTGGGGGTTGCTGACTTTGGATCAGTTCAAGCTTACCCCCTTATTTATAATGCGCTGCAAGACAGCGGCATAAAAGTTCTACTTGGCTATGAAGCGAAGACACTTCGTAATGACCACCATATCCTATCTAATGTGTATGGATTGGATCTTATTGCGATGGAAGGAACATACACTGTTTTTGATATCGAGACAACAGGGTTCTCACGTTTTAATGACCGAATCATTGAAATCGGTGCAGTAAGATATGAGGACGGAAATATTGTTGGTGAATTCTCTGAATTTGTTTCTCCAGAAAGAACACTGCCAGAAAAGATTATTGAGTTGACTGGTATAACGGATGCTATGCTCCAGAATGCTGAAACAATTGACAAGATTCTGCCTCGGTTTTTGGAATTCGCTGAAGATTCCATTTTTGTTGCCCATAATGCTGACTTCGATATTGGCTTTATTATCGAGAATGCAAGACGGTTAAAGTTAGAATTTCAACCTGCCTATATCGATACTTTAGGTTTAGCTCGAGCCTTGCATCCCGAATATAAGAACCATAAGCTGGACACGTTAACGAAGAACTTAGGGGTGAAGTTATTTAACCACCACAGAGCAAGTGACGATGCTAGAGCAACCGGTAGCATTTTTCTTAAGTTTATGGAGGAGTGGGAAGCATTTCAATTGCCGCTAAGTAAGATTAACGAGACACCTTCGGACTTCGAATTAGCTAGACATAATAATTATCGCAGTCTAGTCTACGTCAAAGAGCAAAAGGGTCTATATAACCTTTATAAGCTAGTATCAAAAGCTAATCTAGAGACATTCTTTAGATCGCCTGGTATCAGTGAAAAAGACCTTGCTGATAACCGAGAGGGTCTTATATTTATGACTGGTTTCGTCGATTCTGAGCTCTTTGAGGCAATCTCTAGGCGTTACCCGGATGAGCTTCTTATGGACATTGCTTCTCGTTATGACGTCCTATGCGTGCAGCCTCCGGCTTATTGGGAGAAGGCTATTCAAAGCGAGCTCGTTGAAAATAAAGATCATTTTAAAGATATTGTAGAAAAGATCATTTGGTTAGCAAGGAAGTTGGATAAGCCTTGCATTGCCATCAATTCACCTTATTACTTTCTACCGGGAGAAAGGTTAGCGCGCAATATCCTGGTGAACTATCAACGAAGAATTGAATTCGAACGAGAAGAGCGTTACCGTTTCTTTACGACGAAAGAAATGTTGGACCACTTTTCTTGGTTAGGCAGGGATACAGCCTACCAGCTGGTTGTAACAGCAACTAAAGACTTAGCAGACTCATTTGAGGAGGTTCGTCCCATACCTAAGGGTACCTTTACCCCTGAGTTAGAGAATGCCAAGGAAGACCTAAGGGAATCAACTTACGCCAAGGCTGAATCTATCTATGGGAAGCCTCTTCCTGAATTAGTGGCAACTAGGTTAGAAAGAGAGCTCTCATCCATTATCAATAATGGTTACGCATCCCTCTACATCATCGCTAAGAAATTAGTCGAAAAGTCCAACGAAGAAGGTTACTTAGTCGGTTCACGTGGTTCAGTAGGTTCGTCCTTTGCTGCAACGATGGCCAACATTACTGAGGTTAATCCGCTACCTCCTCACTATGTGTGTCCAGAATGCAAACACAGTGAATTCATCACGGACCATTCCGTAGGTTCTGGATTTGACCTTCCACCAAAATATTGTCCAACTTGTGGTATCCCGATGAACAGGGATGGCCATGAGATACCTTTTGAAGTATTCTTAGGTTTCAAGGGTGACAAAGAACCAGATATCGACTTAAACTTTGCTGGCTCTTATATGTCAACGATTCACAAATTTACCGAGGAGTTCTTTGGCAAGGGTAAGGTATTTAGAGCAGGAACGATATCTGGAGTCCAGTCGAAGACCGCTTATGGTTTAATCCGTAAGTACTTGGAGCAACCCTATATTCCAGCAGAAGATGAGCTAATTAACGAGGCTCGTATAAGCTCCTTGCAACGCATCATGGAGGGGACAAGACGGACGACTGGTCAACATGCTGGCGGCTTGATTATCGTCCCATCACATTTAGATGTGCTCGATTTTACGCCGATTCAATTTCCTGCAGATGACTTGAAGTCGGATACCATTACGACTCACTTTAGTTATAAGAACTTAGAGGGAACCCTATTGAAGCTGGATGAGTTAGGGCACACATCGCCCACAATCATCCGGCAACTTCAAGAGATGACAGGTCTAGATCCTTTAAAAATTCAGTTTGATGACAAAGAGACCATGGAGATTTTCTCCAACACCTCAACCCTTGATATTCGGCATGACTATTCCAATAAGGAGGATGGTTCTTTGGGTATACCGGAGTTTGGAACTAACTTCGTTCGAGGCATGCTCAGTGAAACTAAACCTACAACTTTTGCTGAATTGATAAGAATTTCTGGATTAAGCCATGGGACGAATGTATGGCTAAATAATGCCCAAGAGCTCATTCGAGATGGGGTAACCACTTTGTCTGAGTCTATCTGTACGAGAGATGATATCATGACCTACCTCATAGCGATGGGTATGGATGATCTGGATAGTTTTAAGATCATGGAATCTGTCCGAAAGGGTAGGGGCTTACCAGAAGGTATGGAGGACAAAATGCGGGACCACAAAGTCCCTCAATGGTATATTGATTCTTGCCAGAAAATTCAATACATGTTCCCTAAGGCTCATGCTGCCGCATATGTGATGATGAGCTATCGCATTGCTTGGTTCAAGGTGCATAGCCCAGCAGCCTTCTATGCGACTTATTACACCCAGAGACTCAGTGATTTTTCCACTAGTTACCTCTTTGGTAAGTTAGACCAGGTGCAAATCTATATGAAGGATCTAAAGAATATGGATGAGGAGAAGGCACTGGATGCTAATAAGTGGACGCTCCTTGAAGTCATTGAGGAGATGTATGCTAGGGACTTTGTCTTCTGTGATGTCGATTTGTTTAAATCAAAAGCTTGTGAGTTCTCTATTTTGGATGAACGAACGGTCTTGCCGCCTCTTTCTGCACTGAATGATGTATCTGAAGCCTTAGCTGAGGTAATTGTTCGAGAGAGAGAAGCTGGTTTTATATCAAAGCAAGAGTTTAAGACGAGAACCTCTGCAAATCGGTCCGCCATGACAAGCATGGAGGAGTATGGTTTATTAGATAGTTTACCTGAGAGTAACCAGATGAGTTTTCTTCCTGGTTTTTAGATAGAAGCTTGTTAAAAGCTTGCAAACTCGCTCAAATTCTGCTATAATTAATTAAATTGTATAGATAAAGAATACAAGAGTGGGTGCGTCCTACTCTTGTTTTTTTAGGGGAAAATCGGTAGGAGGAGAAATGGATAGAAAACAGCTTGAAGATTTAAGACCCAGATTTGATCAAGAGATTGAATCCCTCGGTTACCAGATGGTCGATGTAGAATTTGTTAGAGAGAATAAAGAATCCTTTTTGCGCTTTTTCATCTATAACGAAAAGGGGACGACTGTAGATGATTGTGAAGCAGTCAGCAACCACTTGAGCCCACTTCTTGATGAGCTTGATCCTATCGATGAGAATTATTATTTAGAGGTTTCTTCACCTGATTTGAATCGACCACTAAAAAACGACAACGATTATAAACGTTATCTAGATGGTCAAGTTGAACTCTCTTTTTATCAGAAAAGGGATGGAGACAAGACTTGGATCGTCACCTTGAAGAGTTTCGACGATGAATATTTTACCGTAGTGAGAAATAATAGTGAGCACAAGATTCCCAAGAAGGAAGTCGCTCTTATGAAACCAGCAATAATCTTTTAGAAAGACGGAAGGCAATGAACAAAAAACTGATTGAGGCATTAGAAGATTTAGAAGAGTCAAAAGGAATTTCCAAAGCTGTAATTCTAGAGGCTCTGGAAAAAGCATTGGAAAAGAGCTACGAGAAGAACTTTAATGATAATACCAATGTATCTGTGCATATCAATGATAATAACGGTGATATTAAGGTATACGCTTTAAAAACGGTTGTTGATGAAGTGGAAGATAAGTATTCTCAGATTTCTCTGGAAGAAGCGAAGACCGTGAGAAAGACTGCAGCTATCGATGACGTAGTCCAAGTGGAGGTTAAACCTAAAAACTTTGGCCGCGTAGCTGCACAAACAGCAAGAAATATTGTCATTCAGAAGTTGCGTGATGCGGAAAGAGAATCAATTTATGACGAGTATATTAACCGTGTCAAAGAGATGATTACTGGGACGGTCCAGCGGGTTGACTATAACAATATCTATATCAACTTGGGCATGACCGATGGTGTGGTTCCTCAGTCGGAACAGATTCCTGGAGAAACTTACGAAGCTGGCGACCGTATTAAGCTATATGTGGCCGAAGTCAGGAATAATACCAAGGGACCTCAAGTCCTCTTGTCAAGAGCTAACCACAACTTAGTCATCCGCCTATTCGAGCAAGAGGTACCAGAGATTGCCGATGGAACGGTCGAGATATTTTCCATCGCTCGAGAAGCTGGCTCTAGGAGTAAATTAGCAGTTTTCTCTAATGATCCCAATGTGGATCCTATTGGTGCTTGCGTAGGTTACAAAGGAAATCGTGTCAATGTTATCGTTGACGAGCTAAGCGGAGAAAAGATGGATATTGTTATCTATGATAAGGATTCTAGCGTTTTCATCTCCAACGCCTTAAGCCCTTCAAAGGTAAACAAAGTAATTATCAATGAGCCAGATCATTCTGCGATTATCGTCGTCCCTGATGATCAGCTTTCCTTAGCTATCGGCAAGGAAGGTCAAAATGTGCGCTTAGCAGCTAAGCTTACTGGTTGGAAAATCGATATAAAAGGGCAAAGCCAATATGAGGAAAGTCAAGAGGAGTACGATGCAACGGAAAGCTACTTCGATGATGCTCAAGAAGACGACTTGACTTCCGACAATGAGGTAGACGAAGTTGATTTGTTTGCAATGCCTGATGATTACGAGGCTGGCATTGCTTCGGAAGACGATTATGATGAAGAAGATGATGCCGATAGTTTCACTGATGACGATCAGTACGAAGATGACAACTTCAGTGATGAAGATGATTTTGAAGACCAATAATTGGATAAGAATTAGAGGATAAGATATGGCATCAAAAACACCAATGAGAAAATGTGTTGCCTGCCAAGAGAAGAAAGCAAAGAAAGAATTAATCCGCATTGTTAATCACCCAGAGCAGGGTGTTATGATTGATCGGACCGGTAAGGCTAATGGTCGCGGCGCATATTTATGTCGAAAAGAAGAATGTATCAGACTAGCACAGAAGAAAAATATATTGAAAGCGGCGTTAAAAACTTCTTTTGATAGCGAATTCTATGAGGAGATTGTGCATGATGTAAGTGAATAGAGGTGAACGATGAGAGTATACGAATTAGCAAAAGAATTAGGTTACAGCTCAAAGGATTTTAGAGAACTGTTAGTAAAACAGTTCAACTTGGATTATCCCTCTCATATGTCGGCAATGGAAGATAAAGAGATTGCCCAAGTAAGAGACCATTTCAAGAAGAAAACGGAAGATAAGAATAAGAAGTCAGCGGAAAGATCAGCAAGCAAGAAACCTAGAACCGACAGTAGAGACGGACAGAGAAGAGTTCAAAGTAAGGATAGCAAGCTGAATAAGGATCAAGATAGAAGACAGCACAATGATGCAAGTAAGCCTAGCGGAAGGTCCTCAAGCGACCATAATAGGGATTCCAGAAAATCTTCTGAAAATACTTCTCATGATAGGAGTAGGAGTCCAAGAAGACCGTCTGATAAAGCCCCTAGCGACCGGTCAAGAGACCAAAGAAAATCTTCGGACCGGCCTGTTTCGGGCAAGGGTAATGACCAAAGAAGACCTGCTAGGAAAGCTGATTCCAGGGGGGAAAGATCCGTTGAGCAACCTATAAAGGATAGACAACATCGCGATAATGCTGATAAGGCAAAGAAAAGCGCTAAGGATAATCAAAGTAAAGAATCTCGTTTCAATGATGGGGACAAGAACGCCAAAAAGCGCAACAAGATGAAAGATTCCGGAGCAAAGAATAAAGCTAATCCAGTCGAGCAAGAAGAGAAAAGAACCGCTAAAAAGAGAGGTTCAAAGAAAAAACACCAAGAACAACAGAACAAGCAAAACCAAGTTGTTGAGAAGAAGGTAGAGGTAGATATTACGGATCAAATTATAGAAATTCCAGAGGAAATTACAGTCTCTGACTTTGCTAAAGCTATCCAACAAAACTCGATGGATGTAATTGGCGAGCTTATTCGTATGGGCGTTATGGCGAGTTTGAATGAATCAATTACCTTTGAGACAGCAGAAAAAGTAGCAGAAAAGTTTGGTATTCTTATTACAGAACCAGAAGAGACAGATGTAGACGAGATATTCGAGCAACTAGATGTGGAAGACGACGAAAAAGACTTGCTAATTCGTCCAGCAGTTATCACCGTAATGGGACACGTCGACCACGGCAAGACCTCTATATTGGATGCTATCAGGCAAACTCAGGTCACACGAGGTGAAGCCGGCGGTATTACGCAGCACATCGGTGCTTCTACGGTGGAGTATGAAGGAAAACACATTACCCTATTAGATACGCCAGGTCACGAAGCGTTCACGCAGATGCGATCCAGAGGTGCTAAGGCGACTGATATTGCCATCTTGGTCGTTGCGGCAGATGATGGTGTTATGCCTCAAACCATTGAAGCAATTAACCATGCTAAGGCAGCAGATGTACCTATTGTTGTTGCTATCAATAAGATGGATAAGTACGAAGCTGATCCTAATCGTGTTAAGCAGGAATTGGCAGAATACGGTCTCATCTCAGAGGAGTGGGGTGGAGACATCATCATGGTCCCCGTCTCGGCAAAAACTGGCGAGGGTATTAATGACCTTCTTGAAAATGTTCTACTTGTCGCTGAAATAGCTGAATTGAAAGCTAATCCTAACCGCAAGGCTGTTGGTGTCGTTATCGAATCAGAGTTCGAAAAGGGTCGAGGAGCGACGGCCTCTGTTTTGGTACAAAAGGGTACACTCAAGGATACTGACTACGTCGTATCCGGACAGGTCAGTGGACATATTAGAGCAATGTTCGATTCGGCAGGCAATAAAGTAAAAGAAGCAGGTCCTTCCTATCCCGTGAAGATTATTGGTTTAACCGATCTTCCTGAGGCCGGTGACCATATCTATGCAGTTGAAGATGAGAAGGTTGCAAGAGACTTTGCTAGCCGGGCTCAAGATCGAGCAAAGAAAGAAAAGCTCAATAAGACGACTCACATTTCGCTTGATGATTTGCATATGCAGATTTCTGAGGATGGCCTCAAGGAATTGAATATCATCGTCAAGACTGATGTTAAGGGTACAATAGACGCCTTAGCTGGATCAATTGAAAAGCTTGGTAATAATGAAGTTAAGGTAAATATTATCCACGGCGCCGTTGGTGGTATTTCTGAGTCTGATGTAATGCTTGCGACCGCTTCGAATGCAATCATCATTGGCTTCAACGTAAGACCTAACCAAGGGGCAATTGCTCTTGCGGAGAGGGATGAGATTGAGATGAGGACCTACAGGGTCATCTACGAAGCGATTGAGGAAATCGAAAAGGCAATCCAGGGGATGCTTGACCCTGTTTTCGAAGAAGAAGTGCTAGGTCGTGCAGAGGTTAGAGACACCTTTAAGGTGCCTAATGCTGGTACGGTTGCTGGTATTTACGTTCTTTCTGGTAAGATGGTCCGCAATGCTAAGATTCGCCTGTTGAGAAATGATATCGTGATTCAAGAAGGTAATATCTCTTCCTTGCGTCGCTTTAAGGATGATGTCAGGGAGATTGCCCAAAACTACGAAGGCGGTTTGGGCATTGAGAATTATAATGATATAAAGGTTGGCGACCAACTCGAGTGCTACCACGAGGTGGAGGTTAAACCGCAATAGAAATGAGGCATGGGCGGCTAGCCTAAAGGTTAGCCCCCAGTTTCATGTTAAGATGGATAGTGAGGAGACAGAGATGGATAACATTCGTATTGGAAGAATAGCGCAGGAACTGAAAAAGGTCTTGTCGAATAGTATTGCCTACGAGCTCAATGATCCTAAGATTTCAAAGATAACCACAGTTACTGACATCCGCATATCAAGTGATTTATCATATGCTGATGTCTATGTTTCTGTAATGGGTACGGACTGGGATAAGAATCAGACGATTGAAGGGCTCGAATCAGCAACAGGTTACTTAAAGAATAGCATTGCTAAAGAGGTCAAGATTCGCCAGATTCCAGAACTACGTTTCCATCTGGATAATTCTTTGGAATATGGTCTCTATATGGACCAACTCATCAATGAAACACTGGAACAAGACCGTTTGAATGCTGAAAAACGCATGGAAAATGGTTTGGAAGAAGTTGTTCAGGAAAATGATCATGCAGCAGGTGATGATGCAGAAGATATAGATGAAGCGTGAGGAGCACTAATGGATAGCCAAATGGTAAAAGAAATTTATACTGCTTTTGAAAAGGCTAAATCTATAGTCATTACAGGTCATGTCAGTCCTGATGGTGACTGTCTAGGCTCAATACTCGGTTTGGGTCTGACTTTGCTTGAAGTGGGCAAAGAAGTTACTATGGTTGTGGATGATCAGGTACCGGACCATCTTTCTTATATTCCTCTAGTTGATTTGGTTAAGGAGAAAGTGGGCAATGAAAGTTATGATCTCTTTGTTATGGTCGATATAGGCGACAGGAAGCGGTTGGGTGCTACAGCGAAGTATTTGGATACAGCTACTTCTAGTTTATGCATCGATCACCACACCACTAACGAAATGATCTGCGATGTCAATTTAGTCGATAGTAGAGCCTCTTCCACCTCTGAGCTGATTGCCAAGCTGCTCCTAACAGGTCCATATCAGATTACTAAAGAAGCAGCGACTGCTTTGTATACAGGTATCATTACCGATACCAATCGTTTCCTATACCGGTCCTCAAGGCAAGAGGCAATGCGAGTAGGTGCTGAACTCTTAGATTTAGGGGCTGATGCTGATTTAATCTATCTATATGAGTATCGTACTTTGGATCCTAAAATGATTGAGTTTACCGCTTATGTGGTTGAGCATGCTGAATATCTGCATGGTGGCAAAGTAGCTTTAGCCAACCTGAGAATGGACGTCTTAGAAAAGTATAGTTTGTCTATGGCGGATGCAGAGACGGTTGTCGATACCTTGAAGAACTTGAAGGGCGTAGAAGTTGCTTGCATCGTCAAGGATAGGGGAGGGAAAGACCAAAAGGTCAGCATTCGATCCAAGGAGTATTATGATGTGGCAGCTATTGCTAAGCATTTTGGTGGCGGAGGTCACATTATGGCTGCTGGTTGTAGCATCGATGCTACAAATGAAGAAGCTTACCAGATGATAAAGGTGTGTTTGGAGCAGATGGAATGGCCCTCATAAATGGAATCCTGAATATCAACAAAGATAAGGATATGACATCCCATGACGTTGTTGCCATCCTTAGAGGCGTGGTGGGGCAAAAGAAGATTGGCCACACGGGGACGCTTGATCCCATGGTGACTGGTGTTCTACCAATTTGTCTTGGCCAAGCCACTCGAGTAAGCGAGTATATTTCTGCTCAGGGCAAGACCTACGAAGGGACGATGATCTTTGGCTTTGAAACGGATACTCTGGATGTACAAGGGCAAGTAATTAAAGAAGCTGCCCTACCGGACGTCAACGAGGATAGTATCGAGAAAGCATTTACTAAGTTTCGTGGTAGAATTGATCAAGTTCCACCTATGTATTCTGCGATTAAGGTCAAAGGACAGAGGCTTTACGATTTAGCAAGAGCTGGGAAAGAAGTTGAACGAAAAGCCCGATCGATTGAGATATATTCCTTGGATCTTCTATCTTTCGATGATAAGTCATGTCGCTTTCGCTGTTCGTGCTCTAAGGGCACGTATATTAGGCAATTGGTGAAAGATATAGGTGTCAGCATGGGAAGCCTAGCAACCCTTCAGGAGCTGGTTAGGACACGAGTTGGGCCTTATGCTATTGAGGATGCAATTCCGATTGCAAAACTGAAAGATGGCCTAGTTAATTGGCAAGATAGCATACAGCGCGTCGATAGCGGATTACAGATTTTTGACGCTCTTGAGCTGAATGAGAAGGAAGCGGAACTTGCCCTACATGGGGTTAAGTTGAAAGTAGGTCAACAAGATCTAAAACCAGGTCTCTTATATCGGATTTATGGACCGAAATCGTTTATCGGTCTAGGCTACTTGGACGAGGCGGAGAATCGTTTAAGAATGAAGAAGGTTTTAACCCACTGAGAGGTAAGGATGAGAATCATTGATTGTGATAAGGGCGAACAAGCGCTGATCCAAAAACCAGTTTCTATTGCATTGGGGAACTTTGATGGTATACATTTGGGGCACCAAGCACTAATAAGAAAAGCGGTTGAAGTCGCCAAAGAGCAGGGATACCTATCCAGTGTTCTTCTTTTTAAGAACCATACCCTCTCGGAACTTAAACATAAGCAGCTACAGCTGTTGACCAGTCTAACGGATAAAGAAGAAATATTGAAACGACTCGGTGTCGATATCGTTTACATGAAGAGTTTCGACCATAAGTTTTGTGCGATCAATAAGATGGCTTTTATTGAGGATGTTCTCAAGGAGCAATTGAAGGTTAAGGCAATTACGATTGGCCACGACTATACTTTTGGCTGTTGGGCAGAAGGTAAAGTTACCGATTTATTGATAAATCAGAGGAAGTATGACTACGAGGTCTTTGTGATCGACGATATATTAGCGGATGGAGAGAGAATTAGTTCAAGCCGTATTCGCCAAACGCTCAGGGATGGGAACGTCAAGAATGCAATGAAGATGCTTGGCCGGCCTTTTCGAATAGCAGGGGAGGTAGTTCCTGGCGCTAATAGAGGTAGGAAGCTGGGCTTTAGAACAGCGAATTTGTATTGGGACAACGATTATATCGTGCCTCATGATGGCGTCTATCTGACTAGGGTATACTTGGATGATCTCGAAGCTCCCTACTACTATGGGATGACGAATATCGGTACTAATCCTACCTTCACGGAAGCCGATAATACCAAGATTGAGACCCATATTTTTGATCTTGATGAAGACCTCTACG
>CAYFUF010000012.1:8432-44262 GCA_964346245.1 uncultured Peptoniphilaceae bacterium | reverse complement strand
GAATCCGCAGGAGCGAAGCTCCGAGGACCTAGCGAGTCGGTGGTTTTTGAGTCACTTTTGTGTTTACTCCGCTTCCTTTGCCTTCTTCGTCGCATAAGTTGCGGCATTTAGGCCTGCAATTTGACCCTGGCCGATTGCCCTCGAAATCTGATAGGGCAAGCCCGTACAGTCGCCTGCGGAATAGATACCAGGCAAGTTGGTTTCCATCTTCTCGTTGACCTGGATATGGATGCCATCCAAGGCAATGCCTGGAACAATCGAATCCGGCTTTTGGGCATCTCGAATGAAGAAAAAGCCGTCCGCTTCAATCTCCCTATCCCCAACCAGGATGGACCGGGCAACCGTGTCACCCCTCACTTCCACCGCCTTGTCATCGATCACCTCGATGCCTGCATTGAGGTCTACTGGGCGGCCTGTCTGGTTGACAAAGACGGTCGATGAGCTCATCTCATTGATGAAGTTCGCCTCTTCAATCGCTGTTTCATTGTAGCCAACAACGACCACAGGGCGGCCCTTGTAGAGAGCGGCATCGCAGGTCGCACAGGTGCCCACTCCCTTGCCCAAGAATTCATTCTCCCCAGGCAGAGGCTTCCCGAAACTGACGCCAGGCGCGTAAACCACAGCATGCGCTTCGATAATGCGATTACCCGGCGTAAGCAGGCCGATGAATTTGCCCATGTCATAGATCATGGTCGCATTCTCTTCGATAAACTCCACGGGATACTCTTCCACGTGGGCCCGAAACTCCTTAAGGAGGCCTTCCCCACTCCGGTTAGGCATGCCCAGTACATTTTGAATTTCCTTGGTCTTCTTTATTTTCTCACTCATATCCGGTCCCAAAACTAGGACCTTCTTGTTTCGTATACTTGCATTTAGGGCAGCAGCTAGGCCGGCTGGTCCAGCGCCCACCACCACAACATCATAGATCATATTAACCTGTATACTTCCCAATCCTGTCCAAGAGGCGGTCCTTAGGCATTAAGCCAATAATCTGATCCACCTTCTGTCCGTTCTTATAGACCTGAAGGGTTGGTACAGACATGATGCCCTCTTGAGCGGCCAAGACATTCTCCTCATCGATGTCGATCTGAAAGATTTTGAAATCATCCCTTTCTCTGTCGATATCATCCAGGATTGGTGAAAGCATTTGGCAGGGTCCGCACCAGCTTGCCGAAAAGTCGACGACGATAACGCCCTCGCTCGTTAATACTTCATTCTTAAATTCACTTGTATCAATTTTTCTTACCATGATTTACCTCCTATGATACTTGCTGCAAAATAGGCAGCCCACTATACTTCATGCTTGACTAATTCACCAGCTCTTACAGAAAGATCTTCCTCAACCAGGCTTCAAACTGGTCCACATTAATCTGATTGACTAAGAGGAAGTCTTTACCCTCGGTGAAATGGATGTAGCCCCTCTCTTCTTTTTGCGTGTGCACATGCATGCTCACCTCTTCAAAGATGAAGGCTTGGGGCTCGATGTAGAGAAAGAGAGCAAGCAGACTATCCAAAGAGTAGTGCTCATCGGGCTGGTAGCCCAACTTTTCAAGCACACTACCTATACCCAAACTTATCCTTTCATCCACCTCAATGCGGTAATGGTCACAAGCTTCCAGAAGCAGGCGCTGGTGGCCGATTCTTTCCAACTCTTGGTAAGCCTCTGGATTGCCAAAAGAGGTCACGGTTTTCAGAAGATCTTCTCCCCGCTCCATCGCCCTGCCCAAGGAAATAATGACCGTATCCATGTTTTCCCCGACCTCGTCCTCGTAGCCAAAAGCGTCTACCAGGTTTTGGGGATCGCCCAGAATTAAAAAGTCCAAGCCCGCCGTGTCCTCACTGGCAAGGACAATCAAATGATCAGGCCCCTCTGAGTCCAACAGATGCTCGTAAGCATCCACAGTAGATGCTATCGGAGTAACATAATCCATCTCCTCAAGTCTTCGGTAGACCTCTTCCGTAAAAGCTTTCCCATTATCCGAAAAGCCCACCAGCTCGAAGTCCTCCTGGAGGGAGGCGGCGTATATGGCCAACATATCCGTCGGTGAAAAATCCGTATCTACCCAAAGAAGGGGGAACCGATCCCGCTCGCCGTGAACTATGGACCTGAAATCTGTCATCTTATGCTCCTAGTCTTCATCCTTGGATGATTTGGGTTTGGTAAAACAAACCGTCTCGCTCTCGTCTGTCTCGGAAAAGCTCATCACGTGGCGCTCGATTTCCTGTTCCAAGACGTGGGTCATAAACAGGCGGACCGCCACCAGCAAGGCAACAATGATGACATGCTCTATAGTCACCGAGGTCATCGTCTTGATAATCTCCGCCACCATCAAAATTTCCAAGGAAGTAATCATACCCGACCGAAGGTCCGGCCGCTTATTAAACTTCTGAAAATTAAACTTGTCTACCACAGCCAAATGGTAGATGGCCATAAGAAAAGCAACAATCAAAAAGATAAGGCCTATAATCTCGATGATGGATATCATCGGCGTGGCTACCGCTTGTAAAAAATCATGTAACATCCTATACTCCTTCAGGCTGCGCTTCAAAGTAGTCGCTCAACTCGTCCACACTGTCAAAAAGTGCATCATATTCTTCTTTTTCCAAATCTGCTTTATCCCGGAAACCGTAGCTGACCAAGAGGGTCTTTACACCGGCCCGCTTGCCCAACTCAGCATCTACCTCGCTATCCCCGATGTAGATTACATTTTTCGGGAAGACGTTCATGTCCTTGATCATGGCAAGGAGGCTGGCTGGATCAGGCTTTCTGGGCACATCCTCCAGAAAACCACGGACCACATCGAAATAGTTGTCGCCAAAAATCTCTCGAACGATATTCTTCACAATCTCATCCGGCTTATTGGACAGGATGCCCAAGAGGTGACCCTTATCCTTCAACTTGATCAATAAGTTGGCAATGCCCGGGTAGACCACCGTCTTGATTACAGGGTCAAGGTAGTAGGAACAGTTATACTCCTGTAAAACGTCCTCCCTCTCCTCCTGACTCATCTTTTCGCAGCCCGTCTCCGCTAAGGCGTGATCAACCAGATACCTGGAACTATTCCCAATCAGGGCTCTTACCCGCTCGATGGGAATTTGGTCGCATCCATGCTTTACCAACACCTTATTCAGGTGAAATGAGATTGCCCCTAAGGAATCGATGAGTGTGCCATCCAAATCGAATAAGATAAAGCGGCCGGGTGTTTTACTTTCAGCCATAAGTACTCCTTTAACCAAGTCTGCCGTTTGTATATTGATACAAGCCGATGGCAACCGCCGTCGTTAAGTTCAATGAATCAACATAGGGTGATTGTGGGATAATAACACTCTTTCCCAACTTACTGTAGTCTTTTGGTAGGCCACTTCCTTCGTTGCCGAAGACAAGCGCCCACTTATCGGGGATTGCCACCTTATTCAAGGCCTCAGCCTCATCGCTTAGCATAAACAGCTGCAGCTGGTGGTCCCCAAAATCTCTTATGTAATCTTCTATACGCTCATAGTGGGTGTGGCGAATTCGAAACAAGGCGCCCATGGATGCCCTGACCGTCTTGGGGTGATAGATATCGCAGGTCTTTCCAATGGTCACCAAGTCAAAGACGCCGAAGGCAATCATCGTCCGACAAATATTGCCCAGATTGCCCATATCGGATATGGCATCACATACCACATGGTTGTAATCTTGGACGGGGCTCATCTCTTTTTGGAAGACCCCAACCACATAAACGTTTCCCTTCGTCGCTAAGCGGCCAACATCCTTATCGCTTATCCGGTAATTGATATGGTTGCTATCTAGGAATCCCTTCCATTGGTCCAAGTCCGTAAAACTTGAGGAAAGAATAATCTCAATCACCAAGTCAGGCCTAAGCGTAAGTAATTCCATAGTGGGAAACGCGCCAAAGCTATAAGTGTGGTCCTCTTCTTTTCGATATCTCTTCCAACGCATGAATGCCTCCCTCCATTTTATCATATTGCTTTATATTTTAGTTTACTTGTGCTAAATTGTACATAGATTCAGGAAATCGATTTATTAAGAAGGGTCGTGAAACTATGTTTTACCGTATGAAAGAAAATCTTTCCATGCTCGCAGACTTCTACGAGTTCACCATGGGCAATGGTTACCTGGAAAGTGGCTTAGGCGACACCATCGCCTACTTTGACATGTACTTCCGCAGAAACCCCGACAGCGCCAGCTTCTCCATCGCTGGAGGTCTAAACACCTTCATCCGCTACGTCGAAGACCTACACTTCACCGAAGACGATATCGACTACCTCCGTAGCCGGGGCATCTTCGACGAGAAGTTCTTAGAATACCTAGCCAACTTCGAGTGCACCTGCGATATTTGGGCAATCCCCGAAGGGTCCATCGTCTTTCCTAACGAACCGCTTGTCATCGTTCGTGGGCCGGTCATCCAAGTCAGCCTTATTGAGACAATGCTCCTGCTCACCATCAACCACCAGTCAATGATTGCAACCAAAGCCAACCGCATCGTCCGCGCAGCCCGCGGCCGAGCCGTCATGGAGTTTGGTTCGAGAAGAGCCCAAGGGGCCGATGCCGCAACTCAAGGGGCAATCGCCGCCTACATGGCTGGAGCAATCGGCACCGCCAATACCCTAGCCGACTCCAACTATGGGGTGCCTGCGCTAGGCACTATGGCCCACTCCTGGGTAATGATGTTCCCCGATGAGTTCGAGGCCTTCAAGACCTATGCCGAAATCTATCCCGACAACTGTATCCTGCTCGTCGATACCTACGATACCTTGGCATCCGGCGTCCCCAATGCCATCCGAGTCTTCGACGAAGTCCTTGCACCAATGGGCTACCGCCCAGGCGGCATCCGCCTCGACTCCGGTGATATTGCCTACCTGTCCAAGAAGGCAAGGATCATGCTCGATGAAGCTGGCTACGAAGATGCCACCATCGTCGCCTCCAACTCCCTGGACGAATACAAGATCAACGACATCCTCTCCCAAGGAGCCCAAATCAACAGCTTTGGCGTTGGTGAAAACCTCATCACCTCCAAGTCAAATCCCGTCTTTGGCGGCGTCTACAAGTTGGTTGCTCTGGAAGAAGATGGCGAAGTCATTCCAAAGATCAAAATCTCCGAGAACGTCGAAAAGATTACCACTCCGGGCTTCAAGTCCGTCTACCGCCTCTACGATAAGGCGACCGAGAAGGCAATCGCCGATGTCATCACCGTCCACGACGAAGAAATCAACGAAGACGAACCCTACGAGATCTTCCACCCCACCTACACTTGGAAGCGGATGACCCTAACCGACTTCATTGCCCGCCCTATGCTCGAGCGAATCTTCGACAAAGGAAAGCTCGTCTACCAAGTCCCCAACATCGAAGAAACCCGGGCATACTGCCAGAAGGAAGTCGACTCCATCTGGGACGAGTACAAGCGTTTCGACAATCCACAGATCTACAAGGTCGACCTATCCAAAGACCTCTGGGACATGAAACACCGCCTGCTCAATGAAACCCACTCATTCGTCTCCCAGATCAATACGAACCCGAGCAAGTAAGCTACTAGCGATATTGTCCCCGCCCGCTGCTCGGGCCTTCTGGGGGCCATATCTCAGATAAACCACTTATAACCCCCACTTAAGCCCTGAAATAATCGCCCCACAGGGGCCATATCTCGCAAATACCACTTTTGGCCCCCACTTGAACCCTAAAACGCTTATCCCCACAAGAACAAAAGAGGCTGTGTCAGTAACCTGACACAGCCTCTTTCTCGTTATACTCTACATTGTCTTACAACAAATCCGCTTATCTGTTTGCTAAAGCGTTGTTTACTGCTTCGATGATAGCGTTGTGGGTCATGGTAGCGCCTGATGGACCTTCTACACCTTCAGTACCATTGTTATCAACGATAGCTTGTGGGGTGTCTGCGATTGCAGGATCAGAAATTCCTTCAGTCTCGCCGTGCTCAACAACCTCTACCTTAGTGATTTTGTCACCTTCAACAGTAACTTCTACCTTGACTGTGCCGTTCATACCTTCAGCTTCACCAGTAAGAACTTCAGCCTCACCAGCTGTCTCTTCTTCACTAGTTTTTTCAGTCTCTGTAGTTTCCTCTACGCTTGTATCAGCTGATTCAGCTGGCTCGTCGCCACCACAAGCTGTAAGGACTAGGGCTAATGCTAATAGCATAGCTAAAATTGACTTCTTCATTATTTTCCTCCTATTAGTGTAAGTACTTTGTTTTGACAGCAAAATTTATACCGCGAACAAAAAAGACTTACCAAATTATTTACCGTCTCCCCAAAGGAAGACGGTAAAGTTATTATACATTAAATTGAGATTTTGGCAAGTTCGTCATATATAGCGGGTTTTATTTCTGTTCCTTATCTGCTAAAGCACTGGAAGCGGTGATGATTGCAAGCTTGTAGGCATCATCCTCATTACAGCCACGAGACAAGTCGTTGACTGGCTTAGCCATACCTTGAAGGATAGGGCCTAAAGCTTCAAAGCCACCAAGGCGTTGAGCAATCTTGTAACCAATATTTCCGGCTTGTAGATCTGGGAAGACGAAGACGTTGGCATGTCCTGCAACTGGAGAACCAGGTGCCTTCCTTTCGCCTACCGTCGCATCGATAGCAGCGTCAAATTGGAGTTCACCATCAACTGCTAGGTTAGGGAACTGTTCCTTAGCGATTCTTGTCGCTTCAGCCACCTTCTCTTGTTCAGGAGAAGAAGCAGAACCCATGGTGGAGAAGGAAAGTAGGGCAACCTTAGGATCGATGCCGAAGATCTTGGCTGTCTCTGCTGAGCTTTCTGCAATATCCGCTAGCTGTTCAGCTTCAGGATTGATGTTAACGGCAATGTCTGAGAAGATGTAGCGTTCATCGTTAGGGCCAACCATGACCATAGCGCCACTGACTACCTTGGTGCCTGGCTTAGTCTTGATAATCTGAAGACCTGGACGGATGGTATCACCCGTTGTACCAACTGCACCGGAGACCATACCATCGGCCATCTCCAAGTAAACCAGCATGGTGCCGAAGTAGTTGTTGTCCATAAGCATTTCCCGAGCTTGCTCTTCTGTTGCTTTGCCTTTTCTTCTCTCGACAAAAGCCTCAACGAAGCGATCAAAACCTTCGTAATTGCTTGGATCAACAATCTCTAAGCCTTCAATATCAAAATTATTCTCGTCAGCTACTTGTTTAATTTCATCAGGCTTACCAATAACGATGGGGTGTAAAACTCCATCCTTTAAGTGGCGGCAAGCTGCACCTAAAATTCTCTTGTCCGTACCTTCAGGGTAAACAATCTTCAGACCTTTACCTTTAATCTGTTCAGATAAACTTTCAATAATGCCCATTTTTCCTCCTAAAACACTCTCTTTTTTGTTTTCCATTTACTGCATTAATCTTAACACTTTTTCCTGCACTTGAAACCTTATTCTTGTATTGGCTGGATAGTTCACTAGCTCCCCATCCAGATTCAAGAGAAAATCTTCCAAGGGCTTAACCGTATAATCCTTTACCTTTTTCATCGTCACATACTTGATATGCTTGGCATGCTTTGCTTTAAAAATCGATGGGAAGAGCAGCATGAGCTTGGGCCTGGAAATGTTTTGCACGACGCAGACATCCAGGTAACCATCATCAAATTCTGCCTGAGGCAGGACCTGAAAGCCACCGCCATAGTAGCGGCCGTTGCCGACAGCGAAGAGGAAGAGGCTGTTTATGGCATGGCCCATATTGCCTTCCTCAGATTCCTCCAGGAAACCACTTGTTTCAGCCGAAACATCCTCATCCGAACCCAGCTCCACATAGTCAATGTTGCGGTAGGTGAAAAAGGTCTTGATAAGCGAAAGGGTATAGGCCGATTCATTCTTCACCTTGGTCTTAATTTTTTCCGTACCTTTGACCACCATGGCATCAAAGCCGATGGAGGCAATATTAATGAAAAAGTGCCCATCCGCCAAGCCCGCATCGATCTCCTTGACCTGTCCGTAGACCACGCGCTTAACCGCCTCATTGATGTCATCGGACCAACCAAGGCCCTTCATGGTATCATTACCCGTCCCGGATGGTATTATACCCAAGACGCCTGCCCCCGCCTCGTAGAGGCCGGAAGCCACCTCATTCAAGGTGCCGTCC
Organism: uncultured Peptoniphilaceae bacterium; assembly: GCA_964346245.1. Lineage (GTDB taxonomy): Bacteria > Bacillota > Clostridia > Tissierellales > Peptoniphilaceae > CAYFUF01. The sequence goes on along the minus strand of CAYFUF010000012.1, from coordinate 36,147 downwards.
CCGCCCACAGAGCAGACCACATCAAAGTTTACCGCCTCTGCTCGGGCAATCTCCCGGCCCTCGCCAGGCCCTTTTGTCTCCCGAATTTGGACCTCCGTCCCCTCCGGATAGGGCCACTCCCGCAAGAATTTCTCAATTTTCTTCGTCCGCCCGCCATTAGAAACCGGGTTTATTATATATAGTATTTTCAAAACCGAGTTTACTCTCTATCTAATGCGCGTTGGAGCGCTATTTTCTCCTCAGGGGACAAGCCTTGTAAAGGCGACCCATTCTCTATATTCTTAGCGAAGATAGAAGAACCTCTTCGACTGTAAATGCTTGTTACCATCAGGCCGTTATGGTGTTCATCCAGGAGAACAAAGCTGAAACTCTGCTCGCCCGTCAGGTCTTCAAAAGCATTGTAGCGGTAGAGGTAGAGTTTCTGTACCGTCTCTGCCAGCTGGTCCCTGATCCTGTTCACCTCTTGGTTCAAATCACTTCTCAGTCTTGCTTCCGTCTCATTCAGATTCTGCTTTTGCTTCTTATCATTCGCGTCGATAACTTGGGCAAGCTTCTTGTCATTGCCATCAATCGTCTTGCGGACACTGTCAAATTGGATGTAGTTTTCTTCCTCGTGCTTCTTTAGCTTCGAAGAGATTGCATCCGAGAACTTGTTCATCTTGGTATCCAGGTTCTTCATGCCATCTTCCAAGTTCTTCCTTGCGCTGGACTCCACGGAGTCCAGCCGAGCATAGACCGTCTCATCCAGACGTTTCATGGCCGAAGTCAGGTTTTGATTGACTTGGTCCATCTCCTGAAAGACCCTATCCTCCATAACCGAATTTCGCTCATCGACCAAGGATTCTTGGTGTCCTTCCGCCTTTTGCAGGCGGCTATCCATGTGGGATAGCAAGGTGTTAACCTCCTCTTGGCGGACAAGTTGACTGTCCAATTCCTCGCCGAATTCTAAAATCAGCTCCTCTAAATTCAGCTCGCCCCGGCCCCGCAGCAGAAAGTCATACCTCCTGCGCAGCCTCTGCAACTTGCGGTTCACATTGGAAACGGAATAAACACACAGCGCGACGACTGCAATCAGAATAACCAAAAGAGGTAGCGTTAAAAATCCCATCCTAATCCTCCCTTCCAGCTTCACGGTCCGGCCAAAAATCCTTGCGGTAAGCTGCTATTGCCTGGCTTATCTCATCAATTTCATGGCGGATTTCATGGTAGCTAGCAAGCTGCCTATCTTTTTGTGCCTTACCCTTTAACATCTCCACATTGACCCAAATGTTGTCACACATGGTCTCAATAGCGGCCAAGAGCAGGTGGGAGCCTGCGAAGTTATCATTCATGATCGTCTTTTTGCTAACCCTATACAAGTGAATCTGCCAGCTGTAGACCTCAACTAGCTCCTTTAACAAACGCTTGGGTAGCTCAATCGCTTCAACCAAGCCAGCCTCAATCGCTTCAGCCCTTTGGGGATCCTTCTTGTCCATCTTCATGGCATCCAAAACCCCCTGGAAAGATTGGCCATCCTCCTCAGCCAGCTCAATAATCCGTTCCCTTTTGGCAAGCAATTCCTCTTTCATTACCGCCAAGGAAACCAAGTGACGATCATATTCTTCGAGCTTCGCTTCCTTATCAGGTGCATCCTCCCTCTTACTCAGCCTTCTCTTGCTGTTTTCGTAGGACTTAGCCGTCGTTTCGAGGGCCATCAAATTTAAACTCAACCCCAAAGCCGCACCGATGCCTGTAGCACCACCACCGCCTGGCTCTGGGCCTGTACTTGCCGTCTTATCTAATAGTTCACTAATCGTCCACTTCTTCATCATTGCCCTCACTAGTCGTTATCGACACGTTCGAGGAAGCGCTGCAAGTCTTCCTCCGAGTAGCAGGCTACCTGGACATTCCACCCTTTTCTTTTCTTCTGAATGCTTACCTTCGTACCCAGGCTTTCACTCAGCCGGTTTTCCATATCCACGATATAAATATCCTTATTTTGAATTCTGCGGCGGCTGCCTTCAACCGTATTGACGCTGGTCTTGCCCTCAATAAGAAGCTGGCGATACTTTGCCCTCTTCTTCAAATCAGGCTCAGACAGCAAAGACCTTGCCTGAGAAGAGGTCAATAGGCCTTTACGAAGCGCATCCATGGTCTCATCGTCCAGCTTCGTCAAGCGGACAATGTTAGCAATATAGGGTCTGGACTTGCCCAAGGCATTGGCTAGCTCCTGCTGGGTAATCATCTGGCTTTGCATGATATTCTGATAAGCCAAGGCTTCCTCCAGCGGATTCAAGTCCTCCCTCTGCACGTTCTCCACCACAGAGATAATTGCCGTTTCCTCGTTGTTGCCTTCGCGCAAGACCACAGGAATTTCACTCAGCCCCGCCTTTTGTGCCGCCCGGTATCGGCGCTCGCCCGCAACAATCTCGTAGGGAGCCGATCCCTCCCTGTTAGTTCTCTTCACCACGATTGGCTGAAGGATGCCGTAACGGCCAATCGATTGAGCAAGTTCGTCCAAAGCATCCTCATCAAACTCTTTGCGGGGCTGGTCAGGATTGGTCTGAACCAGATCGATGGCTAAAGTTTGCATGGACCGTAAAATTTCTTCCTCTACGCCTTGGTCTTCCTTGGTCTTCCTACTTACTTCTACTGGAGCTTCCTTCACTTGAGCCTTCGGCTTAGCTTCTGTCTTTCTTGTTGTTCTTGGCTTTTTTGCCGCTTCCTTCTCAACATCAATCTCTTCCACCACTTCTATCTCATTGGTCTTCGTCTCTAGGTTTGGAGCGTCATTTAGCAAGGATGCCAAGCCCCTTCCAAGACCTCTTTTCTTCGCCATGTTCACTCCTTACTTGTTGTTCTTCTTCAACTCTTTAGCTAACTGTATATAGGCAAGAGCTCCCTTGGACTTCTTATCATAAGAAATGATGCTCTGTCCAAATGATGGGGCCTCCGCCAAGCGTATATTTCTCGGAATCACCGTCTTGAAGACCTTATCCTTGAAATACTTATTCACTTCATCTTCAACGTCTTGCGCTAAGTTTGTTCTTCCATCGTACATCGAAAGAAGGACGCCTTCCACCTCTAAAGACGGATTTAAGGATTCCCTAATCATATCTAAGGTAGAAACCAGCTGGCTGACTCCCTCTAAAGCGTAATACTCTGCTTGTATGGGGATAATTACCGAATCAGAGGCAACCAAAGCGTTCAAACTCAGCATGCCCAAAGAAGGAGGACAGTCGATAAGAACATAATCGTAATTATCCTTGACCTTAACCAGCTCTTCTCTCAAAAGCTCTGCCCGGTTCTTTCTGCTGATTGACTCAATCTCAAAACCAGTAAGGTCCGGCGTCGAAGGAACCAGATCCACATTCTTAGAATTAGTGGCAACCACTGCCCCAGCTATGTCGTCTTCGCTGCTCAACACTGTATAGATATCAGTTTCTAATGTATTTTTATTCACTCCTAAGCCCGAGGTCGTATTCCCCTGGGGGTCCATATCCACAACTAAAACCTTCTTCTTCATCAGGCCCGTCATTCCCAAAGCCGACGCCAGATTGATTACTGTCGTTGTCTTCCCAACGCCACCCTTTTGATTAAAGACGCTTATCACTTTAGTCATCAAGTTCTGCCTTTCTCAGTGCAAGTATAGCATTATCAATGGCTAAATAAGCCACTCTCCGCCTAATTCTTTCTCGGTCACCACTCAGATGGTAAGAAATGACCTGACATTTTCCATCGTAGTAGAGACCGATATAGACTTGACCTACATCATCTCCATCGGGTCCAGCATATCCCGTTGTTGTAATACAGAAGTCAGCCCCCGTAAGCTCGTGGAGTTTTTGGGCCATCTCTTGGGCAACCTCCTTCGAGACAGCTGTATATTTTTTCAATAAATCTTCATCGACTCCTAAAACCTTTGCCTTGGCTCGATCACTGTAAACGGTATATCCGAACTCCATAACATCCGAAGCTCCCGCTACACTGATTAAGGTCGATGCAACCAAACCACCGCTAACGCTCTCCGCTGTCGCTACTCTTAAGCCTTTCTCCCTTAGCTCATTGATGAAGACCTCCTGCTTTGACTCAGGTCCCGCAGAGACGAAGTACTTACCCAGTATCTCCTTGGTCTTTTCAACTTCCTCCTCCAGCATTTTACTCGCTTCCTGGTCACTCGACGCCTTGGCTGTAATGCGGATAACACAGCCGTTCTCCTTGGCATAAGGTGCATAGGTGGGGTTGGTGGAATGATCAATCTTGTCCTGCATCCTGCGGTAGGAGTCATATTCACCCAGAATGCCTATCTTAATCTCTACCGACTTAATCTCATCCGGTACCTTGTTATTGATGATTGGTAGTAAGTAGTTCTTGAACATGGGCTCCAACTCCTTTGGAGGCCCAGGCAAGATTGCAATTGCCTTATTATCACTTCGGGTCAAAGGAATATAAGCTCCGCTGACAATACCAAAGTCATTCTTCAATATTTTTGAACCAACAGGGAAGCTGTAGGTAATCTTATTTCTTTCGACCTCATCAGGCCCATCCAGCCATTTAGCCACGACCGCCTTGGAGTCTTCATCGACTACCACATCTCGGCCAAGGTATTCAATAACTATGCGCTTGGTGATGTCATCGCTAGTTGATCCTAACCCTCCTGTAAGGATGAGGATGTCGCACCGGTCCATCGCCCGCTCAATCGCCTCTCTAAGCCGCTTAGCGTTGTCGCCAACAACCGATGTGTGTAGGATATCATAACCAGCTGCCGCAAGCTCCCGACTGAGGAATTGCGTATTTGTATTTAGTATATCGCCTAATAATAACTCGGTTCCAACCGAAATAACTTCTATAATCATATTCGCCTCCTCATGTTTCATATGAAACTTCTTATAAACATTATAGCAAAGGAAACGGTCCTTGCGTTTCTATTCAAGCGATATTTTGCAAATAATTAAAATTAAATTATTGGTTGGCATCGGTTACTCATGTTTCATATGAAACAATTCGACTCATATCCTAGTCATAATGTTTCATATGAAACACTGGTGAATCATAAACAGATAAAGTTTCATATGAAACAACCAAACTAAACAGTAATGTTTCATATGAAACAAAAAAAGAGACTCCGCAGAGTCTCTTGCTCAGTTCTTGATGACTAGTGGATCCTTTCGAGGCTTGCCTTGACCCCGAGGATACTTCTTTGGTGTTTCTCTCACTTTCTTTACCGTGATAATCGTTCGTCCGTAATTTGCTTCGGTGAATGTGAATTCGTCGATATTAACAATCTTGCCGCCCAATGCATCTAACGCAGGCTTTGCCGATTCTATCTCTTCACGGCTATCCGGCCCCTTCATCGCTAGGAAGTGACCGCCAACCTTTACGGCTGGTAGGCAGTATTCAAGGAGAGTAGGGAAGTTGGCTACCGCCCTGGAGACAGCGTAATCATATTGGTCACGATGTTCTTCCTGCTTAAAGATTTCCTCAGCCCGAGCATGGATGGCTTGCGTGTTTGTCAACCTTAGCTGTTTGATCACTTCATCTAAAAAGGTAATTCTCTTATTCAGACTATCGATCAATGTCAACTGGATTGAGTTGTCGTAAATCTTCATGGGAATGCCCGGAAAGCCGCCACCCGTGCCGATATCTGCTACTTTGGCGTTGAGAGGAATGCGCAAGCCTCTGAAGATTAGCAGGGAGTCGATGAAGTGCTTCTCATCAATCTCTTTGTCTTCCGTAATGGCTGTAATGTCAATACGGTCGTTCCATTCCTTTATCAGCGTCCTGTAGTCTTCGAAGAGTTTGAGCTGGCGGTCGCTTAGGCTGAGATTCTCTCGGTCCAATTTTGCGGCAAAGTCTGTGTTAGGCATTTTGAGCCTCCTCTTGCTTCTTTCTGCGCTCTTGCTCTAGATACATGAGTATTGCCGTAATATCTGTTGGGGCAACGCCACTGATACGGGATGCTTGGCCAACAGACTCTGGCCTAATCGCATTGAGCTTTTGGATTGCTTCCACCTTCAAGCTCTTGATGATACCGTAATCTTCGATATCCAATTTGCGGTTCTCCAGTTTCCTGAACTGGTTAATCTGCTGCTCTTGCTTTTTAATGTAACCCTCATATTTGATTTGGGTTTCCACCTCGGTGTAGATGGGTTTGTCGACCTTGGGCCTGTCTTTGTCTAACGGAGCTAACTTTAGATAGTCAAGTTCAGGGCGCTTCAAGAGCTCAGCTAAGGTCAAACCTGTCTTCAAGGGTGTAGAGCCAATCTCTTCCAGCACGCTGTTCGCTTCCTGTGTTGGTGTGATCATGACGGAGCCTAGGCGGTCTCTTTCTTGATCAATCTTTGCCTTGCGGTCAAGCATGTGAGCTAAGCGGTCGTCACTTGCTAGGCCAATGTCGTGCCCGATTTGGGTCAAGCGGATATCTGCATTATCTTGGCGCAGACTCAGGCGATACTCACATCTCGATGTCATCATTCGATAGGGCTCGTTGGTGCCTTTGGTCACTAGGTCATCGATCAGTACGCCGATGTAGGCTTGGCTGCGGTCGAGCACTAAGGCTTCTTCGCCATCAATTTGGCGGCTAGCATTGATGCCTGCCATGAGGCCTTGGGCGGCTGCCTCCTCGTAACCTGAGGACCCGTTAACCTGTCCAGCAAAGTAGAGGCCGGCTGTATCTTGGGCTTCCAGGCTGGACTTGAGGGCGCGGGCATCGATGCAGTCATACTCAATGCCATAAGCTGATCGCATGAACTCCACATTCTCTAAGCCGATGATGGTCTTATACATCTCAATTTGCACCTCTTCCGCTAGGGTAGAGCTGACCCCTTGAACATATAGCTCATCGGTAGACAAACCTTCTGGCTCAAGAAAGACTTGGTGTTGGTCGCGGTCGGGGAAGCGGACAATCTTATCTTCGATAGATGGGCAATAACGGGGACCTACGCCGTGGGCCTCGCCAGCATACATGGGAGACCTGTGTAGATTATTGTTAATAATTTCGCTAGTTTCTTTTGTTGTGTAGGTTAGGTAGCACTTCTCCTGCTTGGAGGCATCGTACTTCTTATCGTAGTTCATGAAGGAGAAGGGGATAACCTCTTGGTCGCCCAATTGCTCCTCCATCACCGAAAAGTCTACCGACCGTCGGTTAATGCGGGCGGGTGTGCCTGTCTTGAAGCGCATCAAAGGTATTTGGCGGTCCCTAAGACTGTCCGTCAAGTGGAGGGAGGGCTTCATGCCGTGAGGGCCTGATGAATAGCTGAGCTCACCCATAAGGATCGTCCCGTTCAGGTAGGTTCCTGTGCAGACGATAACCGCCTTAGTGGGGTAGAAGGCTCCCTGCATAGTGGTTACGCCGACAACTTGGTCGTTTTCCACTAGAATTTTGTCCACCTCGCCCTCAACTAAGGACAGGTTGTCCTGCCTCTCCATCCGCCTTTTCATCTCTTCGTGATACTTGCGCTTATCCGCTTGAACGCGGAGGGAATGGATAGCAGGCCCCTTGGATAGGTTGAGCATGCGGGATTGAATAAATGTTTCATCGATGACAAGGGCCATCTCGCCGCCCAAAGCATCAATCTCTCTAACTAAGTGCCCTTTGCCCGTACCACCTACGTTGGGGTTACAGGGCATATCGGCAACGGAGTCCAAGCTGATAGCGAAGCAAACCGTTGACTTACCTAGACGGGCAGAGGCAAGGGCGGCTTCGCAACCGGCATGGCCCGCTCCAATGACGACAACGTCTACGGGCTCTTTCTGGTAATGTTTCATAAAAGTACAAGCCTTCCTTTCTAAGGGGCTTTGTAAAGTGACCTGTGTTTACTTGCCAACACAGAAGTCACTGAATATTTTATCGAGAATATCGTCGTCCATGGCCTCACCCGTAATCTCTGCCAACTTCTTGTAGGCAGACCGGCAGTAGACCTCGATGGCGTCTAGGGTAAAGCCCATCTCCAGGTCCTTGATTGCCTCCTTGAGCTCATCTTTCGCTTCGGTGAGCAACTGGCTGTGACGCATATTCGTAATCATCGTTTCGTGAGAATGGTAGATATCATCCTGGAAGAATAGGTCTAGGATAGCTTCTTGCAGCTTATCTAGGCCCTCTGCCTCTTGAGCGGATATCTCCAAAAGCTTGCTTTCGGGATACTTTTCTTGGATGCTTTGACGGAAGGCTTCCGCTGATGGGCTTAAACCAAGATCCATCTTGTTGATAAGGATGATGGTAGGTTTCTTCATTGCCTCATCAACAAGGAGGTAATCTTCCTCCTCAACTTGATCAGACCCATCCAGGATAACGAGAACCAGGTCGGCCTGACTGAGCAGGCTGCGGCTCTTGTTGACCCCGATTGCTTCGACGACATCTTCCGTCTCCCGAATACCTGCGGTATCGATCAGCTGGAGTTGAACTCCATCCAGATTGTAGGCTTCTTCGATGGAATCCCTAGTGGTGCCGGGTACATCGGTGACGATTGCCCGATTATCCTGGAGGAGGGCATTGAGTAGGGAAGACTTACCTACATTGGGTCTACCCACGATGACCGTTCTGATGCCTTCGCGTAGAATCTTACCTCGTTTGGAACTGCTGATGAGCTTATCCATCTCTCCAATGATTTCCTTTGCCTTTGCAATCATGGGCTCTTCGGGTAGGTCTTCTTGAGCATCTTCCATGAAGTTAATGGCATATTCAATATGGGCAAGGAGGTCCAGGGTCTTCTTCTTTAGCTTGCCAACCTCGTTGGAGACGGAACCACCAAGCTGCTGAACTGCCTGCTCGTGGGCCCTGCTGGTCTTGGCGTCGATGACGTCAAAGACAGCCTCCGCTTGAGCAAGGTCAATGCGGCCATTGAGAAAGGCCCTCCTAGTGTATTCGCCACCTTCCGCCATCCGCGCGCCTGCTTCCAAACAGAGCTGCAGGATGCGCTTAACGGAGACGGCTCCACCGTGGGCGTTGATCTCTACAACATCTTCGGCGGTATAGGTGTGGGGTCCCTTCATATAGCTAACTAGGACCTCATCTACGGTCTCTTCCTGATCTTTGATATAGCCGAATCGGAGCTTGCGGTTGTCCTTCGCTTCGTAGGGCTTGCCTGAAGCGGGGGAGAAGATGCGGTCTGTAATTGTAAAGGCATCCGGGCCTGACAGGCGGACAATACCGATACCCGCCTCTCCAATAGACGTGGAGATAGCCGCAATGGTGTCATCTTCCCAAGTCCCGATCGCTTGGTTAAGGTCGTTTCGTTCCATCTTATCTCCTTTCTCAATGAAAAAGCACTCCCCAAAGGGAGTGCCTACTTGATATTAGTTGCCATAGCGAATGACGACTTTACGGTGAGGATCCCTTCCTTCAGAAACAGTAACGATATGATCCATCCCTTGAAGTGCCGTATGAACGACTCTTCTCTCATAAGCATTCATTGCTTCTAAAGTAATTGGTTTCTTGTACTTTCTTACTTTTTCCGCATTTCTCTTCGCCATCTTTTCAATGCTGGCTCTTCTTCTTTCCCGGTATCCACCTATATCGAGGAAGACACGGTAGTGTTTAGTGGTCTTGCGATTCAAGATGATGCTGATAACGTATTGGAGAGCATCGATTGTCTCTGCGCGTCGACCGATGATGATGCCGGTGTCTACATCAGATATATCTACAATCTCTACATGGATATTTTCGCCGTCAGATAGCTTGCCAACAGCTTTGCCATCGATGTGCATTCTGGTCAAGATATCATTTAAGAGGTCTTCTGCGTAAGCAAGCAGTTCACCTTCATCATCCACTTGATCTGCAGCTGCTGCGGTGCCTTCAGCCATATCTGGCTCTTCATCTAGGTTGATATCAGACTCATCTGGTGTCTCTGTATCGATCAGACTTTCGCCGATTTCATCCACATCAGCAACCACTTCATCATCTAGGGTTGTTGCATTGTCATCCACTTGGTCTTGAATGTTACCAACGACAAGGCCATCAACAACTTCCTGATGATCAGCGATTTCGCCATCGCCCTCCCTTTGTACAGGGGCAACGTCTTGATCAATTACGCTCTTCTCAGGGCGTCTTTGCTCAGCTTGGCGGTCACCACGGATAGGAGCAACTGGCGTATCGACAACTCTGGTATTTTCAACGATAAGCTCATCGTCTTGATCAGCCTTCTCGTCTCTTACTTCTTCCTTTACAATCTCTTGTTCTGTTACTTTGTCATCCTTTAAAAGGTCGTCAAATTCGTTAACTTTTGAAGATACTCGGACAACCGCATTGCGTCCGCCGATTATTCCCAAAAAACCAGATTTTGGCTCTTCAAGGATTTCAATCGTGACATCATCTAATGAACAGTTTAATTCGACTAGAGCTTCATTAACCGCTTCGTCAACTGTTTTTCCCATTTTAACGATTGATCTCATGGCTTACCCTTTCTTTAGACTTCTTCAGCAGGTTTTCTCTTCATGAATAACATCATTACGGAGCGTACCACAACCTCTAAGACGTTACCGAAAGTCCAGTAAAGCAAGAGCGCTGATGCCCACTTAACGGAGATGAAGAAAATCATGATAGGCATGATGTAGGTCATCATTGCCATCGTGCCACCCGTCGCTTGGCTTTGCTGCTTCATTGCTGGGTTCATGCGTTGGACAACAAGTTGTAGTAGAGCATTAAGTAATGGTAAACCATAGAATAATGGGTCCGGTAGTGTCAAGTCGGAAATCCACAGGAAGTTCTTGGCAATCTCATCGAACTGCGCTGCATTATCGAAAATGTAGAGCTCAGGATTTCGGACAACGCCAAATAAACCTAAGATAACAATCATCTGAATAATTAAAGGAAGGCAGCTAGAGCAGCCTGCAGCACTAACATTGTTTTCACGGTAGAATTCCATTGTTTTTTGCTGCAAGATTCGTTCGTCGTAGCCGTACTTCTTCTTTAATGCTTCCAACTTAGGCTGTAAATCTTGGGTTTTTTTCGCATTTTGTGTCGTTTTGTAGGTTAGTGGCATAGAAATCAGTTTGGATACTACGGCCATTAACATCAATGTTATCGCAAAGTACGAGACAAGCCTTGGCTCGCTCCCAATTTGTACCACTGTCTCGTAGATCCATCGCATGATGGTTCCAAAAAAATTATAGAGTAATTGCAATCACGTTCCCTCTCTGTTCTCTAGCTGGCTGATTAAATCATCTCAGGTAGTCTGGTCCGCCCTTACTAAAGGGGTTGCAGCGTAGTATTCTCCAAATCGATAGGACTAGAGCGGTCGTAAAACGATAGCGCTGAAAAGCTTGTAGGGAATAGGTGGAACAAGTTGGTTCATATCGGCACTTCCCTCTGCCTAGGGCAGGGGAAATGACCTTTCGATAAAACTGAATCAGAATCTCCGCGAGTTTATTTAACATAAGCGCTTCTTTCTAATCCTGTTTGTTCACATTATTCCGATTATTGTCCTTCTTATCCCACTGCCTCAGGCAATGAAACAAAGATTTCTGCAAGTCATCATAAGGTTTGTTCTTCGCAGCTTCTCTAGGTATCACGACGATATCGTAACCGATTGGAAAGTTGGTCTGATTCAGGCGCACGATCTCTCGCAGTTGCCTCTTCATCCGGTTTCTTTCATGGGCCTTGCCAAATTTCCTCGATAGGGAAAAACCGTAGCGGTTGTGTAATTTGTTATTGCGGCGGAAGACCATCTTGAAGTCCCTGTTCTGGGCAGCTTTGCCTGTCCTGTAGACCTTCATGAAATCTTCGTTCTTTCTTAACCTAATCTGGCGATTCATCCACCACTTCCTGTTCCCCAACGCTTAAAAATAAAAAGGCCTATGAACGTTCACAGACCTAAGCAGATAATTTTTTTCTACCTCTCTGACGTCTTGCCTTGAGCACACGACGTCCGCTCTTCGTTGACATTCTCTTACGGAATCCGTGATCTTTTAATCTTTTTCTGCGGTTAGGTTGATAAGTCCTTTTCATGTAATCCCCTCCTTTTATACTGGCTTTGACTCTCTCCATACATCGCTTGTAATTATGAGAGTATCTATAACATTATAGGTTTTGCCTTTTCAACTGTCAAGGAAATTAGCCAACAGACTATGTTTTGTCCAATATTCTCTATCCTCCCTCCATTATGTTGTGCGTCTGTATTGAAGATGGGGAAAAAAGCGATTTTAAAGTGCAGGCCTGCAAACTATCCACACAACTTATGGTATAATAAGAGGGTATGTAGGACTTACTCTTCCTATTTTACACAAGTTTTGCACATTCTATGCACAAAATGTGTAAAACTTTTATTCTTTTTGATGAATAATGAGTCTACTGTTAAGTTTAGAAGACATTTGTAAAATCCACATTAACTTGTGTGTAACTTTTCTTGAAATGTGGATAAGTGTGGATAAAAGATTGAAGTTAGCTTAATCTGCGGTAAATTCAAGCTTAGATTATGCTATTTTTGTGGAAAAGGGAGTGGATATGTGGAGGAAATCCCATGAGTGAATTACAAATGATTTGGGATGAAGTCGTCAGTATGCTGGAATTGGAATTAAATAACATCCAGCTGCGCAATTGGATAATGCCCCTAGACCCGATATCCCTTAGCGATTATCGGCTAATCCTTGATGCCAAGAGCGAGTTCATTCGGACTATGGCCCAAAAAAAGTACCTGGATAGTATACAGAAATGTGTATCCTACATCTGCCAAGGCCCGGTTGAAGTGGAGCTCATCGATCCCAGTCAAGACGACTACTACGTCATTATCGACAAGTACAAAATTCAAGACGATGGGCAAGTAGCGATGACAGGGCGGACTGCTGAAGGCAAGATAGCGGATAAGAATCATCCTTCGTTCACAGACGTAAAATTTTCCCCTCAGGGAAGAGATGGGCAAAGGCCCAGCTGGCAAGGGACTTCTTCCAGTGGAGAACCGAGTGAAAAGAATTATGCAAGCAGTCAGCAAAAAAGGATAAGCCAAAGTGAGTCCTTGGTTGCAAAGCGCTTGCAGGAAGAAAAGAATCTCAGAGATCAACAGAGAGCCAACAATGGTTACCGCACGCTAAATCCGAAATATACCATGGAGAGTTTTGTCAGAGGAAAAAGCAATGACTTTGCTTATGCTACCGCCAAAGCAGTCGTGAGCAATCCCGGTTTTGTGTATAATCCTTTGTTCATCTATGGCCTTTCTGGTTTGGGCAAGACCCACCTTATGCAGGCAATTGCCCACGAGATTTTAAACAATGACCCTTCAAAGAAGGTGCTCTATCTGACCAGCGAAAAATTTATGAATGAGATGATTGCGATGATTGAGAACGGAACCAATCAAGAGAAGGAAAAGTTCCGACTCAAGTATCGGTCAATCGATGTTCTTCTCATCGACGATATTCAGTTTATAGCCGGCAAGAAGGCGACCATGGAGGAGATCTTCCATACCTTCAATGATTTAAAGGAAGCGAATAAGCAGATTGTCCTATCCTCAGATAAGCCACCAAAAGAGTTGAAAAACTTGGAGGAGAGGCTGGTAACCCGCTTTGAGGGTGGTATGACCGCAGATATTCAAAAGCCGGATTTTGAAACGCGAGTGGCAATTTTAAATCATAAAATGAAAGGGGAGTCCATCAGCCTTCCTCGCTATGTTTTAGAATTCATCGCAAACAATATTACGGAAAATATCAGGGAGCTGGAAGGAGCCTTGCTGCGAGTGATAGCTTACTTCCAATTTAAAGCCATCGACCCCATCAACGCCAACAAGGATGAGGTCATGCAGATTGCAAGGGATGCCTTGAAGTTGGAAGAGCGAAGAGACTTAGTCATTACAATCGAACAGATTATGACCGAAGTGACCAGCTACTATGAATTGGAGAAAAACGACTTGACCTCCAAGTCCAGACAAAGCTCCATCACCCTACCCAGGCAGATTGCGATGTATTTGGCAAGAAACCTGACCAACCTATCCTTGGTCTCCATTGGCCAATCGTTTGATCGAGACCACACGACGGTCATGCACGCCATCGATAAAATCGAATCCAAGTTGAAGAATAACGACGATTTGCAGGATGAGATTAATGGCCTGATCAATTTAATCAAGCAAGCTTAGGAAAAATTTGGGATAACTTCAAATTCGTCCACGGAAAAGGCGGACTTATCCACAAGCTTATCCCAAGGGAAAAATCGGACGTTTAGAGCTGATGGGGGATTATCCCCGCTATCCACCAACCCTACTGCTTTTACTACTATCTTATTATTACTATGAAGGAGCCAGCATGAAGATAAAAATTATGCCCCAAGACCTCGTTCGTCACATTACTATTGCCCAACGAGCAATCTCTAACCGAACGACCATGAGCATCCTGGAATGTATTCGTTTTGAAGCCAAAGACAACCAACTCATTTTACGGGCAACAGACTTAGAGATTTCCATTGAAACCAAGCTGCCTTGCCAAGTTCTTACTGAAGGCGTCACCGTTATTTCCGCCTCCATCATCGGAAACATCTTCCGCAAGCTGCCTCAAGCAGAGGCAACCATCACCAAGAATGGGGATGTGGTCGATATTGACTGTCTGGATTCTCACTTCCACCTGCAGGTGCCAAACGATGATGAATTCCCAGACCTACCCGAAGTAGAAACAACTACAGAGACCAAGATTTACTCAGATGTGTTACGAAGTGCTATCCAAGAGACGGAATTTGCTACCTCACTCGATGAGTCCAAGTTGGCCTTAACTGGTATTTTCTTTGAAAGAAAGCCAAAAGAGATTCGCTTTGTTGCCTTGGATGGTTACCGTTTAGCCGTCCGCCGCTTGGAGCTCGATTCTAGCCAAGAAGAGTTGGATTATTCAGTCATTATTCCTAGGAGGGCAATGACTGAGGTAAGCCGCATCTTCACCGATGATAAAGAGACAGGTATCCGGATGGTCCCTGGACATATCGTCTTCGAAAACGAGAAGACTAAACTGTTCTCCCGCCTGATTGATAAGAATTATATCGACTACGAAGAGATTGTTTCGACAGCGTTTAAGACCGACGTGGTCATTTCCCGCTTAGACTTACAAAATGCTTTGGAAAGAGCATCGCTCTTGGCTAAGGAAGAGAGAGCTAATCTGATCAAATTGACTTTTAGCGATGACCACCTACTGATTGAATCCAATTCCGAGATTGGTCAAGTTAACGAGCAAGTGGCAACTAAGCAAAATGGGGATGGCATTAAGATTGCCTTCAACGCCAAGTACCTTTTGGAAGGTATCCGTGCCCTTGAGGATGACCAGTTAACCCTCCACCTCAATGGAAGCTTGAATCCGCTCATCATTAGACCAGTTGAAGATGAAGATTCCTATCTCTATCTAGTTCTTCCTGTCCGCGTAGGCAGAGATTAGGAGCCATAATGGAAATTGTTGAGATTAACACCCCTACTATCAAGCTAGACCAAGCAATAAAGAAGGTGGGTTGGGTCGCATCTGGCGTCGAAGCTAAGATGATTATTCAAGATGGAGCCGTTTTATTAAACGATGAAGTCTGCTTGATGCGCGGTAAACAGCTTAGGGATGGTGACATTGTTCGCTTCGATGATGAAGCCTTCCAAATAAAAGAAGTGAAATAGATCAGTAATAGAAGGAGTCCCTCTTGATTCTAGAGAAGCTACTATTAATCAACTATAGAAATTATCAATATCAGCTTCTTGATTTTCATCCCAGACTGAACATCTTCATCGGGGATAATGCTCAGGGAAAGACCAATCTCCTGGAGAGTATCTATCTTGCGGCAAGAGGCGCCTCCTTTAAAAATGTTAATGATAAGGACTTTATTCGCTTTGGGGAGCGGAGTGGTTACGTGCGAGCTGAAATTGATCGTAACGATAGGAAGAAGATCGTCGAAGTCAAGCTTTCCATGGTGGACAGGAAGAGGGTCCGTATCAATGAGATTGAAATTGAAAACTTAAAGGAGCTGAAGAATCAGTTTGAACTGGTTCTCTTTGCTCCTGAAGACTTACAGATCATTAAAGAGAGCCCCAAGTTTCGAAGAGACTTCCTGGATGATTTATTGAAGGGCATCGATTCTACTTACCATCAGGAGCTAAGGGACTTTAACCGCATCCTCTTTCAACGAAATAACCTCTTGAAGCATAGGGATGGTTCTTGGTTTGAGGAGCAGCTTTCAGCGACCAACCAGCAGCTGATTAGCTTTTCCTATCCGATTGTAAAAAAGAGAAAGAAGATTATTGACGAGTTAAAGGTTTGTGCCAGGGAAATTCATAGCCGCCTATCCGAGAATAAAGAAGTGTTGGACTTATTTTATGATAGCAACTGCTTTGGCGAAAAAGAGGGTTTTGAGGAAGATTCTAGCTCTTTCGACAAGGAAGCTTTTCATGATAAAATGAATTGTTTGCTTGATGAAAGCCTTGAGCGGGATTTAGATTATCGCAATACAGATATCGGTCCCCACAAGGATGATTTGCTGATTAGCATCAATGATTTAGCTTCAAGGAAATACGCTTCTCAAGGACAGGCAAGAACGGCGGCCCTATCCTTGCGCCTCGCTGAACTTCGCATCGTCGAAAAGTACAATAAGATTTCCCCCATCCTCCTCTTAGATGATGTCTTTTCCGAGTTGGATGAGAAACGGACAGCTTTCTTATTGAACTCCATTGACCACTATCAGACGATGATTACCACCAATGAGTTGGACCAAGTGCCACTTAAGCAAATAGATGGCCAAGTTTTTGAGGTTGTGAAAGGGCAGATCAAAAAGCATTAAGTAAATTCGACAGCGGATAAGACATTTGTTACTGCTGCTTATCTATTGTTTAAAGATAAATAGCGCTTCGAGCGCTTCACATAAAGAGATGATATTTTGGAGATAGACTCCTTGATGTTGTAAAGAAAGGAACATTATGGCAAGGAAAAATAGCAATTATGGCGAGAGCAATATTCGCGTACTTGAGGGATTAGAGGCGGTTCGTGTCCGGCCGGGTATGTACATTGGTTCGACAGGGGAACGCGGTTTACACCATCTTGTTTCTGAAGTTGTCGATAACTCGGTCGATGAGGCTTTGGCTGGACGCTGCGATACCATCAGTATTACGATTGGCAGCGATGGAAGCTGTACTGTAGAAGACAACGGTTCTGGTATTCCAGTAGAAAAGCACCACCAAACAGGCAAGTCTACCTTGGAGACGGTTATGACCATCCTCCATGCTGGTGGTAAGTTCGATTCAGATGCCTACAAGTTCTCTGGCGGTCTCCATGGTGTTGGTGTTTCTGTTGTAAACGCCTTGTCCAAGCGGATGGATGCCTGGGTTTGTCGGGATGGCTTTGAGCACCACCAAGCTTATGAGTTTGGTAAGCCAGTGACGCCACTGGAAAAAGTGAAGAAGAGCAAGACGACGGGAACAAAGATACAGTTTTATCCCGATGATACGATTTTTGATACCGTCATCTTTGATAAGGATACCCTGGAGAAGAGATTCAGGGAGATGGCCTTTCTCAATGCGGGCATTACCTTCATCTTCAAGGATGAGCGGGTCGACTTCGAAGAGGCTTTCCTCTATGAGGGAGGAATTTCTGAATTCGTTGCTTACTTGAACCGCAATAAGGACCCTCTTTTTAAAGAGATTCCTCATTTTACTGGAGAGAAGGAAGGGGCAGTTATCGATATTGCCTTCCAATATACGGATGCTTATTCTGAATTGGTTTTATCCTTCGCCAATAACGTCATTACGCCTGAGGGTGGAACCCACCTGACTGGCTTCCGGTCGGCACTAACCAAGACTCTTAACGACTACGGCAGGTCCTATAACATCATCAAGGAAAAGGAAGAAAACCTTTCTGGTGAGGACTCCCGCGAAGGTATCACGGCCATTGTTACGGTCAAGTTGCAAGATCCTCAGTTTGAAGGGCAAACCAAGGCAAAGCTTGGTAACAGCGAAATCAGAGGTATCGTAGATGCTTTCTTTTCTGACGCCTTAGGCCAATACTTGGAGGAGAATCCAAGAATTGGAAAGATTATTGTCGAAAAGGCAATCAGCTCCCAAAGAGCTAGAGAAGCCGCTAGAAAAGCAAGAGATTTGACCAGAAAGAGGTCAATCCTAGATTCTACCACCTTACCTGGTAAGCTGGCTGACTGCCAAGAAACAGATATAGCGGTCAATGAGATTTTCCTCGTAGAGGGAGACTCAGCTGGAGGCTCCGCTAAGACTGGTCGGGACAACAAGACCCAGGCAATTTTGCCTCTTCGTGGTAAGATTCTAAACGTCGAGAAGGCAAGGTTGGACCGTATACTCGGTTACGAAGAGATCAAGTCAATGATTACCGCCTTTGGTACAGGTATTGGACCAGAGTTTGATATTTCTAAACTCCGCTACGGCAAGATTATCATCATGACCGATGCGGATGTCGACGGTGCCCACATTCGAACCCTCCTCTTAACTTTCTTCTACCGCTATATGAAAGAGTTGATTGATGGGGGACACGTCTACATTGCCCAACCACCTCTTTTCCGAGTTGTCCAAGGTAAGCAGGAACGCTATGTCTATGATGAGAAGGAATTGGAAGAGATTTTGAAAGACTTACCAAAAGGTTCTTACAAGCTTAACCGCTATAAGGGTCTTGGTGAGATGAACGATGATCAACTCTGGGATACCACAATGAATCCAGACCACCGCGTCCTTCTGCAGGTTACCATCGATGATGAGTCAACCACCGTGGATGAAACGTTCACGACGCTGATGGGGGCAAAGGTGGAACCTCGCCGTGAGTTTATCGAAAAGAATGCAAAGCTTGCTCAAAATATCGATACCGTCGGTTGATTTTCGATACTAGGTGAGAGAAAGGAAAAAATATGAGTGATGAAATTCTACACGACTCAAATATATTGCAGGTAGATTTAGAAAAGGAGATGAAAACCTCCTATCTGGACTATTCCATGTCTGTTATCGTTGCGAGGGCACTACCGGATGTTCGGGATGGTTTAAAGCCTGTTCACCGCCGTATCCTCTACGGAATGAGTCAGCTGGGTTTAACGCCAGATAAGCCTTATAGAAAGTCTGCCCGTCTAGTCGGTGATGTTATGGGACGTTTCCACCCTCACGGTGACTCGGCTATCTATGATGCGGTCGTTCGTTTGGCCCAACCTTTTAGTACAAGATACCTCTTAGCAGATGGTCAAGGTAACTACGGTTCCATCGATGGTGATGGCGCAGCAGCTATGCGTTACACCGAGGTGCGTATGACCAAGCTTGCCTTGGAGATGCTAAGAGACATCAATAAAGATACCGTTGATTTCCAACCTAACTTCGATGAAGAAGAGTTGGAGCCTGTGGTTTTGCCAGCCCGCTTCCCTAACCTACTTGTTAATGGTTCGGAGGGTATTGCGGTTGGTATGGCCACGAATATGGCCCCCCATAATTTGCGGGAGGTCATCGATGGCTGTATTGCTTACATGGATAAGCCAGATATTACCGTTGATGAACTGATGGAATACATCAAGGGACCAGACTTTCCAACGGGTGCCCACATCATGGGCAAGAAGGAAATTCAGGAAGCCTATGCGACGGGCCGCGGCAAGATCAAGCTGAGGGCGGTTGCTAATATTTCGGAAGAAAAGGGCAGGAACCGTATCGTCATTACGGAGATCCCTTATGCGGTCAATAAGGCGAAACTTATCAAGAAGATTGCCGATCTGGTTCGGGATAAGATTATTGATGGTATCTCTGATATTCGGGATGACACCAACCGTACGGGCATTCGGATTGTCATCGACCTGAAGAGGGATGCTATCCCTAAGGTTGTTCTCAATAACCTCTATAAGCACACGCAGATGGAGACCACTTTTGGTATCATCAACCTCGCTTTGGTGGATGGAGAGCCTCATGAGCTGACGCTCAAGGACCTGATCAAATACTATATTGACCACCAGATTGAGGTAGTTACCAGAAGGACCCAGTTCGATTTAGATAAGGCTGAAGCTAGGGCTCACATCGTCCGTGGTTTACAGATTGCTATCGATAATATCGATGAGATTATCAAGATTATTCGGTCTAGCTATGATGATGCTGAGATTAAGAACACCTTCCTCGAGAAGTTTGGTCTTGATGACAAGCAGTCTCAAGCTATTTTAGATATGCGACTCAAGCGCCTGTCCGGCTTGGAAAGAGAGAAGCTGGATGCGGAATACGATGAGTTGATGGAGCAAATTAAGCGCTTCAAAGAGATCCTTGCCAACAGGGCTGTCCTCTTTAGTGTCATTAAGGACGAGCTTTTAGAGATTAAGGAAAAGTATGGGGATGACCGCCGCACTGAGATTATGCCTGCTTCCGACGAGATTGATATTGAGGATTTGATCAAGGAAGAACCTGTTGTCATCACGATGACAGAGAGGGGCTATGTCAAGCGGACGCCAGCTTCTGAATATAAGATTCAAAATCGGGGTGGTAAAGGTATTCGAGGAATGACCACCAGGGATGATGACAGCGTCAAGCACCTCTTCGTTGTCTCCACCCATGATGACATCCTCTTCTTCACCAACTTTGGTAACGTCTTTACCTTGAAGGCCTATGAGATTCAAGAGGGCAGCCGCCAGTCTAAGGGACAAGCAATCATCAACCTCCTACAACTGGAAGCGGATGAAAACATCGCGGCGATGTTCCCAATGAACGATATCATGTCGCATGATAAGTGCTTGATTATGGCCACAGCCAAAGGTACCATTAAGAAGATTGAAACCAACCACTTCATGAATATACGCCAACGAGGAATTCGGGCAATTACCTTGGCTGAAGGCGACCGCCTAATCTCCGTTCATATTGCTTTGGAAGATGATGATGCCTTTATTGTGACCAGGAATGGTCAAGCGATCCGCTTCGGATTGAAGGACATCAGGGCAATCGGCCGGGCAGGCATGGGCGTTAAGGGAATTACCTTGGATGAGGGCGACGAGGTTATCGACGTGGATATCGTGGATGACAACGAATATCTCTTGGTGGTTTCGGAAAGAGGATACGGTAAGAAGACTCTTCTTGAACACTACAAGGCCCAAGGCCGTGGTGGTAAGGGACTTCGGACTTACAAGATTACCAAGAAGACAGGTCCAATTGTGGCAGCGCTCTTGGTTACCAAGGAAGATGAGGTCCTACTCATTTCCAAGTCCAATGATATTATTCGTTTGGAGACCTCTTCAATATCGACCCTAGGTCGCACGACTTCTGGTGTTAAGCTGAAGGATGTAAAGACTGAAGAAGGCGAAATTGCAGCAGTGGCAAAGTATGTCGAAAAATATATCGATAGGCAAATAGAGAAAATTAAGTAGGGGGAAACATGGTTCTAAAGATTGACTACGTTCATGACCAGGAAGAGCTGATTGTTTCACCTAAGGGTGACCTAGATATAAACTCTTCCCCAGAATTGAAGACAAGTGTTCTCGATGAATATCGAGACGATCCTAAGAATCTGGTATTCGACTTGGAAGAGCTCGAATACTTGGATTCTACCGGTCTTGGTGCTTTTATCTCCATTTACAAAAACCTCAAGGAAAATGATCATAGCCTGACTATCAGGAATGCTCGTTCCAGCATCAAAAAGTTATTTACCATCACCGAGCTGGATAGTTTATTTACGATGGAGGACTAAATGGAAAAGATTTCGCTACGAGTTCCTTCTAGACCAGAGTATGTGACTACCCTTCGCTTGGTGACCGCATCTGTAGCTCAAAAGCTTGAGTTTGATGTGGAGACGATCGACGATTTACGCGTTTGTATCTCTGAGGCAGTGAATTATCTCCTTCCCCTCAATGAAGAGATCGACGTGGTCTTTACCTTAGGCGAAGATAAGCTAAGCATTGAAATTGATGCCGAGTATCAGGGTGCAGAAGAAGCTGACCAAGACTTGCACCGCATGATTTTGGAATCTCTCATGGATCAGGTTGACTACCACAAGGATGGCATTACACTTGTTAAGTCCAGAGCCTAGTGAAGGAGATGGAATGGCAGAGAAAGATAAGCAGGGAAAAGTAGTTGAGAAAGAAAGCAAAGAGGAGCGCAAAGAGAGACTGCGTAAACTCTTTGAAGAGTTTGATCAAACTGGCGAAAAGAAATTGCGGGACCAACTGATTACCGAACACATCTACATTGCGGAAATCCTTGCGAAGAAGTATGTCAACCGAGGAATCGAGTATGACGACCTCTTCCAAGTGGCTTCCGTTGGTTTGATCTATGCGATTGACCGCTACGACGTCAGCAAGGGCTTTGAGTTTACAAGCTTTGCTACGCCAACCATCGTGGGTGAAATAAAGCGCTACTTCCGAGATAAGGGTTGGGTCATCCGTGTGCCTAGGCGAATCCAAGAGCTGTCCAAGAAAGTTAACATCATGAGGACAGTCCTTTCCCAGGAGTTACAAAGGCAGCCTACCATCGATGATATCGCTGAGCGGTTGGAGATTTCCTCGGAAGAGGTCTTAGAGGCGATGGAAGCGTCCAAAGTCTACACACCTCAGTCCTTAGATCAGACCTTCGATTCGGGTATGGACGACCGGGAGATGAATTTGGGTGATGTCATCGGTATCGAAGACGAAAACTTCGATCTGATTGAATTCCAAGATGTCATCGACCGTTTGACGGTCCACTTAAACGATCTGGAAAAGAAGATTTTCTACTACCGCTACTACGATAAGAGAACCCAAGTGTCCATAGCGGATGAGTTGGATATTTCCCAGATGACCGTGTCTCGAATTGAAAAGAAGATTATACAGAAGTTTAGAGATGAACTGCATTTGAAACCTGAAGACTTCAACAAGGGAAAAAAGAAGTCCTCGAAGTAGTAAGTTTCAATGTTTAGCATGCTGGAGGAGGAAGGATGGAAAATCGGCCGGGACCACATGACGAGTGGTGGGACCTCTATGACGATGAGGACCACCTGGTGGGCCGCCACCTGAGGGGGCAAGAGCTACCTAAGGGTACGCACCATGATGTCGTCACAGTAATTACCTTAAATTCGAAACATGAGGTTCTCCTTACCCAACGAGCCCTCCAGAAGACTTATGCCGGCGAGTGGGAGACCACAGCTGGATCTGTCCTAGCAGGAGAGACCCTTAGGGAAGCTGCTATCCGCGAATTGTATGAGGAAACAGGTATCAGCTGTGCGGAAGATGAGCTGATTTACCTAGGCATCCTCTTAACAACCGACGGACACGCCCACATGCACGGCTACGCCTTACTTAAAGATATATCGCTTGAAGAGATCACCCTTCAGGAAGGAGAGACCATAGATGTCAAGTGGCACCCGCTCCAATGGTCTCTTATTAGCGACCCTAAAATTGCTCGTCCCGTCCAAATTCGCTTTTGCTACTATTGGCGGCAGCTGGACAGCCTCCTTCATCCCATCAAGCGGGTGGAGCCTTGGCTAAGCTGGGCGAAGAAGTTACAGGCAATCGCCCAAACCGGCATTGAATATACCAAGGACAGTTATGATGAAGAGCGCTTCCAGATGGTTTCTGCCATAGCGCGGGAAATCATGTCCTTTAAAACGGGTATCAGCGACGAAAAAGTCTTAGGCCTATTTGCCAACGAGAAGGGTTATCAAACGCCTAAGGTTGAGGTGAGGGCTGCCGTTTTCCGAGCTGATAAGGTCCTCCTTGTTCAAGAGCGCAAGACTCAGCGTTGGTCCATGCCCGGCGGCTGGTGCGATATCGGCCTAGGCTTGGCGGAAAACACGATTAAGGAGTGCAGGGAAGAGGCTGGTATTGATGTTGACTTTGACCGCCTGATTGCGATTGAAAATCGGTCGGCTCATGACTACAGCTCCTACCCCTACGAAATCTATAAGTGTTATTTGCTGTGCCAGGAGCTAGATCCCAGTGCCTTCTCTTTTGAAGAGAATATCGAAACCATGGATGCCCGTTTCTTCCCTGTCGATGATTTGCCTGCTTTGGCCGAAGACAGGGTCAATGAGCGGTCAATCCGCATGTGCTGGGAAGCCAGCAAGGATAAGAATTGGATTCCCCGAATCGATTAAGAAAAAGCGATAGTTGATTGAAATCAATTTTATAGTCCAATAAATCTTCTATACTTTATCTGTAAAAAATACAGTTAAACGATGGAGGTTTTCATGACGATACAAAATGAAATGGATATGTTCTGTTATCAATGCCAAGAGACAGCCAAGAATGAGGGTTGTACCAAGGTGGGTGTCTGCGGAAAGAAGCCAGGAGTGGCTAATGCGCAGGATTTTCTCATCTGGGTCACCAAAGGATTGGCTTTTGTTGCTTGTAAACTTCGCGAGCAGGGCAAAAGTGTTGATTTGACGGTCAACCATATGATTACAGGCAACCTGTTTATGACCATTACCAATGCCAATTTCGACCAAGAGGCAATCGATGCTCGCACCGCTGAGACAATCCTGACAACAAGGGACTTGCGCAAGGACTTGGATTCCAACACGGACCTTGTAGAAGCGGCAACCTGGGACAGCCTAAATAAGGATGAGTGGCGTGTTAAGGAGCTTCTTATCGGTGTCCTCTCCACAGAGAATGAGGATGTCAGAAGCCTGCGCGAACTGACTACATACGGCTTGAAGGGTTTGGCCGCTTACTCAAAGCATGCCAACGTCCTCTTGAAGGACAGCGAAGAAACGGACAGCTTCATCGCTGAGGCCTTAGCTAAGACCTTGGACGATTCCCTGACGATCGACCAACTCGTCCAACTCGTCCTAGACACGGGTTCTGCTGGTGTCGAGGGGATGGCCATGCTCGACGAAGCCAACACCTCCGCCTACGGCAATCCGGAAATCAGTCAAGTGAATATCGGCACCAGAAATAATCCAGCTATTCTTATCTCGGGGCATGATCTTCGTGACATGGAGATGCTCCTCAAGCAGACGGAAGGCACCGGGGTCGATGTTTACACCCACTCCGAGATGCTACCTGCCAACTACTATCCAGCCTTCAAGAAGTATGACCATTTTGTTGGTAACTATGGTGGATCCTGGTGGCACCAGAAGGAGGAGTTTGAGTCCTTTAATGGGCCTATCCTGATGACCACCAACTGCATTGTCCCACCAAAGGACAGCTACATCGACCGTATGTTTACGACGGGTATGGCAGGCTATCCAGGTTGCAAGCACATCGAAGGCGAGATTGGCCAAGAAAAAGACTTCAGCGAAATCATTGAGCTGGCCAAGACTTGCCCACCGCCAGAACAGATTGAAGAGGGCACCATCGTTGGTGGCTTTGCCCACAATCAGGTGCTCAGCTTGGCAGACACCGTCGTCGAAGCGGTTAAGAATGGAGATATCAAGAAGTTTGTCGTCATGGCTGGCTGTGATGGCCGTCAAAACGGCCGCAATTACTACACCGAGTTTGCTGAAGCGCTTCCTCAAGATACCATCATCATGACAGCAGGCTGTGCAAAGTACCGCTACAACAAGCTGAACTTGGGCGATATCGGCGGCATCCCTCGCGTCCTCGACGCCGGCCAATGCAACGACTCCTACTCACTGGTCATCATCGCCTTGAAACTAGCCGAGGTCTTCGGGGTGGATAGCGTCAACGACCTGCCCATCGTCTACAATATTGCCTGGTACGAGCAAAAAGCGGTCATCGTTCTTCTTGCCCTCCTTTCCTTGGGCGTCAAGAACATTCACCTGGGCCCAACCCTGCCCGCTTTCCTCAGCCCCAACGTCGTCGACGTCCTGGTCGAAAACTTCGGTATTGCGCCTAACGCAACGGTCGAAGAAGATATTGCTACCTTGATTGGATAACATCATTAATAGAAGGGACTCCTGCATGGCAGGGGTCTCTTTTTTTGAGCACCTGGGGGCCATAATCGATAAATTTAAAGTTTGACCTCCAATGAGTCCAACTTTCCACCGCCCCGCCTTCAGCCAGCACGAAAAGGGTAAGAAGTAGTGTAACGGCTGTTTTCATGCCTAGATCAAAAAGCATTTTAAAAACAACGTTTGAGCTTGTTTTTTCGTATAATGGGATGAGACGGTAATAAGGTGCGCAGATGTACTGATGCGGACCATTTGAATAAAGAGCAAATCGTGAAAATGAGAAAGGAAGAAAATGAGTAGACTAGGAATTTCGGATTTATCGGTACGTGATGGAAATCAGTCCCTTTTGGCCACCCGGATGTCTCAGGAAGATATGGTTCAGCTTGCCGAGAAGTTAGACAAAGTTGGATTTGATTCGATGGAGGTGTGGGGCGGCGCTACTTTTGATACCTCCTTTCGTTACCTGGATGTAAGTGCTTGGGATAATTTGCGGGCGATTCGAAAGGTATGTAAGAACACCAAGCTTTCTATGTTGTTAAGAGGGCAGAATGTGGTTGGTTATCACCATTATGATAATGACACGCTCGACCGCTTCGTCCGCTTGATGATTGAAAATGGTATTGACATTGTCCGCGTGTTTGATGCCTTGAATGACCCCAACAATGTGGAGAATTCGTTCAAGTCAGTCAAAAAGCATGGGGGACACCTGCAAGCTGCCATTGCTTATACGACAAGCCCTGTCCACAACAACGAGTACTATGTCGATTTGGTGAAGACCTATGAGTCCATGGGTGCGGATTCAATTTGTATCAAGGATATGGCCGGTATCATTACCGCAGAGGATGCCTATGCGCTGGTTAAGGCAATCAAGGGTGTCACGGAACTTCCGGTGACTCTGCATAGTCACACGACAGCCAACATGACCCATATCGTGTTCGAGCAAGCGATGAAGGCGGGCGTCGACGTGGTGGATGGCTGCATTTCTCCGCTGTCAGGCGGGACATCCCACTTGGCGGATGAAACGATCGTAGCTATTGCCGAGGGTTTGGGCCTCGAGGTCAGTGTCGACAAGGATGCGTTGACGGAAGCCTACAATTTTGCCAATGAGCTGGTGAACAAGTATATTGATTCGGGCGATTACAGGACGAGGTCCTTAATTCCTAATCCAATGATTTTGGAATATCAGGTACCTGGCGGCATGCTGTCGAATTTGTATAGCCAGTTGGAAGATATGAGTGCGGGCGACCGCCTCAGCGAGGTCTTGGAAGAGATTCCTCATGTTCGTAAAGACTTAGGATATCCTCCATTGGTTACACCCATGTCTCAGATGGTGGGCACCCAAGCGGTCTTCAATGTGCTGATGGGTGAGCGCTATAAGATGAGCCCAAAGGAAATCAAGGATTATGTGAAGGGCTTTTATGGGCAGGCGCCTGGTAAATTGGATGAGACGATTAAGGAGAAGGTCCTGTCTAAAGATAAGGAAAGAGACAAGAAGCCAACGCCAATTGCTGAAGTTCCTTATGAGTATGAGAAGAATAGGGACCACTTGAAGGAGACGTTCGGGGAGGACTTCTCGGAAGAGGATGTAGTTGCTTATACGATTTTCCCTCCGGTTGTTGAGGAATACTTCAAAAGACAGAAGGGAATGGCAGGCGTTGAAGAAAAGCCAGCAAGTCAGGAAAAGGCCCCACAAGAGACAACGCCAGCGCCCGCACCATCTGCTGGGGCAACGACGATTACAGCGCCAATTCCTGGTACGATCATTTCCGTTAATGTCAAGGAAGGGGATGCGGTCACAAAGGGACAAGTGCTCATTATCCTTGATTCAATGAAGCTGGAGAATGAGATTGTATCCACTGTTGATGGTACCGTAACAGGCATCCACACCGCTTATGACCGAATTGTGAATGCAGGCGACCCACTGATCAGCATAGGATAAGATTTGGGAAAGCGTAAAAAATTAGAAAAGTAAAAAAAGTGACGTTAACCACCGTTTTGCTATGGAGTAAAGCGGTGGTTTTTT
>CAYFUF010000012.1:0-8332 GCA_964346245.1 uncultured Peptoniphilaceae bacterium | reverse complement strand
AAGTTACTGATGGTACTTATACGGCAACGAAACCTGGTATGAATGACGATATCGAAGTTCAAGTTGAAATTGCAGATGGAAAGATTGCAAGCGTCGAGATCTTGAATGAGTCGGAGACACCTGGTATTGGCGGTCCACTGCTCACTGAAGCTGGCGACATCCTTGAACTTGGTGGAAAGACACCTGTTCAACTCTATCCTGAACTGATCGTTGAATACCAAAGCATTGAATTAGATAACGTAACGGGTGCAACCATTACCTCTGCTTCAATCAAATCAGCAGTTAAAGATTGTTTGACCGAAGCTGGTATTGACCCTGATTCACTAGCAGCTTCTGAAATTACTGTAGAACAACCAGAAGACAAAACCGCAGACATCGTTGTTGTCGGTGGTGGCGGAACTGGTTTAGCTGCTGCGATCGCTGCACAACAACAAGGTTCTTCCGTAATCATCATTGAGAAGAACGGTTCTGTTGGTGGTAACACTTTGGTTTGCGGTGCTATCTATAACGCACCAAACGAAGAGCTACAAAGCAAGGTTACGATGACCGAAGAAGTAAAGAATACAATCGAGTCAGCTCTTGCTGAAGAACCTGTCGATGATGCTCATGCTGAGTTACAAGCAGAAGTTCAAGCTCAATGGGATCAATACAAAGAAGAAGGCAGAACAGACCTCTTTGATTCACAAGAGTGGTATGCGCTTCAAACATGGATCAATGGTGATAAGGTAGGTAACTTAGACCTCGTTAAAGTCCTTACTTATAACTCAAAAGCTGGTCTTGACTGGATTGAAGAGCTAGGCATGAACTTTGATGATGAGATTGCTCAAGGTGCTGGTAGTTTATGGCAAAGAACCCATACCTCTACTATGCCAATGGGTACAGGCTTCATCTCTACTTATGTCGATACCATCGCTGACTCTAGCGACATTGAAATCGTCGTTGAAACGACTGCTACCGAACTCATCCAAGATGATACGGGCAGAGTCGTTGGCGTAAAAGTCGTTGACAAACATGACAACGAGTACACCGTCAATGCTAACCAAGCGGTTATCATTACGACTGGTGGATTTGGTGCCAACAATGAGATGGTTCAAGAATTCAACACATCCGGCAAGTGGGATGATTTGAGTGGCGTTCCAACCACTAACCGTTCAGCAACTCGTGGTGATGGTATCACTATGGTTACTGAGTTAGAGCCAACCGCTTCCCTAACCGATATGGACCAACTTCAACTCCTATACTTAGGAAACTTGAAGGATGGCCAATTGACCAAGTATCCTCCACGTAACGTTAATGGTACTGACCAAGTTATCTTCATCAACAAAGATGGTGAACGCTTCGTACGTGAAGATGGCCGTCGTGATGAAATCTGTCTAGCTGTACTCCAACAACCAGATCAATTCTTCTACTACCTAGAGTCTGGTGATGGCGAAGGATACGTGGACATCACTGATCCAAACTGGCGTTCAGCTGATGGTTTCACTTTCGACTACCTATTAGATAACGGCTTCGTCCTTCAAGCAGATAGCTTAGAAGAGATCGCGGAGCAAATCGGTGCTGACCCAGCAACACTACAAGCAACCGTTGATGAATTCAACGCTGCTGTTGAAGGTGCTGAAGATGAGTACGGTCGTAGCTTGTTCTCGACTACTCTGGAGAACGGCCCTTGGGTTGCAACACCAAGACAAGCTTGTATCCACCACACCATGGGTGGTATTACCATCGATACGAAAACAAGAGTACTCGATGAAAGTGGAGAACCAATCCCTGGCTTATACGCTGGTGGAGAGGTTGTTGGTGGCGTACACGGTGCCAACAGACTTGGTGGTAACGCCGTTGTAGATACCGTTGTATTCGGTAAACTAGCAGGCGAAATCGCTGCAACTGAAAACGAAAAATAAGATTTAGTGTCAACTGAGACGGCCCTTTTCATCAGACCCTTCGGGAGAAGATGAAAAGGGCCATCTTTTGTTGCCGCCCCCTCGGCGCTAGTTGTTGAGCAAGGGGAGAAGATTTAGACTTAATATAAAGATAACGATTACAAATTCCCCAATGCCCGCGTTGGTCTGTTATAATATCCAACAGGGAGGTGCATTTTATGACTGCATTTTATTCAAAGTTATTCATGAAACAAAAAATGATGCGCACAGTCTTGCTTGCCACTCTACCCATTATATTTATGGGAGTTTACTCCTATGGGTGGAGAGCTCTGGTATTGACGCTATTCAATATTCTGATTGCGGTAGTGGTTGAATACCTCTGTGAGACAAAGATGTACAAAAGGAAAAAAGTATCAGAAGCTGTTATCGTATCTGCAGTCCTTTATACACTGACTTTACCACCAGCTTTACCTTTCTGGATTTCGGGAATAGGTATTGCCTTTGGTGTCTTCTTCGGTAAAGCGGTCTATGGTGGATTCGCAAGAAACATCTTCAATCCTGCGCTCGTGGGAAGGACGTTTATCTACATAAACTTCCCCCAACCCTTAACGATTAACTGGAACGTCATCGCCAATAGCGAGAATTTCGTCAGTGGCATCGGCGGCCTCAACAAGTGGATTACTCCACTGATTGATGGGACGACGGGTGCGACTCCGATGATGGCCTTCAGAGAGTCCGGTACCATCGTTGATCATTTGGAATTATTCTTGGGTCAAGTCCCAGGGTCAATCGGTGAGGCGTACAAGTTCCTTATCGTTCTGGCTGCAATCTACCTTCTTGTCAAGAAGGTGGCTTCTTGGGAAGTTATGGCCGCACAGCTTGTTGGTTTTGTCGGCATGAGCCTTGTCTTTAACGTCATGGGACAAGCGAATGTTCCCGATCCGTTAACCGGCCTGTTGATGGGTGGTTTCCTCTTTGGTGCTGTCTTTATGGCAACCGATCCGATTTCTGCGCCGAAGACATCGCCCGCTAAGTGGGTCTACGGCATACTGATTGGCGTCTGCGTAGTCGTCATCCGAGGCTTTGCCCTCTTCTCTGGTGGTATGATGTTTGCCATCCTCTTGGGTAATGTCTTCACACCAATCATGGACTACGTGGTCAATCGCGCTAAGCAGAAGAAAAAAGAAGTGGCGGTGGAATAATGGAAAAGAAAAAACAATCCTTCCTTTATCCAGCAATCTTCATGATTGTTCTATCGGCAATCCTTACCTTTGCGCTCGCTTTTCTCAATGAGCAGACGAAGCCTGTGGTTGCGATGAATCAGGAAGTCGAACTTCAATCGAAAATCCTCTATGTCTTCGATATCGATGTGCCCTCGGATGATCCAGAAGAGATTAACCGCATCTTCGAAGAGAAGGTGGAAGAGGAAGACTACGAGGGAAAAAGCCTCTTCAAGCACGTGGAAAACGGTCAGACCGTTGCCTATGCCGTTCCTTTTGCCGGTCCAGGCCTCTGGGGTTCCATCGATGGTTACGTGGGGGTAACGGAAGATTTAACCACCACGACAGGTATCGAGTTCATTACCCAATCGGAGACTCCAGGTCTCGGTGGCCGTATTGGTGAGCAGCCCTACAAGTCTCAGTTCAGGGGAATTGACATTTCCAGCCCTCAGGGCGATGCGCTTATTGTTGCCCGTCCCGCACCAGGTGGAAATATCGATGCTATTTCAGGTGCGACCCAAACCTCCATGTATGTAGAAAACATGGTCAACGAGGACTTGGGTGCCTTCATTGATTCCATGAAAGGAGGGCAATAATGGGAAAGTATGCAAAGATATTTAAGGAGCAGATAACGACAGACAACCCGGTTTTGGTGCAGATTATCGGTATTTGTTCCGCCCTAGCTGTTACCAACTTGGCAATGAACTCCCTGATTATGGGCATTGCCCTTGCTTTTGTTACCGGCCTGTCTTCCTTCACGATTTCCTTATTGAAGGATATCATGCCTAACCACCTCCGCATGGTGGTCCAAGTATTCATCATTTCCTTCTACGTTATCATCGTAGATATCTTCTTAAGGGCCTACATGCCCGAGATGAGCCGGACCCTTGGACCCTACGTTGGTCTGATCATTACCAACTGTATCATCATGGGCCGCGCGGAAGCTTTCGCCATGTCCAACAAGCCATTTGCCTCCTTTATCGATGGTGTGGCAGCAGGTATCGGCTACACATTGGTTCTTTTAGCGGTCGCCATCCCCAGAGAGATTCTTGGCTTTGGGTCGATCTTCGGTATGCATATCATGCCGGAAGGCTTCACCCCATGGACCCTGATGGTCATGCCACCAGGAGCGTTCTTCATCCTGCCTATTATCATGTGGATTGCCTACAACCTCATTCACAAGAATGACGAAGAAGAAAAGAAGGAGGCTAAATAATGGAAATACATCCTTTAGTTATTTTCTTTGCTTCGATTTTTACCAGTAACATGATCTTCAGCAACTTCCTGGGCATGTGTTCCTTTATCTCCGTCTCTAAGGAGGTAGAGACCGCTGCAGGCCTAGGTATTGCCGTTACGTTCGTCTTATCGGTAACGACGGTTCTCAACTACTTCATTTACCAAGTCTTGATTTACTTTGGTATTGAGTACTTACGCTTTTTGATTTTTATCATTGTCATTGCGGCTTTCGTACAGGTTCTCGAGATGATTTTAGAGCGCTACGTACCCAACCTCTATTACGCCTTGGGTATCTTCCTGCCTCTGATCACCGTTAACTGTGCCATCCTCGGTGTATCTCTTTTCATGGTCACCAGAGATTACAACTTCATGCAGTCCCTCTTCTTTGGAATAGGCTCTGGCTTAGGTTGGGCGCTCGCGATTGCCACCATGGCAGGTATCCGCAACAGACTCAACGAGTCCTTGCTGCCCAAAGGCCTGCAAGGTGCTCCAATAACATTGATTACTACGGGAATCATGGCCATGGCCTTCATCGGCTTCTCTGGCATTATTTCCATCTCATAAGGAGGCGAAGGTGCAAACTGTATTAACTACCACACTGGTCGTTGCTGTCATCTCCTTAATTTTCGCCGTTATTCTGACGATTGCTGATAGGTACCTGAACGACTATGGTGAAGTACAACTGATTATTAACGAGGGGGAAGCAAGGACCGTCACCGGCGGTTCCACCCTCTTGAAAACCCTGAGCAACGAGAAGATCTTCATTCCTTCTGCCTGCGGTGGTAAGGGAACTTGCGGCTACTGTAAGTGTAAAGTCACTGACGGTGGCGGCCCTGTCCTTGCAACCGAGAAGCCTTGGCTTTCCGAGGAAGAGATGGCGGATAATGTTCGCCTATCCTGCCAGGTTAAGGTTAAGGAAGACATCCATATCAAGATTCCTGAAGAGCTCTTCAATGTAAAAGAATTTGAAACGACCCTAGTTAAGGTGACACCGGTCACCGACCGCATTAACCTGCTCCGCTTCGAGCTACCTGAAGGGGAGACGATCGACTTCAAGCCTGGTCAATTCATCCAGCTCAAGTCCGCCGCCTATAAGAAGGGCGAAGACTACGATGGCCACGACACGGAAGAGATCAGAGCTTACTCCATCGCCTCATCCATCACCGATAACAAGCACGTGGAGCTCTTGGTTGGTTTCACCAAGGGTATCGTTTCGACCTATGTTCACCGCGTTTTGGATGAAGGCTCTAAAGTCATCTTAAGTGGGCCATTCGGCGACTTCTTCTTCCACGACGAAGACCAAGTGGATGAAATTCTACTGGTCGCCGCAGGTACAGGATTCGCGCCTATTCGGTCCATCCTTTATCACATGCGTGACCACGATATCCAGACCAAGGCAACCTTCTACTTTGGTGCTCGCACACCAGACGACCTCTTCCTCCTGGATGAGATGGAGATGTTCGAGAAGGAGCTACACGACTTCGAGTTTAAGCCGGTCCTCTCCAGGACGACGGAAGAACACCAATGGACGGGCGACACAGGTCGGGTAAACAACTCCATCGACAAGTATGTGGATGGCTCTGGGAAGACCCAGTATTCCGCTTACCTGTGCGGTAACCCCAAGATGATTGAGACGATGATTAGCTCTCTGACGGACAAGAATATTCCTGTTGAACGCATTTACTTCGACGAGTTCTAATGCATGAACATACAATAACAGATAAGTAAACTGAGCCCCCTTGCTGACGACTTCGCTTAGCAAGGGGGCTTCTTTCTGGGATATAATGGCTTAACTATCTAGTTTATCCCACCAAAGAATTTGAAAATAGATTGAAAAAAAGTAAACAAGTGGTTTTCACGCTTTGTATCCTATGGTATAATAGTTAAGTACGTCGTTAGTAAAACTATATACACGGAGGATTTTATGTTTAAAGCAAAGAAGAGTTTATCCCTTCTTCTGTTGATTCTCGCTATGATCTTTGCCCTAGCCGCTTGCGGTAATGGAGAGACAAGTGAGTCGGTAGAGGAAACCACAGAAGAGACCACCGAGACGACTGAAGAAGAATCGGTCGCCCCTGAAGAAGAGTCCAGTGAAGATGGTACATACGAAGGGTCCGCTAAAGGTTACGGCGGCGATGTTACCGTAAAAGTTAGCCTTGATGGCCAAGAGATCAAAGCGATAGAAGCAGAGGCTCCAGATGAGACATCCACCATCGGTGGTGCAGCTATCGATGAGTTAGTGGAGAAAGTTATCGCTGCACAATCTACGCAAATTGACGGCGTTGCTGGTGCAACCCTGACCTCTGATGCATTCTTCCAAGCGGTTGATCAAGCGCTTGAGAGCGCTGGTATTGACCCAACTAGCCTAACACCACAAGGTGTTGAGGAAGAGGAAGCCCTAGAGCTTGACCAAGAAGCAGACGTCGTTGTCATCGGTGCTGGTGGGGCTGGTTTAACCGCAGCAATCACAGCAGCTGAAGAAGGCAAGACCGTTATCATCCTTGAGAAAGCACCAAATGCTGGTGGTAACACCAACCGTGCAACCGGTGGTATGAACGCAGCAGAAACGCACTACCAAGAAGAGCAAGGTATCGAAGATACCGCAGATATCTTCTATGAAGACACCATGAAGGGTGGACACGACATCAACGATCCAGCCCTAGTTCGCATCCTTGTCGACAATTCCAATGATTCCATCGATTGGTTAGACACCATCGACGCCCACCTCTCTAACGTCGGTTTCGCTGGTGGTGCAACCAATGCTAGATCACACCGTCCAGTAGATGAGAATGATAAGATTATCTCCGTTGGACCTTACCTGGTTGAAAAGCTACTAGCTAAGGCTGATGAGATGGACAACATCACCATCATCTACAATGCAAGAGTCAAGGAAATCATGATGGCTGATGGGGGCGTAGCTGGTGGCGTAAAAGCAGATACTGAAGATGGCGAATTGACCGTCAATGCGCCAGCCGTAGTTGTTGCCAGCGGCGGTTTCGGTGGAAGTGACGAGATGATTACGAAGTACCGTCCAGACCTACAAGGTTACATCTCGACCAACGCACCAACCATCGAGGGCGATGCCATCGTCTTCCTCGAAGCCATCGGTGCAGATTTTGTCGATATGGATCAAGTTCAAACTCACCCAACCGTTGTTCAAGCTGACGGTTCCCTAGTTTCCGAGTCCCTACGTGGAGACGGTGCTATCCTGCTCAACAAGGAAGGCGTCCGCTTCTTCGATGAAATGGGCACTCGTGATGCCGTATCCGCAGCTATCAACGAAGAGACTGACCAAACCGCTTGGTTGGTTGTTGACCAAGTGATGTTCGATGAATCGAACGTTATTCAAGGCTATGTCGACAGAGGCCTACTCATGAAGTTTGACGATGCAGCAGGCGTCGCCGAATTCATCGGTGCTGAGCCACAAGCAGTAGAAGAAACATTTGCAACTTGGGCACAATACATGGCTGACGGAAGCGATCCAGACTTCAACCGTCAAAACCTAGATAAGATGCAATCCGACCTCGCAGAAGGCCCATACTATGTCGGTCCTGTAGGTCCTGGAATCCACCACACCATGGGTGGTGTAAAGATCAACGAGAACGCAGAAGTTCTTGATATTGAAGGCAACCCAATCCCAGGCGTCTTCGCCGCAGGCGAAGTTACTGGTGGCGTACACGGTGGTAACCGTCTAGGCGGAAACGCTGTAACAGACATCGTTACCTTTGGCCGCATCGCTGGTGCAAGCGCAGCAGCATATGAGAAATAAGCAATCGATCTTCCAGAATAAAAAAATAAAGGGGCTGTGTCAGAACAAGAAAATTGTTCGACATCAGCCCCTTTTTTTAATTTGGATAGTTTACAGATTTGATGAACGCTTCCATCTATAGAAACCGCGTACTTGAGGCGCTCAAAACCATTGACTTGCTAGGTCCTCGGGGGGCTCAAAAACCACCGACTCGCTAGGTCCTCGGAGCTTCGCTCCTGCGGATTCCG
>CAYFUF010000011.1:0-44626 GCA_964346245.1 uncultured Peptoniphilaceae bacterium | reverse complement strand
GTAAACCATATCCACATCTTCAGGTTTAACGCCTGCTCTATGCATTGCTTCCCGGATAACGATTTCACCTAACTTTGCTGCTGGTACACTACTTAGCGTTCCACCCATTGAGCCTATCGGTGTTCTGCAAGATCCAGCCAACATGACTTTCTTCATATTTCCTCCTCAAACGTTTTATTTAAAATTTTTTAAGGCTTCTTACGGTTACTATTTTATTCTTACGAATGCCCCATTTCTATTAAGATTTTATTAAGATTACTTCACACTTTTCTATTTAGAATAGTCCTGAATGAAAATAACTTAACAAATAAGGGAGTGAAAAATCCCTTGTAATAGTCATACCGACTATACAAGGGATTAAAACAATTATTCAAATTAAATCAAAATAGTATATCTATTCGCATTTGTTAGATTTTATACTTATTAAGATTTTATTAAATTTGATTTTTGCTTTATCCTACTACAATGTTAAGGATCTTTTCTGGAATATAGATCACTTTACGAACAGTTTTTCCGTCCAAGTAGCGGGCAATTAAATCTACACTTTTTGCTTTTTCGACAATTTCTTCCTCGCTAGCGTCGGGACTGATTTCCATGGTGGCTCTAACTTTACCATTAATTTGAACAGGCATTTCAATCGTGTTCCCCTTAAGCTTACGCTCATCCCAGCTTGGCCACTTGGCATGGCTTACAATGTGTCCATCGTAGCCCAAGGCTTCCCACATCTCTTCAGTGATGTGTGGTGCAACGGGGTTCAACAATACGAGCAAAGTTTCCATTTCTTTACGATTAATTTCATTCTTATGTCTAATCTCATTGGATAAGGTCATCAATTGAGCAATTGCCGTATTGAATTTTAGGGCTTCGTAATCCTCAGTAACTTTCTTAATCGTTTGATTGAAGAGAATTTCCAATTCCTCAGAGTAGCTGTCCCCTTCTACAAGGTTCTCTTGCAGACGCCACAAACGATCTAGGAAGCGACGGCAACCTTGTAAGCCCTCATCGGTCCATGAGGCATCCATCTGAAAATCGCCAATAAACATCTCATAGGTTCTTAATGTATCGGCCCCATACTGGTCTACGATATCATCTGGATTAATGACATTACCCCTCGACTTAGACATCTTCTCCCCGTTGGGACCTAGAATCATGCCATGAGAAGTTCTTTTTCGGTATGGTTCTATGGTAGAAACTACCCCGATATCATAAAGGAACTTGTGCCAAAAACGGGAGTACAACAAATGCAAAGTGGTGTGTTCCATACCACCATTGTACCAATCGACAGGCCCCCAGTATTTCTCAGCTTCCTTGGATACTAGAGCATCCTTGTTTTGAGGATCCATGTAGCGAAGGTAATACCAAGAAGATCCGGCCCATTGTGGCATGGTATCTGTTTCCCGTCTTGCCGGTCCACCACAGATTGGGCAAGTTGTGCTGACAAAGGTTTCTATCTTAGCAAGTGGACTTTCCCCATTATCAGAGGGCTCGTAGTTTTCAACATCTGGCAGGGTAACAGGCAAATCTTTCTCATCTACTGGATTCCACCCATGTTTATCGCACCAGACCATAGGGATAGGCTCACCCCAATAGCGTTGGCGGCTAAAGACCCAGTCTCTAAGCTTGAAGTTCTTTTTCTTCTCTCCTAGACCCTTCTCCTTTAACCAGCCAATCATCTTATCGATTGCTTCCTTAACAGGTAATCCATTGATGACTTCTGAATTTACAATAATTCCCTCATCGGTATCTGTGTAGGGTTCATCCTGCACGCTAACCTTCGAACCGGAGACAACTTCAATGATAGGCAAGTCAAATTTCTTCGCAAACTCCCAGTCTCTACTATCATGAGCCGGTACGGACATAATGGCACCAGTACCATAACTCATTAATACATAATCAGAAATCCAAATTGGTATCCGCTCCTGGCTAGCTGGATTGATAACTGTTAAGCCATCAATCTGAACACCCGTCTTATCCTTGTTCAGCTCACCTCGTTCGAAATCTGATTTTAACTGAGCGGCCTTTTGATAAGCCCTAATCTCCTCCATGTTGCGAATGCGATCAGCATATTTCTCAATGAGAGGATGCTCTGGTGCAATGACCATATAGGTTGCCCCGTATAAAGTGTCTGGGCGCGTCGTAAATACGGGAAGGGCATCATCAACTTCTGAAAGCGCAAAAATAACTTCCGCACCATAAGATCGGCCAATCCAATTCCTTTGCTGCTGCTTAATACGTGGTTGATAATCGACCTCATCTAAATCATCAATCAACCGATCAGCATACTCCGTTATCTTTAGCATCCATTGATTCTTAACCTTGTGTTCAACGGGATGTCCACAACGTTCACATTCACCGCCAACAACTTCTTCATTGGCAAGGCCAATTTTGCATGATGGACACCAGTTAATCGGAAATTCTTTCTTATAAGCAAGACCTTTCTTGTATAGTTGAATGAAGATCCATTGGGTCCACTTATAATACTCCGGTTCGATTGTTCTAACTTCCCTAGACCAATCAAACGAAAAGCCTATAGCATTCAATTGATCTACATAGTGCTCAATATTCTTATTGGTTATGGTCGCTGGGTGAACCTTATTTTTAATCGCATAGTTTTCAGCAGGTAAGCCAAAGGCATCAAAGCCCATGGGGTAAAGCACATTATAGCCTTGCAATCTTCTCTTGCGAGATACGACATCCAGTGCGGTATAGGGTCTTGGGTGGCCAACATGTAGGCCCTCGCCAGATGGATAAGGAAATTCAACAAGCGCATAATACTTTTCTTTATCAGAATCTAACTCAGCATAGAAAGACTTGTTATCACGCCAGAAATCCTGCCATTTTCTCTCTATTGATTTTGGATTATATTCGGTCACAATTTATCCTTTCTTCACTTGATTCTAAACCATCAAGTCTTATCAAATTGATTAATGCATGGAGTTGACAGTTCGTGGATATGGGAGGACATCACGAATATTTTGCATACCAGTCACATACATGACCATACGCTCAAAGCCTAGGCCAAAGCCACCGTGCTTACAGCCTCCGAAGCGATTTAGGTCGATGTACCACTGATAATCGTCCTTATCAATGCCCTTTTCTTCCATCATCTTCTCAAGCACATCTACTTGTTCCTCTCTCTGGGAACCGCCAATTAGTTCCCCGATGCCAGGAACCAACATGTCACAGCATGCCACCGTCTTACCGTCCTCATTGAGTTTCATGTAGAATGATTTAATTTCCTTGGGGTAATCCGTCACAAACAAGGGTCCATTCACCACTTCTTCAGTGAGATAGCGCTCATGTTCAGATTGAAGGTCTGATCCCCAGCTGACAGGATACTCAAACTTCTTGTCCGCCTTTTCGAGAATCTCAATGCATTCGGTATAAGTCATTCGTTTGAACTCAGAATGTCTTACCTTATCCAAGCGCTCAATTAAACCTTTATCGATAAACTGATTAAAGAATTCCATCTCTTCAGGAAGGGCTGCCATGACATAATTCAAAATATGCTTAACCATATCTTCTGCTAGATCCATAACATCGCTCAACTCAGCAAAGGCAATCTCCGGTTCAATCATCCAAAACTCCGCTGCATGGCGAGTTGTATTTGACTTTTCTGCCCGGAAAGTAGGGCCAAAAGTATACACGTTACGGTGACTCATCGCAAATGCTTCAACCTCAAGTTGGCCTGAAACGGTAAGGTTAGCCTCGGTACTAAAGAAATCTTTCTTGTAGTCAACTGTTCCATCCTCTGCCATAGGTACTTTATCTAGGTCTAACGTCGTAACCTGGAACATCTCCCCTGCTCCTTCAGCATCAGATGCTGTAATGATGGGCGTATGGACATAAGTGAAATTGCGAGAATGGAAAAAGTCATGAATAGCAAAAGCAATCTCCGACCTAGTGCGAAAAACAGCATTAAACGTGTTCGTTCTTGATCGAAGGTGGGGATAATTGCGAAGGAATTCAAAAGTTTGCCTCTTATTCTGCAACGGATAATCTGAGCTTGCGGCACCAATCAGCTTTAGTGTCTTTGCTTGAATCTCAAAAGGTTGCTTTGAGTTTGGCGTGAGGACTAACTTACCTACTACTTCAATCGTTGAAGAGTTAGGAAAATGAGAGGCCTCCTCATAAACTGGATTCTCTTTGTCCACCACAATCTGCACTGGCTTAAAGAAGGAGCCATCATTCAACTCAATAAAACCCACATTCTTCGAAAACCGGGATTTCTTAATCCATCCCTGCAGGGTCACTTCTTGATCGGCATAGCTTGTCGCATCCCGAAAAAGTCCTTTTAATAACATCCAAACTCCTCCTCTATTGCTCAATATCTTTCTTCGTTTTCATCTGACTACATTGGTCCAAGTAGGCTTTTAAATCCGCCTCCTGACCGATATCTTTAGGTTCATAAAACACTTCATTTATTATTGCATCTGGTAAATAATTTTGCAATACATAGGCCTCAGGATAGTTGTGGGGATACAGGTATTCATTCCCACGACCCAGCTTCTGTGCTCCCATATAATGAGCATCCTTTAAATGTAGCGGAATATCAGGATGCTCAGAAGAATTGATAAAACTCAGCGCTTTATCTATAGCTAGGTAACTAGCATTAGATTTAGGACTAGCCGCCAGGAAAGTTGTCGTTTGGGCTAAGATTATACGAGCTTCGGGCATACCAATCTTAGAGCAGGCCGTGAAACATGATGTGGCCATGATGAGGGCCATAGGATTTGCATTTCCTATATCTTCTGATGCCAAAATCACTAGACGCCGAGCGATGAAGAGTGGATCTTCCCCACCGGCTAACATTCTCGCCAAGTAATAAACCGCTGCATCAGGATCAGATCCTCGAACCGATTTAATAAAAGCAGAAATCGTATTGTAGTGTTCTTCCTCGCCTTTATCATAGCTGATAATCTTCTTTTGACTAGAGTGACGAATATCTTCCTCATCGATGAGAATCTTCCCGCCATCTTCTTGACTGGACAGTACAGCTATTTCCAAGGAATTAAGAAAAACCCGCGCATCGCCTCCAGCCGCGGTGACCAGACTATCGACAGCGGCCTGAGTCATCTCAATCTCGTAAGTCCCCAGTCCCCTATCCTTATCTGCTAACACCCTATCTAAGAGCTTATTCAAATCTTCGCGCTCCAGGCGATGAAGTTCAACCACCTGAGTACGGGAAAGAAGCGCCTTATTGACTTCAAAAAAGGGATTCTCTGTTGTCGCACCAATGAGGGTAATTGTTCCGTTCTCGACATGAGGTAACAAAGCATCTTGTTGGGCTTTGTTGAAACGATGAATCTCATCAATGAAAAGAATCGTCCTATCACCTTCAAAAGCCAAGGAATCTTCTGCTTCCTTGATCAAATCGCGAATATCCTTAACACCACTGGTAACAGCAGAAATCTTCCGGAAAATCCGATTGGTTGATTCAGCAATTACACCAGCTAGCGTTGTCTTTCCAGTCCCCGGAGGACCAAAAAATATCAGAGAGGGTACCCGGTCAGCTCGAATCAAACGATTTAGGGGCTTCCCTTCGCCAATGATGTCCTCGTGGCCAACAACTTCGCTGAGCTTTCGAGGTCTCATGCGGTCAGCAAGTGGGGCAATTTTTTGTCGTTCCTTCTCTTTTTTCATACTAAAGAAGTCCACTGGTCTCCTCCTGATTAAATGCAAAAGCGGCCCATTGGGACCGCTTTTATTCACTGGTAGTCTACGAGTTGTCTGAATCTCGTAAGCTCTCCAATTCATCATAAAATTTATTGACATCTTCAAACTCTCGATAGACGGAAGCAAATCTAACATAAGCAACTTGGTCAATCTCTTTTAGCTGATCCATAACCAATTCACCAATATAAGCTGTCGTCACTTCCTTCTGATTTAAGTGGTTGAGTTCTCTTTCAATAGCATTGGTCGCTTCCTCGAGACGTGGTACAGTAACCGGTCTCTTTTCACAGGACCTAATCATTCCGTTTAGAATCTTACTCCTATTGAAAGGCTCTCTGGTATTATCTTTTTTCACCACCACGAGGGCTTGATCTTCATATCTTTCATAAGTAGTGAAGCGCTTATCGCACTTAATACAGACTCGGCGCCTTCTAATCGCTTCATTATCTTCCGTAGGCCTTGAATCGATAACCTTAGTATCTGGAAATGAACAGTAGGGGCACTTCATTAACTATCTGTACTTTCTTAGAAAGTCGGGGATGTCCATGTCGTCATCCTCACGAGGAGCCTTCGCGGCTTGTGCTGGCTCATCCTTAGTGACGATTTTTTGATTATCAAAACCTGTAGCGATTACAGTAATCTTGAGGTCATCCTTTAAGTTCTCATCTACACCAGCACCAAAGATGATATTGGCTTCTTGATCTACTGCTTCGCGAATAAGTTCAAGCGCTTCGTTGACTTCGAACAAACCAAGGTCTGCTGCAGCAATATTGACGAGGACTGCTTTAGCACCCTCAATAGAAGTCTCTAATAGAGGACTCTTGATAGCAGCCTTTGCGGCGTTTACTGCACGGTTTTCTCCATTGGCCTTACCGATACCCATATGGGCAATTCCCTGATCCTTCATGATCGATTCAACATCTGCGAAGTCAAGATTAATAACTGCAGGAACAGCAATCAAATCTGAAATACCTTTAATACCATCCATAAGCACTTGGTCGGCCATACCAAAAGCTTCCAGCATGCTTGTGCGTTTCTCAGCAATCTGTAGAAGTCTGTCATTTGGAATGACAATTAAAGTATCTACCTTATCCTTTAGTTTATCGATACCGGATTCAGCTTGATTTTGACGCTTTCTTCCTTCAAAGCTAAACGGTTTCGTTACGACACCAACGGTTAGGATACCCATTGCTCTTGCTGTCTCAGCAACAATTGGTGCTGCACCAGTTCCGGTGCCGCCACCCATACCAGCAGTGATGAAGACCATGTCTGCTCCATCGAGAAGTTCTGTTATTTCATTCTTTGATTCTTCCGCAGCTTTTTCGCCAACTTCAGGGTTACCGCCGGAGCCAAGACCTCTGGTTAACTTTTGACCAATTTGCAATTTCTTGTCTGACTCAATCGCATCCAATATCTGCTTATCTGTGTTTAAAGCGATAAATTCGACCCCTTGCAAACCACTCAATTTCATGCGGTTGATAGCGTTGTTGCCGCCGCCACCTGCACCGATTACCTTGATTTTCGCAAGGCCGTCATTGTTTAATTCCATTTCAAATGCACTCATGCCGTCCCCCTGTTGTAATTTTAGTTATCGTAGACTACGATTGGATTGGAACCTTCGTTTAGAATGATCTCTTCAGCCCGTATATTTCTCTCTTCAATATTCTCCAAAACTGCCAAGATGATGGCAATTTTCTCATTGATATCGTCTGGTGGTCCGAAGCGTATCTCTATATCTTTATATATTATATCAATGTTATCTATCTTTTCAAAAATAACTTTATCAATGCCATCCGATAATTCAGTTTTTAGCAAATTCTTTAAAAATGGCACCACTCTGTCGTCTTCTGATATCTTATCGCCAACCTTAAGCTGGTCGTCAAAGCCTTCAATCCGCAAAGGTTTATAGCGGCTGGTCAGCTCATCTTGACCAACCTCCATCAGTATGCCGTCTTGACTAAGATGATAATCTTCCCCATCCAGCTCTATGATAGCGATAGCGTATGTTTCCTTCACTTGAAGAATCAGGCGGTTAGGAAACTCCTTGATAATGGTAGCTTCATCAATTCCAGGTATATTCATGACCCGCTCAACAGCTTGCTTGTCGGAAAACAAAAAGATGTTGTCGTTTATCTCCCCCATCTCGTTAACGATATCCGCAGTGGGAATCGTATCATTCCCATCAACTCGAATATACTTGATGTTGAAGGCCTTATGCGTCAACAGCAAACCAGCTCCTATGGCAACGACAATAACAAGCATCGAAATGATCCAGAAAAGAAATGATCTAGATTTCTTCGGCTTTGCCTTCCTTACCTTGGGTGTCTGTCGATATGAAGTTTTGTTCGTTGTCTTCATCTTAAGTCCTCGCTACATCCCGCGATATATTCAGTAGGATACCTGCTATGGCACACATCACAATAAGCGAGCTGCCTCCGTAAGAAATAAAGGGTAAGGTGATACCTGTTGGAGGCACAAGACCGATTGAAACACCGATATTAATCATCGCTTGTATACCAATAATAAACGTTAAACCGCTTCCTAGCAAGCGACCGAAGCTGGACTGAGCCTCTTTTGTTGCTTTTAGCGCTCGGTTGATGAAGAAACATATTGCCAAAATGAGCAAGAAGGCGCCAATAAAGCCT
The DNA here is from genome assembly GCA_964346245.1 of uncultured Peptoniphilaceae bacterium. Lineage (GTDB taxonomy): Bacteria > Bacillota > Clostridia > Tissierellales > Peptoniphilaceae > CAYFUF01. The sequence goes on along the minus strand of CAYFUF010000011.1, from coordinate 36,308 downwards.
AATTCCTCACTGATTACTGCAAAGATAAAATCGTTATGGGGCTCATCAGCCAAATAATCAAATTTTTGCCTGCTATGACCAAAGCCGGCTCCAAAGATCCCCCCAGAAGAGACCGCATAGAGGGATTGAAGAAGCTGCCAGCCAGTATGCATAGGATCTTTCAGAGGATCAAACACGATTAAGAGCCTCTCTAAGCGGTAGTTGCCAGGATGAGGCCAAAAGGCAATAGCAAAGCCTATGGCCCCCAAAATAGCGAAGACTAACAGATGCTTTAGATTCATACCACCGACTAAATAAGTTAGGAATAATGAGGCTGTAATAACGATAACTGCTGAAAAGTTTGGTTGGAGATAAATCGGAAGGATGGCAACTACGATGATGAACAGGACGTGACCCAGCACATTTAAGCTCCCGTTTTCATGCAAGGGCCGGTTGCTCAAGTAAGCACTCAAGTAAATGATACCTGCTACCTTCAATAAATCTGAAGGCATAATGGTAAATTCCCCCACACCAATCCATCGATGGGCACCATTTATCTCGATACCGATTCCAGGGATGAAAACAAAAAGACAGACCACTAAAGTAATAGCTAGAATGGGCAAAGCAAATATCTTATAAAGGCGGTAGTTGATCCGAGAGAGAATCAACATGATAACAAAACCGATGACAGCAAATATAGCATCTCTTTCGAAATAATAGAGGGCATCACCCTGTGTCCTGGCCGCATAAGGTGCGGAAGCACTGAAAACCATAATGACGCCAAACAAAATTAAGCCCCCTACAATAAAGAGGAGCTGCAGGTCCATCTTACCTTGCCTAGGCTGCTGAAAAAGCTGCCCTGGGCCTCGGCGCTTTCGCTTTGCATCAGGCCCTCTGTGTCTTGCGTTGGAACGCCTGCTTCTAGGTTCTGCGTCCATTGTTTACCTCCGCGATACTGTTAACGAGGTTACGGAATTCGTCTCCTCTTGCTTCAAAGTTAGGATACTGATCCCAACTGGCAGAAGCTGGTGATAGCAGAACAATATCGCCATCTTCAGCCATGTTCTGTGCGGTGTTTAGTGCAGATCGTAAGTCTTCCTTAATGATTACCTTCTCCGACAAGCCCATGTCTTCAGCTTCTTTAGCGATTTGGTACTTGGTCTCTCCAATAAGAATAAGTAGTCGACCACCCTTTTTAAAGGCTTCTAGCATTTCATTGAAGTGAACCTTTTTATCATAACCTCCGGCAATTAGGATATAAGGATCATGCAGGCCTGAGATAGCTTTCACTGTCGCATCGACATTGGTTGCCTTGGAATCATTGATGTAGCGGACACCATTGACTTTCTTCACAATCTCCATTCTGTGCTTGACAGCCTTAAAACTATCTAAACCTTGTAGGATAGTATAGTCGTCCAAACCAACCAAACGGCAAGCCTCGACAGCGAAAAGCGCATTCTCTACATTGTGTTCACCAAATAATTTCCAGTGGCGGTGCTGTCTAAGCATACCAGCCAAGTCGCCCTCAAGAGGTATCCACACTAGCTGACTATCGTAATCATGGGTTTTGAGAAAGTCTAATGTGTTGGCATCATGAGGATTTAAAATAAGATAATCTTCTTTGCCCTGCTTAGTTGCTAACTTGAACTTAGCAGACATATACTGATCAAAGCTATCATGCCACTCGAGATGATCAGGGCTGATATTCAAAATTGCAGCGATATGGGGTTTAAATAAGTCAACGGAGGATAGCTGAAAACTTGAGCATTCCACAACAAAATAAGTATCTGGACCCGCATTTAGCATTGATGAAAGAATAGGAACGCCAATATTTCCAACGCTGATTGCTGATTTGCCTCCCTGATTAAGAATGTGACTTATCAATGTAACAGCGGTTGTTTTCCCATTGGAACCGGTGACTGCTATCATACGATCTCCCCCAAAAAGCTGGTAGGCAATCTCTATGTCCGAATAGATGGGTAGGTTAATTTCACGAGCTTTCTGTAGGATCGGCTTATCTAAACGGATTCCAGGACTCTTCAATAGGAAGGCAAAATTCATATCCTGTAATTGATCGATATCGCTCAATCGACGAACGCCCTTAGGTAATTCTTTTCGGTTGGCTTTCTCCCCTTTTAACTGAATCTTTTCATCTTCTTTGGGGTCTTCGTAGGTATAGACTTTGGCACCTAAACGATTCAAGACCTCACAAGAGGAAAGACCGGTGATGCCTAAGCCGTAAACGAGGACAGCTTTACCCTTAACAAAATCTGTATTCATATGCTTTCCTTTCTTGTGTAATAACCATTCTTCTTTCAAAACTATTGCTTCCAACTAGACGAGTAATACGGTAATAATCGATAAGATAGCACTCACCAAGCTAAAGCTCATCGTAATCTTTTGTTCTTTGAAACCTTTCAGCTCGTAATGATGGTGGATAGGACTCATGAGGAATATTCTCTTACCGCCAGTATACTTAAAGTAGTAGCGCTGTATGAGAACAGATAGGGCTTCAACAAAATAGATGCCGCCGAGAATAATCAAATAAGGTAGCAAGTTCATGGTAAGTAACATGGAACAAATTGCCCCGCCGATTGCCATCGATCCTGTATCGCCCATCATAACCGATGCCGGATTTGAATTATAAAAGAGATAGCCCAGCAAAAGACCTGCAAAGATCAGTCCGAAATAGAAGACAGAGGGATTCAAGAAGTTTTCCATACTAGCGATGATAGCTATCGCGATAAAAATGGGAATGGAGACTCCAGATAATAAACCGTCTAATCCATCGGTCAGATTAGAGGCATTAGTTGTCCCTACGATAATGAATACATATACACCGTAAGCCAGGAAGTGTAGGTTCAATTCCGCATTCACGATAGGAATGATTACCTTACCCAAATCGATATCTATGCGCAGTTCAGCGAAAGCTACCATTACGGCAGCAACGAAAAACTGCAATACCAATTTTTGATTGGGCGTTAAGCCTTCATTCTCCTTTTTCTTTACTTTTTCATAATCATCAAGAAAACCAATAAGGCCGTAACCTATGGTGCCGATATAAAGGAGTATTAGCTCATTGCTGAATCCTGCAACTATTGTCGCCATGATAAGAAAAAACACAGTAAAGGCAAGGCCACCCATCGTTGGAGTGCCTTGCTTTTTATAATGTTCCTTGTTTCCCACTTTACGTATGGGTTGCCCCACATTCTTTTGCTGCAAAAATCCTATCCATAATTTTGTGCCAACTGTTGCAACCAAAATTGCGATAAGAAACAAGAGCAGAGCTTCTCTATAATTAATAGTTAACATAAATCACCTTCCATTTATTGCCCACCTAAGGTTAATACAATCGTCGTATCAATCGGAACATTCTCTCCCGCTCTAGGTCTTTGGTAAATCACCTTGCCTTGTCCTTCTAATTCGATCGGAAGCTGACTATCTTGAGCAAAATCTTCAATTTGTCCTTCGTTTAAATCCATAAAATCTGGAACTCGATAGACTCTATCGTCCAGAGGGAGGGCCTCCATCTTGCTAGCAGGATTGACCAATTCTCCTTTTTCTGGAATCTGACCGCCTATAATTTCATATGAGTCCATGTCACCATAAACACTTAGTTCAAGGCCCAAATCCTGGCATAAAAGCCTTGCCTCATCTACCGTTAAGCCGGCTAAATCTGGGCTTTCCACCAAACCAGTCTGGCTGCTAGTTGGATTTCCATCAAGGCCTCTATCCAGCATAGCTTTAATGATTTTCAAACTGATTTCTCCCGAAACCTCATTACCAAATATTGATGATTGAGGAGTATCCGCTACAATGAGTAAAGAATACTTCGGATTATCGGCGGGGAAAAAGCTCCAGTAACTGGCAAAAGTTTCCTCATTGGAATACTCGCCATCGATAATTTTTTCTGTAGTACCTGATTTTCCACCAACAAGGACCTGGTCAATTTCTCGAACTGGTGATCCTGAATGTTTTACTGTTTCAACCAAGTAATCTCTCATGGTATTCACTGTCTCTTGGCTGAATATTTGAATCTTGTTCTCAGATTCACCTTCTCTTAACAGTTGACCGTTGCTATCGGTCAATTTAGATAGAATTCGGGGCACCTCGTAATATCCCCCATTGATTGTGGTATTCAATGCCGCAATCATTTGTATTGGGGTCATGGTAACGCCGTGGCCATACGACATAGTCGCTAGCTGAATATCTGACAGTTCTTCGAGGGTAGGAGCCATAATGCTCTTAGGTTCAGCAGGAAGATCCACATCAGACCTTCTGTTCAGGTGCAAAGACTCCAAGTAGGAATAGAATCTCTCTGGTCCAATCTCTCGCACAATCTGTACAAAAGCGGGGTTACAGGAATTCACCAAGGCTTCCTCCATCGTCTGTAGTCCGTGAGGATCATAGCTTCTTGCACAATAAATGCGTACACCTGGGGCAACTTCTATGCTACCAGTGCACTCGTATAAGGATGATGAAGTGGAGGATTTTGTTTCCAACGATATTGCTGTCGTAATCGCTTTAAAGACCGAACCAGGTTCTAAAGCATCTGTAATATTTGGGTTCTTCCAGACTTGATAAAGCATGTTAAGCTGATCTTCTTCAGCTAAATTATTCCAGGCAACCTTATCGTTGTCCTTTAAAGGTTCCCTTGGCCTATTGGGGTTGAAAGAAGGGATGCTCTCCATAGCCAGAATTTCACCCGTATTGGGATCCATGAGAATTGCCGATAAAACCTTCGGCTTGTGTTTAATGTAACCCTTCTCTAGTTCCTCCATCAAAAGCTGTTGGAGCTCAATATCTATTGTTAGATAGAGATCTTGTCCAGCGGAGGCTGAAATCTGGGCACTGTCATCAACCGGGATAACATTCCCCTGTAGATCTCTAGAGTAAACTGTTTTACCCTTGCTGCCTCTAAGTTCCGCATCGTAGTAGGCTTCCACACCATAGAGGCCTTTTCCCTCTCCACCAACGAAGCCGATTGTCTGACTTAAGATCTCTTGGTTGGGATAATAACGGGCACTTTCCTGTTCGATAGAGTAACAAGCTAAGCCAGATGCTTTCAGTTCATCAATTTCAGTCTGGCTCAGAGAGCTCTTCAAGCGTACGGTTTGCCTGCCCGAATTGATAGAATCCATGATGGTTGAACGCTCCATACCCAATATGTAGGAAAGAAGGTCTGCGGTCTCCTCTGCGCCTTCGACTACATCGGGAAATAAATAACAGGTATTTACAGTCACCGATAAAGCTAAGGGGCTCTTGTTCCGATCGTAAATCATTCCCCTTCTGGGCAAGATTTCCACGCTACGTCTGCGTTGGGAAATCGCTGCCTTGCGATATGGTTCACCTGCAAATACCTGTAAATATAATAGCCGGCCTATAAATAATAGGACAACGAGAACGGCGAAAGCAGAAAGCGTCGCCAATCTTTTATTCGGATTAACTTGTCGAGCTGACTTGTTTTTTCTTCTCAACTTCACTTTGTCTTCCTTAAAAAGGCCTTAATCCAAACCTTAATGCAGTTTACTCCTCTTACTTAAATGGAACATACATTAGGTCGGAAACGGAAGCAAATACGGATTGGCTATCCATCGCAGTATCTGGATCTAAATCTTGGGATCTGACAACTGTCGTTGGAAAGACGTCTTTATTAATCGTCACTTTTGCCACTTGCTCTTGCTTTGGGTAATCCATATTCAATCTTGTCTTGGCCAAATTCTCTATCCTGCCTTTAGTAACATAAGGCTCCAATTTAATTTGTAAGTAATCGTGTTCTGCTTGTAGAACTGCTATGTCATTCTTAGTCGTGCTAATTTCCTTGCTCAAAACAGACAACCTATTATAGCTCATGATGCTAACAATTAGCAAACCAAAGGCAATGATTGTTGTAGACCCAAATAGTATAAAACGGAAAATGTTAAATAGATTTCTTGTAGAGACTCTTGTTCTTATCTTAGTGTCTTGCGTTTTCGTCTTAACTCTTGTCTTCTTCCATCTTTTTGGATTCTCTAGCACTAGGTTCTGTGCCCTTCTCTTTGGCGTCTCTAAAACGCGAATAGCCTCACCCATGACTGCCCCCTATATTTTCTCAACAACCCGTAACTTAGCTGACCTTGATCTTGTGTTGACCTCAAGCTCATCCTCAGTCGCTGTTATAGGTTTTCGATTGATAAGTTTTACTTCTGCCACATGTCCACAGACACAGACTGGGAAGTCTGGCGGACAAATGCACCCCGTTGCTGCTTCTCTTAACTTATTTTTGACGATACGGTCTTCTAAGGAGTGGAAGCTTATGACGCATAGTCTTCCTCTCTTAGCGAGAGCCTTGATGCTCGCTGTTAATACCTTTTCTAAAACTTGTAGCTCCTGGTTCACTTCGATTCGAAGAGCTTGGAAAACTCGCCTCGCAGGATGCTTGTCTTGCATCCTTACCTTCTTGGGAATCGCTTTCTTAATCACTTCAACTAGATCTAACGTGGTCTCTATGGTATGCTCTTGCCTGTTTTCAACAATAAACTCTGCTATCCGCTTGCCCCATCTTTCCTCACCGTAGTCCCAGAAAACTTGAGACAGCTCTTCCACGGAGTAGCTATTAACGATATCTCTAGCTGTTGCTACATCGCTTTTTTGGTCCATCCGCATATCTAATATCGCATCCTCGTGGTAGGAGAACCCCCGTTCTCCTTCATCTAACTGGTGAGAGGAGACACCTATATCCATCAGGATTCCGTCTACTTGGCTTATCGATAAAGCTTCTAGGATGTCTTCTAGATCAGCAAAATTTCCGTGAATAAAAGTAATTTGTTTTTCCCAAGGTCTCAGGCGGATTCTCGAAGCTTCCAGTGCTTCCTCATCCTGATCGATAGCAATTAACCTTCCATAGTTGAGCCGTTTTACAATCTCTTCGGAGTGTCCACCACCCCCAACAGTGCAATCGACATAAATGCCGTCGGGGTTAATGTTCAAGCCATCAATTGTTTCTTTCAAAAGCACTGGGATGTGTTCAAAGGCCATCCAATTACCCCCTTTCTATTTTCTATATCAACGAATTCCTTCGTTAAAAATCTAGATCCTCTAACTCTTCGGCTAAGTCTTCATAGGAATCGCTAGTCGTCGCCATATAGTCAGCCCACTTATCCTTGTCCCAAATCTCTATACGGTTAGATACGCCAATGATAACAACCTCTTTATCGATATCGGCATAATCCCGTAACGCATTAGGGATGAGGATACGTCCCTGCTTATCCGTCGACATCTCTTGTGCAGATCCATAAAAGAGCCTCGAAAAGCTTCGCGCAGCCTTAGCCGTAACGCGCAACTGCCTCATCTTGCTGTCAATCGTTTGCCACTCCTCTTCGTCATAGATGAAAAGGCAGGACTCCAAGCCCTTGGTAATGTAGAAGTTAGTCGATAAGTCGTCGCGAAAACGAGCAGGTAAGCTCACTCTGCCCTTCGTATCCACGCTGTGAGTGTATTCACCAATGAACATATACCACTTTCCTCCACTTAATACCACTTTTCACCATCTTGATACCATTCTAATAGAATTCAACAACTTTAACAAGTGAAAAAATAAGGAAATTCACGTTTCAGGCACAAAAAAAAGCAGTTTCCGAAGACACTGCTTGCTTTATTATCATTTTTGCCGATTCTTGTTGAAATTCTTCAACTATTTTGCTTTTTTCTTTTTTCCTGTCTTAATCTTTTCTTCTGCTAAGATCTTCTCTGGATTTTCGCCCGGCACGTGAGCTAAAGCTGGACGTTTAGATAAAACGAAAAGTCCTACGATACCAACTACAACCCCAATGAGGGCAATGAGCTGGGCTGTACGGAAAGGGCCAACGTAGAGGCTGTCGGTTCTCAACCCCTCAACAAAATAGCGAACCACACCGTAGAGTATCAGGTAAAGCATTGACACTTGCCCATCCGTCGTCAATTTCTTTCTCGTAAACCAGACGAGGATAAGAAATATGGTAAACGTGCCAATCGACTCATATAGAAAAGTGGGATGGACTCCCACTCCATCGATCTGTAAGGCCCAAGGTAGGTCAGTTGGCGTTCCAAAAGCTTCATTGTTCGTAAAATTTCCCCAACGTCCAATGGATTGTGCCAATGCAACGACGGGAAACAAAATATCCGCTAAACGCAAGAAGGAGTAACCCTTCCTCTTGGAATAAAAGTAACCAGCAATGAGGGCACCAATGATTCCCCCCTGGATTGCAAGGCCGCCTTGCCGCAGATTGAGAATCTTCATCAGGTCACCCTGGTAGCGCTCCCATTCAAACAGGACATACCATAACCTCGCACCCACAATACCAGCTGGTAATATAACTAGGGACAGATCATAAAGGACGCTGTCACCCATCCCCCTCCTCGTCGCTTCTCTCTGGGCTAAATATACTGCGAGCACCATGCCGGATACGATAATCAATCCATACCATCTGACATCTATGCCAAACAGCGAAAATGCTACGCCATCTCCTCTATACTGCAAAATATCCTCCTTAACATGTAGATCAAGCTACATGCACTTTTTAGTCTCTCTTCTTTTACCCTTAATCAAGAAAGCAAGCAGATAAAAGATAAGCAGATAAAGGATGGTCCGAATAAAAATCCTTATGGCCATCCCAGTGAAAAATGGTGTTGGCATCATCTGTATCATCAGGTCACTTTTTGGGTCTAGTATCCATAAATCATTGGAGAAGAATAGCTCATGGAATTTAGTGAATGCTTTATTCCACGAGAAATAACCAATGATGGCAATGACGACCAATAGACCGACAAGAACGAGCATAAACTTGCCACTAGCTGTTACAAGACTTGCGAACTCACCATAATACAGAAAATAGCAGAGTATCAGCAAAATCAGGATTCCACTGATTAAACGTATTAATCTCGCTAACTCAAAGAGCTCATATACATCCACCATATGGTGGACTTCTCTCTCTTGGTAATTTCTGGTCATAAGGATTTCTTCGCCCGTCTGGAGATACTCGATTGTATCCTTGGATACGGCGTCAAGCTCTTCCTGCGTCCTACCTGTTCTCTCTGTAATTTGGTGCTCTTGTTGAAAATTATGATAATAGTCGCTGTTGTAAGCAACCTGCTCTAAAGAAGTCAACAAGCTAAACAGAAACAGACTTAAGCCAAAGATAAGACCAAAAAGCCATAGGGGCCCCTTAGTCCTTCTCGTCATAGGTCCAGTTGGTGTAGACTTCTTGGACGTCATCATCATCCTCCAGCATCTCAATCAATTTCTTCATGTTAGCGATGTTGTTGTCGTCTGTAATCTCTACCATATTCTTCGCCAAGTAAGCTAATTGTGCAACATCAAAGTCGTAGCCTTTACCTGAAAGCCCATCCTTCACTTGAATAAAATCATCTACCGCGCTAATAATCATGACATGGTCGTTTTCCTTACGGACATCCTCAGCACCACAGTCTAACGCATCCATCATGACCTCATCGGCATCATAGTCGCCATCAGTTAATACTAATAGGCCCTTATAATCAAACTGGAAAGTAACAGACCCTGTCGTTCCAAGGTTGCCGCCATTCTTATCGAAAGCATATCGGACATTAGAAGCCGTCCTATTCTTATTGTCTGTCAGACACTCCACGATAACAGCGGTGCCTTCTGGGCCGTATCCCTCATAGGTAGACTCGATGAAGACGCTATCGCCCGATTCGCCCAAGCCTTTTTTGATTGCCCTTTCAATGTTCTCATTAGGCATATTCTCAGCTTTTGCCTTGTCGACTGCCATCTTCAATGAAGCATTATAATCCGGGTCCCCACCACCTTCACGAGTTGCTACCATAATCATTCTTGCCATTTTGGTAAAGATTTTTGCCCGCTTGGCGTCCTCTTTGCCCTTTACATTCTTGACTTTGCTCCATTTATTGTGACCTGCCATATATTCTCCTTACCTATTTTTAAACCTGCCATATAGCCAAGCAAGTTCATTGAATTATTTGGTTATTTTTATTAACCGGTAAATATTGTAATTCTTTCTCTTCCCATCCGCAATCACCGGATGTGATATTTAGGATGTCTCCTTTTACCTTATCAACAAGATTCGCTAGGACCAAATAAGTTAGCGAAACCGTATCGGTAAACTCCCTGTCTAGCTCAACAATTTCTTCTGATTGAAGATAATAATCAATCTTGCCTAAGGCTGCATAGGAGAAGGTTAATTCCACTGCCTGAAACGCTTTATAAACAACAATGTGGGCAGCTTCTAGAGCCTGCCTAGCAGTATTTCCGTAGGCTCTTACCAAGCCTGATGCGCCAAGCTTTACACCGCCAAAATAGCGGGTAACCACAACGGCCGTGTTGGTTATGTCTTCTTTGCGGAGCACTTCTAGCATAGGGATGCCTGCTGTCCCCTGCGGCTCACCATCATCGGAGTAACGTTGATTCAAGCCATTTTGGCCAACGATGTAGGCAGAGCAATTATGGGTTGCTTGAGGGTGAAGGCTCTTTATCCCTTGGATAAAGGCTTCCGCTTCTTCCACGGTAGCTACTGGCGATGCATACCCGATAAAGCGCGACTTCTTGATGATGATTTCTATCTCAGCACCTTTTAAAATTGTGCGATAAGTCAAATCAGGCTCCTAACTGCATCACTGCCCAAAACCCGCTTCAAACGATTGATATCATCCTCTCTCAACGATAGGACAGCATATACGCCGTCTTCCCTGTGGTCAATTTCTTGAACCATCTGCCGGTCTTGATAGCTGGAAAGGACACCCAACTTACCATAAGTGAAGCGAACTTCCACTTGGACTTTTTTTCCGCCTAGTATGCTCATAATGCGTTCATTCAACCTAGCGACACTCTTGTCGTCTTTAGCAGATACTGTAATCGTGTCTTCCTTAGGCGTGACCAAGGCCGCCTCTACTAGATCGCTCTTATTCATAACATAAAGAATGGGAATACCTTCTGAGACTTCTTTGATTGCCCTATGGATGACTTTAATCTGATCCTCGTAAGCTTGATTTGAACTATCAATAATGAGCAGGATAAGATCGCTGTAACGGATTTCTTCCAAGGTGCTGCCGAAAGATAATTCCAACTTTTCTGGCATATCTTGTATAAAGCCGATCGTATCAGCTAGAAGATAGGCTCTTTCTCCTTCTGCTTCGATGCGCCTACTGGATATATCTAAAGTCGCAAAGAAACGATCATCTGCATACACTTCTTTTCTAACTTCCCCAGACGGTCCATACAAGCGCATTAGTGCATTCATTAGCGTGGATTTACCCACATTGGTGTAACCCACTAGACTCACGATGGGGATGCTGGACCCCCTTCTCTTCTTAGCAACAACTTCCTCTTGATCGCTAATCTTATCCAGTTGCTCTTTGATAGAATCAATTTCTCGCTCGATTGCCCTTCGATCTGTCTCAAGCTTTTGCTCTCCAGGACCTCTAGTACCAATACCACCACCCTCCCTGGAAAGGGCTGTACCGTATCCTTTCAATCGAGGTAAGCGGTATTCCAATTGAGCTAAGCGAACCTGCAGCTTTGACTTTTTTGTCCTTGCTCTCATAGCAAAGATATCCAAGAGAAGGTCAACCCGGTCAATGACTTTACAATCAATGGTATCCGAAAGGTTCTTCATCTGAGACCCAGTCAGTTCATCATTAAAGACAACGAGGTCTACTTCCTGTAGACTGACAAAGTCTGCAATCTCCGCAACTTTTCCTGACCCAATTAAGGTTCTGGGATTGGGCCTTAATCCCTGCTGCTGGAAAACTCCAACGATATCGCCACCGGACGATTCAACGAGAGCAGTTAACTCATCGATTTGTTTCTTCTTTTGGTCATCACTCTCTTTATCGAACATCATGACAAGGACAGACCTCTCCCGCCTGCCCGTCAACCGTTCATCATTTTGAAAGTCTTGTGAAAACAGTTTGTTCTTGTCTTTCATATTTCACCTCTTAACTAGTCATCTTATCATAGTTTATGTGATGGATGGGTCTTCTGCAAGGTTTGAGAAATCTCTTATACAAGCAGACAGGTCGCTTGGCCTACTAGGACCGTTAAATGATGACAATCAGTGCGGAAAATACTCCCTTTGTGTTACAATAGAATAATGAAATCTCAAACAACAGGTTGATTGACTTAGCCAAGCACTCTTCCGGCAAGCAAGCTAGCCAATCACCTAAACATGGTACATGTGTGGAGGTATAAATGGTAGTAAATATAATCAAGAATATCCTCAAGGGAATCGCAGTGCTGTTTATCAGTCTGCTGATTTTTCTTGCTATTCTAGGTGGATATTTAGCCGGCTCTATGATCAAGGTTGCTGAGGAAGCCCCGGCTCCCGACACCAGCTTGCTTATGTCCGGTCTCAAAGAAAACTCACAGATTGTTGACAGCAACGGCAATCTCATCGAACAGATTGAAACAGAAGAATTCAGAGAGATTGTGCCTTACGATCAAATTCCGGCTAACTTAATTAACGCCTTTGTTAGCGCGGAAGATAAGCGCTTTTTCGAACATGACGGTGTTGACATCTTCGGCATCCTATCAACTTTAGATGACTTCTTAAGATCTGGCGACATGCGCGGTGCTTCAACCATTACCATGCAGTTGGTCCGAGATGTTTATTTGAACAAAGATGTTAACTGGACTCGTAAGATACAAGAGATTTACCTGTCGCTGCGAATAGAAGACGAGCTGGTCAAGCAGGTCGGCAAGCAAGAAGCCAAGGAAACGATTCTGGAATCTTACTTAAACCGTGTCTTCTTCGGTCAAAACGCTTACGGTGTTCAAGCCGCCTCAGAGATTTACTTTTCCAAAGATGTTGGCGATCTGAACCTTCCTGAAGCCGCTACTATAGCAGGTATTGTTCAGGCCCCATCAGCTTATGCCCTCTATTCAACCTACAGACCTTCCCAAGTCACCGAAGACATGAGGGTTCTAGGCGAAACAACGATCAATGGCGAACGTTACATCGCCATCTATAACGAACCTGGTTACGAAAGAGCAGAATACGTTCTCTACCAGATGCTAAGAAATGGTTATATCACAGAGCAAGAATACAATGATGCGATGGCAACAGACGTCTCTAATTCCATCAATCCACCTGCTAAGCGGGCAAAAAACCTATCTACATACATCACTGATGTGGTTAGAGAAGACACGCTTTTCATCCTGATGGATACGCTGAATCTGACTCGTGCGGAAGCCTTACAGCGACTGAATTACGGTGGACTAACAATTACAGCAACCATCGATATCGACTTACAAAGACGCTTAGAGGACCGTCTGTCTAGTATTGAAGATGTCTTATACGGAGATTATGAGAACTTAGGCACACCTAGGAACCTCCTTCTATCATACGACAGTTACGGCAATATCACCAATCAAAATGGTGAGCTTCAGTACTACATGAAAGACAACCTCTTAACGGCAGACAATAAAGTTATCATACCAAGCTCCCAGTATTACTTTGATGCAGACGGCTCACTGCATATTATCCAGGGCCGTTTGAATGGCTATGATGGCTACTTAGATGTAACGGACTACTATACCGTCGATGAGAACGGAATCCTTCGTACTCACCGGATAGGAACCATTCCACTGAATCAAGACTCCCTCTACATCAATGAGGCAGGTGAAATTGTTTTGACTGCATCCTTCCTCAATTCAGGATCTAACTTCTACGAGACAATCGAAGGAGACGCCCTAGCGATTAACCCTGAATACTACAATATCGACGAGATTGGCGTTATGCAACCTCAGGTTGCAACAACGATTATTGAAAACTCAACAGGCGAAATAAAAGCTATTGTAGGTGGCCGCGAAAGCGACGAAAGACACTTCTTAAATCGCGCCTCCTCTTATCCAAGGCAACCAGGCTCCACGATGAAACCACTCGCCGTCTATGCTGCTGTCCTTGGACAAGGCAACAATTTGGGTTCTGCCCAAGATGATACACCCTTCCGTTTGTTGGACGGTGTGTACGATGATTATGGTAATGAAATGCCATGGCCCAGAAACGTGGACGGTCGATTCAGAGGTATAACGTCCGTTATGGAAGCCCTCCGCCTATCGCTAAACACAGTAACCGTCAAATGGCTCGATCAGATTGGCTTAGATGTCAGCAAGGAATATCTAGCTCGCTTTGGCATCATCAACCGCCAACATCCTGAACGAGATTACTTTGTTCAAGCTAACGAAAATCCAAACCATAATGATGAAAACTTGGCGATGTCTTTGGGTGCAATGACCGATGGGCAAACTACCCTGAGTATGGCCTCAGCCTATCAGGCAATCGGTAATAACGGTCAACATATTGAAGCGACCAGCGTTGCGAAGATCGTCGATAACGACGGTAATGTCCTATATGAGAATCCTCACCGCGCAGAGGAAGTCCTTCCTCCTGAGGTGAACTACCAGCTGATTTTAGCCTTGGACAATGTTGTTCGAAATGGCTTTAGTAACTGGTATCTTGATTTTGAAGGAAGAAGCCAATTCGTCGGTAAGACTGGTACGACAGACTATAATATGGACTTTTGGTTCGTCGGTACCTCCCCCTACTATACAACAGCAGTATGGGTTGGCTCCGATAATGCTTTCCTCTACTTAGAAGGAAACTCAGGCGTTGCCGCTAGAGTTTATCAAGCCATCTCAGATATCGTACACGAGGGTACAGAGCCTAAACAATTTGAGCGTCCTGAAGGCCTCTATGAGGTCGAGGTATGTATGCTATCTGGTAAATTGGCCACCGACCTTTGTCGACAGGACCCAAGAGACACAGTAGAAACTATATTGGTCAGCAAGCAGACGGAACCAACAGAAACCTGTGCCGTTCATGTTCTTGCTGATATCGATACGAGAAACAACCTACTTGCCTCCTCTACGACACCAAGGTGGGCAATGGCAAGAAAAGTCTTTACTCGCCGTCCTAAGCTTTATAACCCCAATGATTTCAATGGCATTATACCGGAAGATTGGGAATATGAAGTGCCAACCATCTACTCCAACTTAGGATATGAACCTGATCCAAGTCTCGTACCGCCAGAAGAATCAGATTCATCGGAAATTGAGGGTGCGAGAACTGAGGTTGAAATCTTGGAAGATGGAACGAGGGTAACTACGGTGTATGGTCCAGATGGTGAAGTCCTATCTCGGACAGAAGAACCGCCTGAATCACTGGAAGTACCACCAGAAGAAAGCAGCATACCCGGTGATGAAATACCAGTAGAGCCAAACCCAACTGAATAACAAAAAAAGTCTCCTCTTCTTGATTGAAGAGGAGACTTTTTTCGCTATTCTAGAGAAATCTTGTGGTTTCTTTACTTAGAAACGAAGTCGTCATACTTTTCTTGGTTGTAGATGATATCTAGTTCGCCAATAAACTCTTTGTGCCCTTCCAAGCCCGTATACCACTGCTTATAATTGAATAGCCCATCCTCTACCGTAAAGTGGTAAACGCCGCCGAAATCATAAGTGGGTATGCCCCTACGGATAGCATCTTGCATCGCTTCAATATTCAATTGAACAGAAGCTTCCTTCTTTGTGCTGTGGTTTACGCTAGCGGCATACATATAGAAGGCCTTCATCTTGTGGTAAATGACGATGGCGGATGCTAAAGCTCCTGTCTCATCACCAGAAAAATACATCGTTGCATTCTCACCAAAGCTTTCCATCAAACGGGCAAAGTAATCTTTGGGCCGATGACCAATCCCGTGTCTTTCCACGGTGGTCACAATCATATTGTAAAAAAGATCTAGGTCCTCTTCGAATGACTCGTCCCCGAAATGGACTCTTCTCGTTGTTATTCCATCCCGATAGGATCTGCGAATGGAATAGCGTTTCTTGCTTGACATATCGCTGATGAGGCTCTCTTCATCCTTGCCTTCTAAGTTCATAATCATGTTATGGCGAGGGTTGGTAAAGTCGTGCTCATCATCCATATTATCCCTTGTCCTGACCGCAAAATGATCAAAAGAGATTTCATTTCTTAATTTTTCAACCAAAGCGTCATCGTAAAGAACCTCTGGATCCATCCTCAGCAAAAAGCCATTTCGCTTATCAACAACTTCTTGGGCCTCTTGGATTAGACGGTTGACAAGCGCTGTGTCATAAAAGTCACAGACTGGGCCTCTAGGGGCGTACAGGAATGCGTTTTCGCCATCATTCTTGACGGAAATGATAGATAAGCTCGCCTCTATCTTGCCTTCCTTATCCTCTACATAAACATAGTCGCTTTCCCAGTTGTTCTTTACCTTTGCCCAGTTCATGGATTGCATGCAATGGCCATAACGTGAATTCATCACAAACTCTTCAAAACGTTTAACCTCTGCTAGGCTATTCTTATCTACTACAGGCAAATTACCCTCCTTTTGTCGCTTTCTACCTTCTCATAAAAGAATACTTGTCAAATACCTGACAAGTATATCTCTAATGTATTGGTCCTATTATAGCACAAGTCAAGTCTTCTGTTTCCCAAAGAAGAAAAAAGTAACCATACACATTTTCTTCGATATTCTATAATATAGTAGTAGTAATTATAGCAAGGGAATTTGCCATTCAATCGATATTTTGAGGAGGCATCATGAATATGGATAGAGTACTAATCGTTGAAGATGATGTAGATATTGCTAACATCGAAAAGAGTTATTTAGAAAAATCAGGTTTTGAGGTCCTTGTTGCCTATGATGGCCAAGAAGGATATCGGATAGCCAAAGAAGAAAAACCAGATCTTATTGTTTTAGATTTGATGCTGCCCAACATGAGGGGTGAGGACTTCCTCTCTTCCCTACGCAACTCTTCTAAGGTTCCCGTTATCATCGTGTCCGCCAAAGCAGAAGAAGGCGACCGCCTGAGAGGCTTTAGAAACGGCGCGGATGATTATATGGTAAAGCCCTTTTCAGCTAGGGAATTAGTTGAAAGAGTCAAGGCAATCCTCCGCCGCAGTCAATCGAATCAAAGCTATGAACGTACTATCATCAAGTCAGAAAACGGTGTGCTAGAGATTAACCACGATGAGATGCGGGTGCTCAAAGACAAACAGGAAATCTATTTTACCAAGAATGAGTTTCTCATCCTGTATACACTTTTTTCTAACCCCAATAAAATCTTTACTCGAGATGAGATTATTGAAGTTGCCTTTGGTATTGAATATGAAGCCTTTGACCGAGCCATCGATACTCATATCAAGAATATCCGGCAGAAATTGGAGGATGATCCCAAGAATCCAAAGTATATTAAAACCATCTATGGCGTAGGTTACCGAGCTGGAGGCAGGGATGAAACTTCGAACTAGGATAATGTTGGTCTTCACCAGCGTCATCCTAATTACAATCCTTATCATGACCGCCTTTGGTATAAAACTTATCGGTTCGATATTTGAGAACTACCTCATGGAGGCCCAAAATACTCGCTTGCAACAAATCGTATCGGATGTCAGCCTAATCATAAGAGAAAACCAACTTGAAATTACTAACGTAGAGCTCATGCTCTACTCAAAGAGTGAAGAAGTTAATATGGAGATTAAGGACACTGATGGCCAACTTGTTGCTTCCTATACTAGCCTAGAAGATCCTAATAAGGATACGGTGAAAACGTCCACTTATACACTGGTTAACGAGCAGATGGAGAAGATTGGCAGCCTAGACATTACTTACGATGTTGAGTCAGCCTTCTTGAATGATGCTGTACAAGAGTTTCAAGAGCAAGCAACCTTTGCTGTGCTAGCAATTATCCTGGTCAACTTGGTCTTATCCGTTGCAATCAGTTACTACATCTCCAAAAGACTCACTGAGCCGATCCTCCGCCTATCTGAAAGCACAACGAAATTAAGAGAAAAGGACTACGCTATCGATGTGGAGGCAACCAGCGTTCCGGAGATAAGCGAGCTTTCAGAAAACCTCCACTTCCTAGCAAAAACGTTGGAAGCTCAAGAACAGATTCGCAAGGAATATGCCCAAGATATCTCGCACGAACTAAGAACGCCCATCACCAATTTGCAACTACAATTAGAAGCAATTCAAGATGGCATAAAAGAAGCGGACGAGAAAACAGTAGCCACTTTACTAAAGAACACCAATCAACTAAAATCTATCGTGGAAAGATTGCGGGATAGTTTCGATGAATCTTCTCTCATGGCGGATCCTACACTTGAAAATGCTAATCTATCCGATGAACTTCTCTCAACGCTAGACGCTTTTGAAGCAAACTTAAACAAGCGAGATATCGTTTTGGTTAGGGCAATAGAAGAGAATATCAATTTCTGGACAGATGTGAGACTATTCAATCAATTGACAACGAATCTTCTCTCCAATGCGATGAAAGCTGTCGAAGGTAAAGAAGAGGCCTTAATTCGAGTCAGTCTGACTAGGGCAAGGAGCTTCATTACCCTAACTATCACCGATAACGGTGTAGGTATCGCTCCGGATGATTTATCGCGCATCTTTGAACGCTTCTACCGGGTAGATAATGCGAGAACTAGCGGTCAGGGTGGAAAAGGTCTGGGCCTTGCCATAACAAAGAACATCGTTGATGTCTTAGGTGGCGAAATATCTGTCACTTCAAAGCTAGCTGTGGGCACAACATTTAAAGTAGTATTTCCAGTACACAGTTCTAACAAGAGACGTTAAACAAAAGAACTCGTTAAGCGATTTGCTTAGCGAGTTCTTCTATTATTGCTTTTACTTCTTTTATCGTTTCTGCTGCGTTCACTCTTCTTTTTAAATTTGACCTATTCGCAAAATAATCCAGATACCAACCTAAGTGCTTGCGCATCTCCAACAGACCAATCCGTTCACCTTTTTCTTCTACTGTGAAATCAAAGTGACGAATCATCATAGCTAGCCTTTCTTTTGGCGTCACTTCATGGTAAGTGCCTGACTGCAGGTAGTCTTTTACCTGCTTGAAAATGAAAGGGTTGCCCTGTGCGCCCCTACCAATGGCAATCCCATCACAAGACGTCAAATCTAACATTTGCTTAGCTTCTTCTGGTGTTGTGACATCCCCATTACCAATGACAGGTATGCTAAGTGCAGCTTTCAGTTGACCAATAGCTTCCCACCTTGCTCTGCCACTATACATCTGTTCCCTAGTTCTCGCATGCAAGGTAACGAAAGAAGCCCCCTCTTCCTGGGCAATTCTGCCAATCTCTAAAAAATTGATGTGATCATCATCGAAACCTAAGCGAAACTTAACACTTATGGGAATCCGCGATGCTTTCACCATGCTGCGCACAATCTCAGCGAACAGCAAAGGATCTTTCATCAATGCTGATCCTTCATTATTGTTCACAATCTTTGGGGCAGGGCAGCCAAGGTTCAAGTCAATGGTTGCAAAACCTTCTATCCCATTAAGTTCTTCTCGAATGACTTGAGCAAATATTTTCGGCTCAGACCCAAAGAGTTGCAGCGAAGTTCTCTTTTCATTATCCGCTAACTTCATCAATTCTCGTGTCTTACGGTTATCGTAGTATAAAGCCTTAGCTGATACCATTTCGGTAACAGCAAAGTCTGCTCCCTTTTCAACACATAGCGAACGAAAGGCAAGGTCACTAACCCCAGCTAGAGGGCTTAGTCCAATCTCAACCACTTGTCCATCACTCAGCTTCATTAGCCTTTTCTTTCTTGCGGCGGTAGTCCATCGTTCTTTCATAGATGATACGAAGGCCCTGTAAAGTTAAGTCCTTATCTATTGTATGGATATACCTGGATTGTTGGGCAAGCAAAGCTGAGTAACCACCTGTAGCAACGACTTTAGGTCGTTCCATACCTTTTATTGCGAGCTCGTCATTGATTCTTTCAATGATATTATCGATTAAGCCAATAAAGCCGTAAACAATGCCTGCCTGCATTGCTTGAATTGTATTCTTTCCGATAGCTGTTCGAGGTTCAATCAGCTGTACTTTTGGCAGCTTAGAGGTTCTCATAAATAGAGCATCCGAAGAAATCCCAATGCCAGGTGAGATTACGCCACCAAGGTAGTCTCCTTTAGCTGTAATGACATCATGAGTTATGGCTGTTCCAATATCGATAATAATAAGTGGACCACCATACTTCGCAAAACCTGCGACCGCATTGACCACTCGGTCTGCACCAACTTCCTTGGGGTTATCCAAGAGGATGGGCATTCCTGATTTGGTCCCCTCTCCAACAATAATGGGCTCCTTCTTCATGAAGCGGCGGCACATCGCTGGTAAGGCATGCATCAAGTCTGGAACAACTGAAGCAATGATGATATCCTTGAGTCTCGTTGGACTGTAGTTGAAGTGATTCATGATTTGTTCAAGCTCAATACCGTATTCATCAGAGGTCTTGTCCTTATCTGTTTGAATACGCCATTGTTGAGCAATCTCTTCGCCTTCAAAAATGCCGAAGGTAATATTTGTATTTCCTGCATCAATAACGAGGAGTAGATCCTCATTTACATTATTTAGCGTCATTATCTTCCTACTTTTTTCGTTTAACTGCTTTCATTATCGGTATGGTTACTGCGCTAGCGACTAGTGCTTCAGGTATACCATTGACCCCCGCTGTCGTTGCTAACATGGTGAAAAGTCCCCAGGAGGACAACTCTAAAGTTTGCGTAAACTCGCTTAAATAGAGGATATAAATCAGACCCAGAACAAAAACCGTATTCACCATAGAACCCACAAACGCAGGAACCCCAAAAGCTATTAAGGAGTTGTCTTTACGGCGATAAAGCACATCCGCAATGGTCGCTGTTAAAAAGCCCATCAAGAATCTAGGGAATATAGAAACAATGGGGTTGACAAATGCAGGCGTGAAAATACCCGACATTCCCCTAACTGCCTTAATCCATGAGCTAAATCCAAAGGCAAGACCTAGAATGATGCCGTATTTCTTTCCTCCATAGATAGAACCAATGATTACCGGTATGTGCATAGTCGTAACTTGAATAGGTCCGATGGGTATATAACCAAAACCCATAACGTCCAGTAACAACATTAAGGCAATAAACATGCCCAGCATAGCGAGATCTTTCGCATTAAATAAACTGTCTTTCATTTTTTCCTCCGATCCAGCTCCTTGCGGATGCCAGTCAATAAAATTAATTGAGTAATAGATTTACAAACTGCCGTGTGCTCTTATGCCATGAGCATCTTCCGCAGCTAAGCAGGCATTTATAATTGCCCTTCTCATTGCTTCTACGGCCATAGTACCCACCGTATTCACATCACTTTGTACACTACCTGTGGCTAGTGCAAATATCGTATCCCCATCAGCACCTGTGTGAACAGGACGGATAGCCAAAGCGTAGCCATCATGGGCCATCTGGCTTACTTTCAACAAACCCGCCTTATCGAATTTAGCGTTAGTCGCTACAACACCGATAGTTGTATTAGTCCCCTCTTCTAGTTGAAGATAAGAATTCCGAATAGCTTCTTCAGTCAATATAAAACCTGTTTGCCTGTCGTAATAACCAGCTATTGGCGTCATACCCTCTTGTAGATTATAAACATCTCCAATTGCATTGACCACAACCACACAAGAAACGACCAGGTCTCCATTCTGCAGGCTAGCCTGACCAAGACCTGACTTCATTGCTGTAGCCATACCCCCTAACTTGCCGACCGTTGCTCCGGCTCCAGCCCCCACATTTCCTTGGGCAACCGATTTTCCTGCGCTTTTTGCCGCCTGATAACCATGTTCTGCTTTCGGATAGGCTAAGGCTGAACCAATGCCGAGGTCAAAGATAACAGCCGAGCTAACAATAGGTACTTTGCCATATTCAGTATCAAAGCCTACCCCTTGCTCCCTCAGATAGGTCATGACACCGGAAGCTGCATCTAAGCCAAAAGCTGATCCCCCAGCTAGGGCAATCGCGTTGACATGAGAGACCGTATTCTCTGGACGCAAGAGGTCCGTTTCTCTCGTACCAGGCGAACCACCTCTAACATCGACGGCACCGACAGTAGAGTCAGGACATAGAACGACCGAAACTCCTGTAGCTAGATCATGAGAGTCCCAGTGGCCTAAGCATATCCCCTCCACATCATGGAGGTAGCCAGGAAAGAGCGACTTAGTCATTAACGCCCTCGTTTCCTTGATCGTCCCCCTCCTTTCTCTTCAAAGCCGCCTCAATGAAGCCCATGAACAGTGGGTGTGGTCTATTCGGTCTTGATTTGAATTCGGGATGGAATTGGCTGGCGATAAAATATGGATGATTCTTTAGCTCGATAATCTCCACGAGGTCTTGATCAGTATCCCGACCAGAGAAGGTTAAGCCTGCCTTCTCATAATCTTGCGTATACTTTTTATTAAACTCATAACGGTGGCGGTGACGCTCGTGAATCGTATCCACGCCATAGAGCTTTCTTGCTAAAGAGTTCTCTAGTAACTTACACTCACTGTTACCTAAGCGGAGAGTTCCCCCCAAGTTCATATGTTCTTCCTGGTTATCCAAAAGTTCAATGACCGGATACTCCGTCTCTAGGTTAAATTCAGAGGAGTCAGCCTTTTCCAGGCCCATAACATTACGTGCATATTCAATCAGTGCGAGCTGCATGCCCAGACAAATGCCAAAGAAAGGCACTTGGTTCTCTCTAGCATACTGGATTGCCCTTCTCATGCCGGTGAGGCCTCTCGTTCCAAAGCCTCCAGGTACAAGTATAGCATCAGCTTTACCTAAGACCTCACTTTGATTGTCTTCTTGAACAGCTTCTGATGGAATATACTCAATACAGACCCTGGCGCCCTGGTTGTAACCAGCATCGTAAAGCGCTTCATTAACCGACAAATAAGCATCTGGTAATTTCGTATATTTGCCTACTAAGGCAACATGAATAACTTTATCCGCATCCTTAAAGCGTTGGCACATGTCCTTCCAAGCGGAAGTCGCATCCTTTTTCCCCGTTAAGCCAAAATGCTTAAGAATATAGTCATCAAGGTGCTGCTCATGGAAAACAAGGGGGACCTCATAGATGAGCTCTACTTGCTTTGATTCAACGATTGCTTCCTGAGGAACATCACAGAAGAGGGCAATCTTTTTGACAACTTCTTGAGTAACCGGAGCTTGAGCTCGTAGGATAATAACATCAGGTTTGATACCATAGCTCATCAATTCCTTGTAGGAGTGTTGGGCTGGCTTGGTCTTTAGTTCATCGGTTCCAGGAATAACGGGAACAAGCACAGTATGTATGAACATGACGTTGCTAGGGTTCTCTGAGTGGATTTGTCTGATTGCCTCGATGAAAGGTAGCGACTCAATATCGCCCACAGTTCCGCCAATTTCGGTGATGATAAAATCTGCCTCAGACTCGTGAGCAACTCGGTAGACCTTATCTTTGATTTCATCGGTTATATGGGGAATAACCTGGACAGTCTTACCGTCATAGCGACCGGCTCTTTCCTTCTTAATGACCGTGTTGTAGATACGACCAGATGTTATCGATGAATCTTTTGTCAGCTCCTCATCGATAAACCGTTCGTAGTGACCTAAATCCAAATCTGTTTCGCCACCATCTTTCGTCACATAAACTTCCCCATGTTGGAAGGGGCTCATTGTCCCAGGATCAACATTGAGGTAAGGGTCAAATTTCTGCATGAAGACAGAGTAGCCGTTGTCTTTAAGCAAGCGGCCAACGCTCGCAGCGCTGATGCCCTTGCCAAGGCCGGAAACAACTCCTCCAGTTACAAAGATAAACTTCGACATAATGGAATACTCCTCCAATGAAATAGTCAAACAATGAGGATAACTCATTGTTCGACTAAGGTTACTACCAACGTCCTACTGCGATTACTTGCTTTTGTTCTTCTTTTTGTTGGGTGGCGTCTTGCCTAGCTTGAACTCCCTAATATAGTCGTTCACTTCATTAATGTGCTCCTTGCCTAGGCGCATAAAGTGCGTCTGCTCATTTTTACCAAACTCCTTGGTCACGATAACCAAGTCTCCCCTAGCTACATCCCATTGCCAACGTTTGATATCATCCCAAGCAAAAAACTGATTATCGCCGTAAATGCCATTCTTAGCGATAATGATCTTCTCTCTAGTAATAAAGAAGAAGAGGATAGCAATGGCTACCATTAGACCACCAATCAGATAATTGCCTAACCCCAAATTGCTCACACCTAAGGTTAGAATCATTGCAAGTAATAGCTTCATGACAAAGGTCTGTTTCTTACCATAACTCTCTACCACTTCATCAAGATTCTTCTTGGACTTCAACGACTTGTAGACCATGTAGAGCAGGTACAGTAACATTGCTCCATAGACGATGTAGGTAAGGTTATTTAAGCCTTGAGGGGCTTCCGCTGAACCAGAATCAGCTTGGGTAGTTGCTTCTCCTGTTTGAGCTTGACCCTCGGCATCTGCTATATCAATATAATCCCATTCTGCTAAATATCTCGTACTTTTATTCATTGAGTAAAGCTCCTTCATTACCTTGGTAGGCTTTACCATGCTCGACGAACATTTGCTCAAACTCCTCACGGCGGACAGTTTCAACATCCAAGAGTCGCTGAGCTAGCTCTTCTAACATAGTTCTATTATCAATCAATATTTCGGTCGCCCTATCGTAGGCATTCTTCATTAACTTATTCACTTCTTCATCAATCGCAACAGCTGTTTTCTCTGAGTAGGAACGTATTTTGCCAAGCTCATTTCCTAAGAAGACATTGTTGTCTCCTTCCTCATAGGCAACAGGACCCAGGCGGTCATTCATTCCGTATTTTACGATCATCTTCCTTGCAACCTGAGTTGCTCGTTCTATATCATTGGATGCACCAGTAGAGATATCATCTAACACCAACGCTTCTGCTGCTCGACCACCTAAGAAGGTAACCAGAGTCTGCTCCATTCTTGTCTTTGACATGTAATTGCGATCGTCATCTGGTAGGAAGGCGGTGAAACCACCGGCCCGGCCACGAGGAACAATGGTAATCATATTGACCGTATCCATCTTGGGTAGGGCGCGAGTAACGATAGCGTGTCCTGCCTCATGGTAGGCAGTAATTATTCTTTCCTCTTGGATGACTCGCTGAGACTTCTTTTCCGGCCCAGCAACCACTTTAATAGCCGCTTCTTCGAAGGTATGCATTGTGATTTCGGTCTGATTCTGGCGAGCTGTCAAAAGAGCAGCCTCGTTAGTCATGTTCTCTAAATCAGCTGGTGTAAAGCCTGCTGTCTGTCTTGCTAGAGCGTTGAGGTCCACATCATCTGCTATCTGCTTATTGCGCAGGTGGACACGAATCATCTCTTCCCTTTCCTTCATATCGGGCATGCCCACCGTTACTTGGCGGTCAAAGCGGCCTGGACGAAGAATAGCGGGATCAAGAATATCAGGACGGTTAGTTGCTGCCATGATAATGATGCCTTCATTTGATTCGAACCCATCCATCTCGACGAGAAGTTGGTTCAAAGTTTGCTCACGCTCATCGTTACCGCCACCTAAACCAGCACCACGACGGCGGCCTACTGCATCAATCTCGTCGATGAAAATGATACAAGGCGCATTCTTTTTTCCTTCTTGGAATAAGTCGCGAACACGTGAAGCGCCAACACCAACGAACATTTCGACGAAGTCAGACCCTGAAATCGAGAAGAAAGGCACGCCTGCTTCACCAGCGACGGCTCTTGACAGATAAGTTTTACCTGTTCCTGGTGGGCCTACTAACAATACACCTTTAGGAATACGGGCGCCAACCTGTGTAAATTTCCTTGGATTCTTGAGGAAATCGACAATTTCTATCAATTCCTCTTTCTCTTCTTTCAGCCCCGCTACATCATCAAAGGTAATCTTCCTTGAATCTGATCGCAAAACTTTGGCTTTACTTTTGCCAAATTGGGCGGCTCCCCCGTTCTGCTGTTGGGCACGACGGTACATGGAGTAAATGAAGTAAATCATAATACCCAAAAAGAGGAAATCTGGAATCATCATCAAGAAAGGATTCGGTTCCTCTTTAGGAATAAAGGTCAGGTTGAATTGTCCGGCTTCCACAGGCTCCTGTAAGTTATTCTCAAAAAAGCTAGGATACATGACTTGCGGGATGACTACATCGAAGGCACCCCCATTATTCTTTAGCGTCCCTTTGAAGTGGTCATTTTCCATGACTGCACTTTCTATCTTATCCTCTTCAATGAGTTTAACCACATCTCCATAGGTGTATTGCTTTGGCAATTCTACATCTCTGTTCATGGTCGCAATGAAAATCATGATTAAAAGAATAGGTAGGATGTAAGTTAATATGGCTAGTACATTATTTTTTCTATTATTATTCATAAGCTCCTCAATACGTAAACAATGATGGTCTTTCTACCTAATCTTCGTAATAGACTCTCTTTAAGGTAGCGATATAAGGTAAGTTTCTCAATTTTTGATTAAAGTCTAAACCGTAGCCAATAACAAAGGCGTCTGGGATATCAAAGCCGACATAGTCAGCATGAATATCTACTACACGTCTAGCTTCCTTGTTCAAAAGGGCAACTATGCGAACTGATTTAGCTCCTCTGTGGTGCAGGTTACCCACCAAGTATGACAAGGTATAACCAGAGTCCACAATGTCTTCTACAATCAGGATATTCTTTCCTGCGATCCGTTGATCTAAGTCTTTTAAAATACGGACATCGCCAGTAGAAACGGTCTGCTTACCGTAGCTGGAGACGGCCATAAAGTCGATTTCAACGGGCAAATCAATTTCCTTAAGTAGATCAGCCATGAAGATGGAAGCGCCTTTAAGAATACAAACAAAGAGGAGGTCTGCGGTATCGTCATGATAGTCTGCCGTAATTTGCTTCCCTAATTCAGCTACTCTTTCCTTTATCTCATCTTCCGTGAATAATATTTCCTCAACATATTTTGATAATTCAGACTTCATCATATCCTCCACATTACTATTCGATATTTACTAACGATACTTACCCTTATTCATTCGCCTAGACCAGGTAAGTTCCATAGGATTAACGAGTTCGATAATATATACCTGTCCCTTCGCTTCAAGAAGCCTCACATCACTTCGGCCCAGGCCTGGTAACCAAACAATTTGGTCATTGACTGAAAAGATAGGCCAATCTTGTCTGAGCTCAGTGGATAACTTCCAGTCGTTGAAACACCTCCTCAGAGGCTTTGTTCCTCCGCCTATCTGGCTGAACTCTTCCCCTCCTTGATAGGTGGTAATCTTGAGCTTCTCTACGCCATCAGCTGTTAGCGTGCAGTAGGCCTTAGAAGGGTTAATCTTATCGCTAATAGGATCCAAACTGCACAGGTAAATTGAAAATTCCATTCCCAGCTTTGGCCAAGAAAAAATCACGCTCTCCCCTTCCTTACTTGGCAGAGTTATCATTTTTTCTTCCTTCTTTGTGGAATGGTCATCTCGCTTTCGATAAAATAGAAGGGATTCATAATCAGACAAAACTATAATATCATATAGCACTTTCTTTTTATTAGCTTTTAATAAAAACAATTCCCGAACTTCTTCGATATCTTGAAAGGATAGCTCGCCTTCCAACTTTAGTATTTCATATAAGAAAAAGCGAAGGTAGCGCCGTTGTATAGCCACACTTTCCGCTAAAAAATCTTCCCTATTAATCAATTGAGCACGCAGGTAGTGAGCATTTCGTTTTGATGGAAAACTCTTTTTTGCGATTTCGTTTGTCCACTGATCATGGAGATGTTCAATCACATCATCGAAATAGGCGTTTTCAGCTTGGGCAATCTCGCTTAATCGCTCCAAGGAAACATCCACTTTTTCATTAATCCGTTCCCTAATCTGTGGCAAAATATCTAAACGTAGGAAATTCCGGGTAAAATCTGTTTCTTGATTACTGGCATCTTCCCGCCAATAAAGCTTTCTGTCGTCAGCATAAGCGATTAAGTTATCCTTCGATAATCCCAGCAGAGGCCTGAAGACAAAAATCCCAAAATCAGGGAAATAATCTAGAATCTTCATCCCTTCTAGACCAGAAAGACCGCTTCCCCGAAAAAGATGTAGGAGGATAGATTCACTTTGATCATAAAGGTGGTGGGCGGTGCATAGGGCAGCCCCATTTAGCCTTTGACCACAAACTTTTTTCATCTCGCGTTGAAAGAAGCTGTAGCGAGCTTTTCTAGCGGCCAGCTCAAGTGATAGTCCTTCCTTCTCGGCAAGATGATAAACATCTCCACTAGCAACGACTAGAGACAGACCATGCTTATCACAGATCTTTCTTACTGCCCTTTCATCTGCCTCGCTATCAAGACCCCTTAACTTATGATTATAGTGAAGAACGTTGATGGTCAAATCAGTAAGAGCTCCTTCTGCTGTTTGTGCCTCTTCTTTGATTTCCACACATAGATTGAGGAGGGCTACTGAATCCAGCCCTCCCGATACCGCGAGAAAAAGGGTATGAAAATCCTGCGCTATGACATGATCTTTAATTAAGCGCTTAACTTCATTGATTTTAGGCATAAACTCTCTTGTCATATCCTTCACCTTCCCGTTAGCCAACAAAACACTCTTACTCTGTGGGAGCCTCTTCTACAGGCTCTTCCTCGCTCGCTTGTTCACCCTCAACTGAACTTTCCTCTTCGCTAAGAGCTTCCTCATCGACAGGGACTTCTTCATTCAAGGCATCAGGCCCTTCCACTTCTTCTTCAACCGATTCGCCTTCAGTAGATTCAGGATTGACTTCCTCGTTCGTTCCTTCAGGCTCCACCTCATACATCAGCTCATTAGGCTTAACCATACCTAACTTCTCATGGGCATATCTTTCAATAAACTCATCAGTGTTAACGGTGTTTAGCTCATTTTCAAGCTCAGCAATAGATTTTTCCAACCTATCCTTTGCAAGGTTCTGTTCTCTTAGTTGTCCCTCTAGTTCCTCTATTTTGCGACCTTGTTCTAAGAGATTAGACGCTGTGGTAAAAA
This sequence comes from uncultured Peptoniphilaceae bacterium, assembly GCA_964346245.1. GTDB lineage: Bacteria > Bacillota > Clostridia > Tissierellales > Peptoniphilaceae > CAYFUF01. The sequence goes on along the minus strand of CAYFUF010000011.1, from coordinate 7,478 downwards.
TGATTATAGCTAGTACAGCCATAACGCCAATAAAAAGCCATTGGCCGCTCTTATTCCGCTTAGGTGGTCGCCTTCTTCGATTTTGATCAGTCTTTGTCTTACCTTCACTGGCAGCGCTCACCTTTTGACTTCTTGTAATAGGACGAGGGCTCCTCTGTCCCCTGGCTTTTCTACTGCTGTTGGCTTGCCCTCTTTCCATCTGCCTATCTCTTATTGCTCGCTCAATCTGCTGACGTTGTTCTTCTGACATGCGGACAGTTTCATCTAGTTTGTTTTTGCTGCCATCGTCTGGTAATATCGATTTGAATTTTGCCATCCTAGTCCTCCAAAATCCGGTACATGTCGTCCGCATCATTTTTTGTTACATGCTCTGGTGTTGCTAAAACTTCTATTCTTAAATTGGAATCGCCAAAACGAACGGTGACGGTATCACCTACCTCAACCTGTGAACCCGCTTTAACTTTCTGATCATTAATCTCTACACGGCCTGAGTCGCATGCTTCTTTAGCAATTAACCGTCTCTTAATAATTCTTGAATTCTTCAAATATTTATCGATTCTCATTATTCCTCCTTTACTCCTATAGAAAGCTTGCAGGTTTTCCCATATGAAACCTTTAGGCTATAATTAAAGTGTCATAGAAAGGGGTGATAGCACCTATGGACTCTCCAATCAAAGACAAAAGGAAAATTCTTCATGTTGACTTAGATGCTTTTTTTGCTAGCGTCGAAGAATTGGACCAACCTGAGCTTGCTGACATCCCTATGGCCGTGGGTGGTCAAAGTAGAAGGGGCATCATCACCACCTGCAATTACAAAGCGCGTGAATTCGGCATTCATTCTGCTATGCCCGTTTTTCAAGCCAAGCAAAGGTGCCCTCAATTAAAAATTGTGCCCATGCGCAGAGAGCGCTACGTTGAAATGAGCCGGCAGGTATTCTCTGTACTTCGGTCTTACACGAGAAAGCTTGAACAGATGTCTATCGATGAAGCCTATCTGGATATCAGTAGCCGTCCTGAGGATGCTCTTTTTATCGCTGAGTCTCTTCAGAACGAAGTAGCTGAGGTGACAGGGCTGTCTATCTCTGTAGGTATCTCCTACAATAAGTTTCTTGCCAAATTAGCTTCCGATTGGAAAAAGCCCCACGGTATATTCCAAATCAGCCAAAGAGATCTTCCTGATATTCTATTTCCTTTATCAGTTGGCAAAATTCATGGTATCGGTCACGCTGCTGAAAGAAAACTTAACTCCTTTAGCCTATATAGCGTTAAAGACCTCTACGATTTAGAAGAAGAGACTCTCACAACCCTTTTAGGAAAGAATGGCAGCGACGTTTACCGCTTTATTCGTGGTATAGACCACCGCCCGGTTAGCAGTTCTCGTGAGCGAAAAAGCATTGGCGTTGAACGGACCTTCGATCATGACATCAGAAGCCGTAAAGACCTGGTTAACCGCTTGGATAACTTTTGCGTTGAATTGGCAGAAGATTTAAAAGAGAAGAAGATAGCTGCAAAGACTATCCATATCAAGCTGAAAACCAATCATTTTGAAACAATCAGCCGCAGTCATTCTACCGATGTACACATCCAAGATGCTTTAGACATACAGTATATCGCACGCTTCCTATTCGAGGAGCTCCCCCTATCTGAACCAATACGCCTTTTAGGGGTATCTGCTTCTAATCTCATCGAGGAGGACATTCATCAAATAAACTTCTTCGAACTACCGGAATAAAATCTGGTAGTTTTTGTTAAGCCTCTAAAACCGACCCGATGAACCGAATCCATCATTGCCTCGTTCGGACTCTTCCAACTCATCGACAAAATGCAAATCTGCTTGGACATAAGGTATAAGGATCATTTGGGCAACCCTTTCCCCATCCTCAAGAATTAAGCTTTCTTCCCCATGATTGAAAAGAGGAATGCGCACTTCACCTCGGTAGTCCTCGTCGATCACGCCGATGGAATTGGATAAAGTTAACCCTTTCATGCCTAAGCCGGACCGAATAGCGACGAGCCCAAAGTAACCTTCGGGAATCTGCACGTGGACGCCTGTTCGAACTAGATAATGTCCAAGAGGCTTTATCTCTACCTTTTCTTCGGTTGATACTCTAAGGTCTAAACCTGCCGCATGTTCATTAGAATAGCTTGGTTTATGATGTTTGCTTATCAGATTCATTCTTATGCGTTCACTCATGTTATGCTCAATCCTCTCTGATCCTTCAGCCCTTATCATTTTGCTTATTATAATCGATAATAAAGTCAATTGCTTCCGCTACTGCTCCTGCTTTAGCATCTCTGACCACATGATCTGCTATCTCTTTAATCTCTTGGTGAGCGTTCCCAACAGCAAAGCCTATCTCCGCATTGACAATCATGGGAATGTCATTGTTATAGTCACCGATGGTTGCTATCTCATGCTTCTCAATGCCTAACTTCTTGGCAAGCTCCAGGATCCCGTTCCACTTATTGACATCTGCTGCCATAATTTCTAACTTGTTGTTATTGGACCAGGTAACGTAGAGGTCATCGTTTTTTAAATACTCTTCTCGAACGGCCATCACATCACTTTTCTTGGGATAGATATTAATCTTATGTGCACAACCTCCATTTGCCTCAAACTGGTCCAGTAGGTGGTTGGTTGCTACTACCTTGGTCTTTGCAAAAAAGGAAGCGATATGAATTAAGGGGGTCTTGCTTACTATACGGTACTTTTCTTCAGGAATATACACCACATCCCTATCGAAGATAAAATAATACCAGTCATTCTCGTAGCAATCTTGGATGATGTTATGGACTATGCGATTATCGATAGGGTGTTCAAAGAGTAACTCTTTCCCCTCCTCGAGCACTATCGACCCATTTGTTCCGACAATATGGGCATCGATCTTATACTTATCTGCTTTGCTGATAATATTTGAAGCGACCCTGCCTGTTACGATGGCAAATTGAATACCGCTTGCTTTGAGCTTGGGGATTGCGTCCACATTGATTCGTGGAACCCGTCCTCTTTTGGCTAGCGTGTTGTCAAAATCGCTGCATAATAGTTTAATCATAGAGCCTCCTAATTCTTCGTCAATTCTACCATAAACTGCCGTTTAACGGTAGTTAAGGGACATTTGACTTAGGCCTCATTCCCCACCTTTAGTGCTCATAAAAAGGGATAGTACACTTCTTTAGAACCGTCCACTTGTTCTTGTTATAATGGGAGATGGTAAAGGCAGGCGTAGGCTTGCTGATATAGAAAAAGAAAGGGAAGCTATGGACCGTACAATATCGTTTCGAGATGTCATCGGCCCCACCATGGTTGGGCCTTCTAGTTCACATACGGCAGGCGCCTGCCGTATCGGCAATCTTGCTCGCTCCGTATACAGTAAGAAGCCTCAGGAGTTAATCATTGACCTTCACGGCAGCTTTGCAGAAACATATCAGGGGCACGGCACTGACAGAGCTATCGTTGGTGGCATCTTGGGTTACCAAACGGACGACCCTCGAATTATTCACGCTCTCGATGAAGCCAACCGCATGGGCCTAAAAATTTCTTATAGGCGGATGGACCTTGGACCTGTTCATCCTAATACAGCAAGAATCAATTTCCTAGAAGACGGCCTTATCGTTTGTTCAGTCACGGGCTCATCAATTGGTGGTGGACAAGTACGCATCGTGGAAGTGGATGGTGTCGACACCTACTTGGATGGCAAAGCTTGGTCAGTCATCATGACGTACAAAGACCGCCCCAAAATGATTTTTGACCTGACCTCCCTGGTAGCCAAATACAACTTGAATATCGCATCAATGTCTGTCACCCGAAAAGATGATCAAGCCACTTTGATTGCTGAATTTGATGATGGGATCTGCGAAAGCTTACAAAGGGCAATGGAAAACATAAAGGGCCTCCACAGCTTCCGCTTGATTCCCCAGATTATTTAACATTAGACTATAGAGACGAGGAAGAAATGCATAGAAATGCGAAACAGCTATTAGAAGAGTGCCAATCCTCTGGTCAAGCCATTTGGCAAGTAGCACTTAAGGCCTCCTTGCTGGATCAAAACCAAACAAAAGAAGAACTAGAAAATGAACTCTTAGCTGTCTATCAAGTCATGAAAGATGCTGCGACCGAAGGTCAAAAGGAAGATCTACGCTCCGTTTCGGGCCTCCTGCGTGGCAATGCAAAGAAAGTTTATGACCACCGAAAGAACGCTCAGTTCCTGCCAGAAGAGCTTGTGGAACTCTTAAGCAGTGCAATCTCTACATCCGAAGTGAACGCTGCTATGGGTAAGATTGTGGCAAGTCCTACGGCTGGCGCAGCAGGTATCCTGCCCGCTTGCTTACTCTATTGGCAAAAGAAAGCGAATGTCAATGACTCAGAAGTGATCAGAGGACTTCTCACGGCTTCACAAATCGGTGCAATAATCATGCACAGGGCTAACGTCTCTGGCGCAGAGGGTGGCTGCCAAGCAGAGACCGGTAGTGCTGCTGCTATGGCTGCTGCTGCCCTAGTGGAGCTGGGTGGTGGAAGTCCTGAACAGGCACTCAATGCTGCTGGCTTTGCCATTGTAAATGTCCTTGGACTCGTCTGTGACCCTATTGGAGGAAGAGTGGAGTATCCCTGCTTCATGCGTAACGCTAATGGGGTATTAAACGCTTTGGGTAGCGCTGAGATGGCCCTCGCAGGGGTTCAGAGCTTCGCTAGTTTTGATAATGTGGTTGTGGCCATGAAGGAAGTGGGCGACGCCCTACCCGCTAGTCTACGCGAGACTGGTTTAGGTGGTATTGCCAGACATTGTGATGCCTGCTTCAAATAGGACAAGAATTCCTAAGAGAATAAGTAAGAAGTCAATTCTTGGGCATAAATCACATAACTAATTAAGTGGGAGGTACTGTTATGAAATGGAGAGGTAGACAGGGAAGTTCTAACATCTCTAACCGAGGAAGAGGCAGGCGTGGCGCTGCTATTGGCGGTGGTGGAATCCTACTCGGATTACTTGTCTTCTTCCTAACCGGTAACCCATTGGCTGCTCTGAACGTTGGCCTCGGTGTTGGCGGTGGTGGTCAAGTTACACAAGAGAGTGTCGAGTTGACCCAAGAGGAACAGGAGAAGTATGACTACGCCTCAGTTGCTCTAAAAGATACAGAAGATGCTTGGAATGAGATCCTCGCTGAATATGGATACGAGTATCGACCAGCTAAAATGGTTGTTTACCAGGAAGCAGTCGAGACAGGCTGTGGGGTTGGTCAATCAGGTATGGGCCCCTTCTATTGCTCGGTCGATGAAACCATCTATATGGACCTATCCTTCTACGATGAATTGATTAATAAATTTGGAGCTAATGAAGGTGACTTTATCCTTTCCTACGTCATCTCCCATGAAGTTGCCCACCATGTGCAGAAGGTAACGGGCATCCTCGATGAAGTTAACAATCGTAGAAGTAGAGCATCACAAACGGAAGCTAACGAATGGACCGTAAGACTAGAATTGCAAGCAGACTACTTAGCTGGCGTTGTCGCCCGCTATCAACATGATCAGGGTTACCTAGAAGCTGGTGATATCGACGATGCCATATCCGCTGCTTGGGCAATTGGTGATGATACCATTCAAGAATCTCAAGTTGGCTATGTGACGCCCGAATCGTATACTCATGGGACTAGCGAGCAAAGAAGCCGCTGGTATAAGAAGGGATACAATGCTGGAGACCTATCGGAATGGGATACCTACAGTGAGCCCAATGCCAGCGATCTCTAATATAAGAATAAATAAAGAGGAGCAGCTTGTCATTCAGCTGCTCCTTTTTCATGCTCATTTAATTGTTGACTGCGTAACTGCCCGCATGCTGCCTTAACCTGACTTCCCTTTTCCTCCCTGCGGAAGCAAAAGATCTGCGCTTGGATTAGGTATTCAAAGAAACGCTGAATACTATCCTTGGAACTCCTTTTAAAAAGGACCCCATCCACGGCATTATAGGGGATTAGGTTAACCATGACTTTCTTTTTGTACTTGCTCACCCTATCGACTAGTGCTTGCGCCTGTTCAAAGGTATCGGTTAGACCGTCTATCATGATGTACTCAATTGATACCCTCGCGTTCGTTCGCTCTATATAGTAATCTAGTGCTTCGAAGAGGACATCCATGGGATACTTTCGGTTAATCGGCATCAGCTGGTCTCTTACCTCATCGGTTGCCCCATGCAAAGACACAGCCAATTTATTCTTCAAGCCTGAGTCTGCGAGTGCCTTAATGCCCGGTACTATGCCACAAGTGGATAGTGTAATCTTTCTTGGTGCAATATTGTAGCTCTTCTGATTCATCATGGTTTCTAGGAAGGCTTTAACCTCTACATAATTATCTAAAGGCTCTCCAATACCCATGAGAACGATGTGGGTAATGTGTGCCTGCTCATCTTTACCCTCGTCAGGTCTATCAGCAGCAAGCGAATCGAGCATCGCTGATACCGTGTCTACCTGGGCAACCATCTCATCTTTACGTAAATCTCTTACCTTCTTCAGCTGCCCACTAGCACAAAAAGCACAGCCCATATTGCAACCAACTTGGCTAGTCACGCAAATGGTGTTGCCAAAGTTGTGGCGCATAAGGGCTGTTTCAATCATATTTCCATCCTCTAAACGGAAGAGGAATTTCTTTGTTCCATCATCCGCTTCGTTTAGTTTTTCAAGTAGTAAGTTCTCTGTCATTACATCCCTTGCTAATTACTCAAACCGGTCTGGAATTCCATTCCCATCAAGATCTTCAAAGTTACTCATGTCGCTGAAGCCATCACCAACATTGATATCTCTTACGAAGTTTCTTCTTCTTGCTTCTTCCACCAGTTGAACCAACATCTCTTTGACGCTCTGTGGATTTTTGACATTCTGAACAACGATTTCTGGAGAGTTTCTATCTCTTGTTTGTAAGGTGATGTTTCCTGTTCCAAAAATTTTATGACCAAAAGATCTTCTCAATTGCACATCGACAATACGATAGAGCTGGGTTTCCTCGTAAGTAGTGTTAAAGAGTCCAATTTCCTTAAAAAAACGAGTTTCCGAAAGTTTATACTTAGTAAAGCTAATAGGAAACCACATCCAATGCTTACGATCATTCCAAATTAAGTCTGCCATAGTTCCTCCTGTGGATTATAGTAATCGCTACACCTGATCAATTTCTGTGAGTAATTGTAGACCCATGACCATCAGGGGATCACGAACCCCATTGTAGGGTGGTGCATAGGAGATATCCATTTGGATAAAATCCTCAATAAGGGCCCCATAACTCATTGCAGCAGCTAATACATCCAAGCGCTTGTCTACATCCTTTTCGCCAACTAACTGGGCGCCAAGTAGTTTCTTGCTTTTTCTGTCAGCCATCGCATTTATAGTTATTGTACCAAATTCAAAATAATCCGCATTGCTTTTTTTGTCGACTTCTACAATAACGGGATCGAAACCTGCTTCTTCCGCTTCTTTCTTGCTAAGACCAATCTTTCCGA
>CAYFUF010000010.1:17996-44736 GCA_964346245.1 uncultured Peptoniphilaceae bacterium | reverse complement strand
CTTGACCGTCGGCGATAACAAAGGCAGGCAGGTCTTGATCCAGGGCTCCAGTCTCCTCTCGGAGGGTCTGGTAGGCCGTCGTCGCATCGGGGAAGAGGCGGGCCTGTCCACGGACGTGGGCTTCCCAGCCCCTGCGGACCATCGCCCAATCAGCCTGGTAGCGGTCCATGGTGATCTGCATCCGGCCACCGCCACTGGCAAAGCAGGCGTGGAAATTGTCATCGTTCACGCTAGCGAAGAAGGCCTCCATATCGTCGATATAGCTTTGGCCGCTAGTCGGTGGGACGTCTCTGCCATCAAGTAGGGCGTGGACACGAACCTCCTTGACGCCTTCGTCTTTTGCCCGCGTGATCAAAGCCTTCAAGTGGCTCATGTTGGAGTGGACATTGCCGTCAGACAAGAGGCCGATGAAGTGCATCTTACTGTTGTTATTCTTTGCATTCTGCACGGCTTCCAGCCAGCTAGCTGACTGGTAAATCTCTCCGCTATCGATGGATTCATTGACTAGCCTTGCCCCCTGGGCATAGACCTGTCCAGCCCCTAGAGCGTTGTGACCAACCTCGCTGTTACCCATGTCGTCATCGGTGGGCAAACCGACGGCAAGACCGTGGGCACGGAGGGAAATCCAAGGTCTTTGCGCATATAAGCGGTCTAGGGTAGGGGTCTTGGCTGCCTTTACTGCATCGCCAATCTCCTTACCCTCAGGGCTAATGCCCACGCCGTCCATCACAATGAGGACGACCTTATTCTGATTTGTTGTCATGAAAAATCCTTCTTTCTTGACACTATCTACTGTCTATTCTCGCTAAATATCCAGCATATTGGTGTAGTTATCCAGGCGGTGGTCGATCAGATTATCCGCCATCTTTCTTGCCAGCACCCGAGCTGTCTCCAAGTCTTCTGGCTTAGCGGCATTCTTCACTTCCACAGTCTCTTCAATCTGTTCGAACTTTTGAGAATCTGCAAAAGCCTTCAGCGCTTTCAAGGCGCCACCAGACCAAGAATAGGAGCCAAAGACCCCGATGGTGTGGTTTTCAATCTTGTTCTCTTCAATGATGTGGACCAAGTTCTGCATCGGTGGGAACAAGGAGTTATTGTAGGTACAAGAGCCCAGAATCAGGCCGCGGTACTTCCAGACTTCATTGAGGATGTAGGAGGGATGGGTCTTCGACACATCAAAAATCTGAATGTTCTTTATACCTTTCTCCGCCAACTCGCGGGCGATTGCCTCAGCGATTACCTCGGTGTTGCCATACATAGACCCGTAAGCAATCACGACGCCCTCTTCCACTTGCCATGTCGCCAAATTCTTGTAAAGCTTGATGATGCGCTCCGGATTAGACCGCCAAACCGGGCCATGCACCGGACAAATCATCTTTATGTCCACATTCTCGAGCTTCTTCAAGGCGTTTTGTGCCTGCCTAGAGAACTTGCCCACGATATTGGTGTAGTAACGGGCCGTTTGGTCCGCATAGTACTTCCAGTTGATCTCATCATCGAAGATTGGACCATCCAGCGCACCAAAGCCACCGAAGATATCTTGGGAGAAGAGGATTTTCGATTCAGCTTCGTAGCTGACCATAGATTCAGGCCAATGGACCATGGGGGTCATGAAAAACTGCAAGCTGTGCTTACCCAGTTCCAGCTTGTCGCCTTCAGCCACGATTTGAACATCATCTGCAGGCAGGTCGTAAAAGCCTTCAATAAACTCTGCAGTCTTCTTGTTGCCGACAATCTTCACATTGGGATACATCCGCTTGATGAACTGGATTGAACCGGAGTGGTCAGGTTCCATATGGTGGACCACAAGGTAGTCAAGATCCCGACCATCCAGAGCTAGTTTTAGCTTTTCAACGAAATCATCCACCTTGGTAATCTTCACGGTATCCAAGAGGGCTGTCTTCTCATCAACAATTAAGTAGGAGTTATAGGTGACGCCCCGATCTAAGGGCCACTGGTTTTCAAAGAGGGGAGTCTCACGGTCATTAACCCCTATATAGTGTAAAAAGTCATTAATCTGTACGGTTAAGGTATTCATCTTTCCTCCACATTCAAAATTTAAATTGACCAAACCAAATTTATTCACTAATCTCTTCTTTTAACGCTTACATTCAGTCTAATCTTACGTCAGGATTGGCGAAAAATCTGGTATTACCTTCCTCTTCAATTATATACTAAACCCTTAAGTTAAAACATATACTTCGTAAAACTCAATATTTACATAAAAATGATAATGATTTAGTAATTATTGAGTAGAATCAATCTTTGCGTTATGATATAGCTGCTTGTTTGCTAACAAGCCGTTTAGAGACACAATAAAGAGATTTATTCACTCAACTTTACTTTTATTTGAGCCGGCCGATGGCCCCTCAAAATCAACTTATAGATGAATCATCACCAAGAAAAAATGATCAATTAGGAAAGGGACAATATGAAAATACATGCGGGATTGGATGTAGGATCAACGACTGTCAAGGTGGTTGCCCTCGACGAGAATGAAAATGTCATTTTCTCCGTCTACCGAAGGCACAAGAGCGACGTCAAGCTGACCGTCAAACAGGTTTTGATCGAGCTCTATGAAAAGGTAGGCAACGCCACCGTCCGAATGAATGTCACGGGCTCAGGTGGTATGTTTGTAGAAAAGAACTTAGGCATTACCTTTATTCAAGAGGTAATCGCAGGAACAAAAGCAATCAGAGAATTTCTCCCTCACACGGATGTCATCATCGAACTGGGCGGCGAAGACTCTAAAATTACTTACTTATCCGGCAATGTGGAACAGCGGATGAACTCCATCTGTGCTGGTGGAACGGGTGCCTTTATCGACCAGATGGCCAACCTGTTAGACACCGACGCCTCCGGCCTTAATCAGCTAGCTTACGGCTACGAGAAGCTCTATCCTGTCGCTTCCCGCTGTGGCGTATTCGCCAAGACGGACATCCAGGCCCTCATGAATGACGGTGCCTCTAACGAAGACATCGCCATGAGCGTCTTCCAATCCGTTGTCAACCAGACCATCTCCAACTTGGCTTGCGGCAGACCTATCGAAGGCAACATCACCTTCCTAGGCGGCCCCCTCCACTTCTTGGAGAACCTGAGAGAGCGTTTCATCGAGACCTTGTGCGATGACGAGAACACCTTCACTACCCCAGAAAACGGCCAACTTTATGTGGCCATGGGCGCGGCCCTCGAAGCCCGCGATAACGCACCGGATATTTCCCTCCAAGAGCTGATCGACCGCATCAATAGCGGTGTCATCCTGGAAGATGATGATGAGGAAGTGAAAACCCTAGAGCCCCTCTTCGACTCCGAGGAAGAATACCTTGCCTTCATCGAAGCCCATAAGACTGACAAGGAAGTCTACGGTGACCTAGCCACCTACAAGGGTCCTGTCTACCTAGGTGTCGATGCTGGTTCAACCACATCTAAGATGGTCCTCATCGGTGAAGACAACCAAATCCTATTCACGCACTATTCCAACAACAAGGGCAAGCCCCTTGAGCATGTCCTAGAGAACCTCTTAAAAATCTATGAAGAGATGAATGAAGAGACTTATATCGCAAGCTCTGGTATTACAGGCTACGGCGAGGACTTCATCAAGTCTGCTCTCAACATTGACAATGGGGAAGTAGAGACCATTGCCCACTACACCGCTGCCCACTACTTCAATCCTGATGTAGACTTTATCTTAGATATCGGCGGCCAAGATATGAAGGCAATGCACATCTCCAACGGCGTCATCGACTCCATCCAGTTGAATGAGGCATGCTCCTCCGGCTGCGGGTCCTTCCTCTCCACCTTCTCTGCCTCGGTAGGTATGAGCGTGGAAGAGTTCCAGCAGGTTGCCCTCTACGCGAGAAATCCAGCGGATTTGGGTAGCCGGTGTACCGTCTTCATGAACTCCAAAGTTAAGCAAGCCCAAAAAGAGGGCGCTGAAGTAGGCGACATCGCAGCAGGCCTTTGCTACTCCGTCATCAAGAATGCAATCCAAAAGGTAATCAAGGTCAGAGACCCAGAAACCTTAGGTAAGCACCTGGTTGTGCAGGGGGGTACCTTCTATGGGGACGCCATCCTTCGCACTTTTGAACGAATCACGGGCAGAAAGTCCACCCGCCCATCCATAGCAGGTTTGATGGGGGCAATGGGGATGGCCCTCATCGCTAAAGAGCGGTCAACCGGTTCTTCCAAGATCAAGACGCCAGCTGAACTAGAAGAGTTCAGCTACACCCAGCGGAGCGCCCGCTGCGGCATCTGTTCGAACAACTGTGCTTTGACCATCAACATCTTCTCCGACGGTGGTCGCTACATTTCCGGCAACCGCTGTGAGCGAGGTGCTGGCATTAAGCGGGAAGATAACGGCCTACCCAACCTTTTCCAATACAAGTATGACCGCATGTTCAACCACTATGACAATGTGGACGAGGATAGGGCAAAGTTCCCTACAGTGGGCATTCCCCGCGTCCTCAACATGTACGAAAACTACCCCTTCTGGCATACCTTCTTTAACAAATTAGGTTTCCCTGTCGTCCTCTCTAGCGAGAGCGACCGTGAAATCTATGAGAAGGGCATTGGCTACATCTCCTCCGAGACGGTTTGCTATCCGGCGAAGATCTCTCATGGCCACATCGAAGACTTGGTCGAAAAAGACGTGAAATTCATCTTCTATCCCAGTGTCTTCTACGAGCACAAGGAGTTTGCCAAGTCGGACCACCAGATCAACTGTCCAGTTGTCATCGGCTTTCCTGAAGTAATCCATAACAACGTGTCCTCCCTCGCGAAAAATGATGTGACCTTCATGTATCCTTTCGTTTCCTTTAAGGATCAGAAGACAATCACCAGCCGGCTTGAGGAAGTCTTCGACCACTTTACGGTCGAGGGCAAGGACTACCACATCGATAAACGCCACATCAAGAATGCGGTGGAAGCGGCATGGAAAGAGCAGCAAGAGTTCAATGACGACATTCGCAGAGAAGGCAAGCGGGCCCTTGACTGGGTCAACGCTGAAGAGGGCAGGAAGGGCATCGTCCTAGCTGGTCGCCCCTACCACATCGATGGCGAGGTAAACCACGGTATTCCCGATTTGATCAACGGGATGGGCATTGCCGTCCTCTCCGAGGACGCGGTCGCTTTTAATATCGAGGATGTGAGCCACGACCTCCGGGTCCTCGACCAGTGGGTCTACCACTCCAGACTCTATCGGGCAGCAGAGTTTGTCGCTGACCAACCGAACCTAGAGCTGGTTCAGCTTAACTCCTTCGGTTGCGGTCTAGATGCCGTCACAACCGACCAAGTCCAAGAGATTTTGGAGGCCAAGGGAAGAATTTATACCGTCCTAAAGATTGATGAAGTGTCCAACCTTGGTGCGGCAAAGATTCGTATCCGGTCGTTGGTCCAAGCATCAAGCAAGGAAGATCACGGCTTCACCCCAGCGGACCACAAAGAAGTGCAACCACCTAAGAAGGCAGTATATACGAAGGAAATGAAGAGGGATGGCTATACGATTTTGGTTCCGGCTATGGCCCCTGACCACTTCACCATCCTAGCTGGTGCCCTTAGCTCCGAAGGCTACAACTTTGAATTCTTAGAGAAGGTGGACAGCAAGGTAATCGATGCTGGTCTGAAATATGTCAACAACGATTCCTGCTATCCATCCATTACCGTCGTCGGTCAGATGATGGAGGCCTTGGAGTCTGGCAGGTACGACCCTGAGCGCACAGCTCTTCTGATGACTCAAACAGGGGGCGCCTGCCGCGCATCCAACTATGTTGCCTACATCCGCAAGGCCTTGGAAGATATGGGTTACTCTCAGATTCCTGTCGTTGCCCTATCCGCCCAAGGCATTGAGACATCACCAGGTCTAGAGTTAAAGCCAGGCTTGCTCAACAAGGGAGCCTACTCGATTATAGCTGGCGATTTGATTATGAGAGTCTCCAACGCCACCCGCCCTTACGAAGCTAATGAAGGGCAGACGGACCGGATCAAAGAGAAGTGGATTGCTAAGTTCACCGAATGGGTCAAGCACCCCAAGAGGAGAGAGTTTAAGAAGTTGACCAGGCAGTGTGTGGAGGAATTTGACCGCATCCCTCGCAAGGATGTCGTAGTGCCAAAGGCAGGTATCGTCGGAGAAATTCTTGTCAAGTACCTACCGGAAGCTAACAACCACCTGCAGGAACTTTTAGAGGAAGAGGGCGCTGAGGTTATCGTCCCAGACATGACCGACTTCTTTATGTACTGTTTCCGCAATGCTGTCCACAAGGCAGAGCTCTTGAAGACGAGCAGAAGGGTTGCCTTGGTCTGCAACATTGCCGTCAAGATTTTGGAAACCTACCGCAAGCCAGTTCGCAAGGCCTTAAGGGAGTCCGTCCACTTCGAAGAGCCACTCTATATTGAGGAAATTGAAGCCTATGCCGAAGAGATCGTCAAGTTGGGGCACCACTATGGCGAAGGCTGGCTCCTCACCGGAGAGATGATTGAGCTCATCCACCAAGATGCGCCAAACATCGTCTGCATCCAACCTTTCGGCTGTCTGCCTAACCACATCACCGGTAAAGGCGTAATGAAGGCAATCCGAGACGTCTACGAAGAGGCAAATATCATTGCGATTGACTACGATCCTGGTGCTAGCGAGGTCAACCAAGTTAACCGCGTCAAGCTGATGATGTCGAGTGCTTGGGAAGCGCTAAGTCGAAAGGATCCCAGCATCGTCCGTCCCAAGAAGGTCAAAAAAGCCAAAGAGCCTTTGAGCGAGGACGACAGGGAGCAAAAGTCTAACCAGCAAGGCATTAACGTGCTATAATCAACAACAGATCTAAACGTCAGTTTAGAATCTCACTTCTTGAGGAGAGCTCAACCACTTATGGTTGGGCTCTCCTCTTTTTTTTCTCCATAGCAAGGGTGCCTATGTTACAATGTTTGATAGAAACAGAGGAGGGGCGAATGAAATTCCGTGTATTACGGTTTCTTGCCTTTGTTGGCTTTGCCTTGCTATTTTTTATTGTGATGAACGTTTATCTCAATAGGGTGTATGTGCAAGAGCAGCAGTCAGCAGGGACGGGGGCAAGCTTAATAACAGACGATGGTTGGGTAGACGTAGAGAAGCTATCCCACCAGGATTCGGAAGGTCGCGTCGTGGAGAAGGAGCTGTTTTTTCTTCTTTTAGGTGTGGATCAAAACGATGGCGAATCCAGCAACTTTACCAGGACTGACACGATGATGTTGGTCAAGGTCGACTTTGAGAACGCAACGATCGATTTAATCTCTTTGCCCCGCGATTCTCGGGTAAAGATAGATGGGGTATATACCAAATTGAACCACGCCCATTCCATGGGCGGCATTCGTTTGACCATGGATACGATCAGGGACTGGCTCAACATCGATTTAGACTACTTTGTTGAGGTGGACTTTGAGGCGGTCGTCAGCATGGTCGACGCCATTGGTGGCGTCCACTACAATGTGCCGGATATCGGCATGGACTACCAATACAATAGGCAGGATGGTAGTGTAGACTACATAAAACCTGGTCCCCAAAGCCTAGATGGGGAAGAAGTTTTAGGCTACCTGCGTTACCGAAAGGGTTACGCTCAAGGGGATATCGGCCGTGTTCAGGCGCAACAGCTCTTCCTAAAATCTGTTGCGGAAC
Organism: uncultured Peptoniphilaceae bacterium; assembly: GCA_964346245.1. GTDB lineage: Bacteria > Bacillota > Clostridia > Tissierellales > Peptoniphilaceae > CAYFUF01. The sequence goes on along the minus strand of CAYFUF010000010.1, from coordinate 37,097 downwards.
AGATTTTTAAGGGGGCCGGCCTGCAGCAGCTACCTTCCTACATCAAGACGGTGATGGAAGATGTGCGGACCAACATCCCTTGGGATCAGATTATCGGCATGGCAGGCAGGGTGAATGAATTGAGAGGGCTTACGATGAATACCCACACCATCCCTGGTGATGGGGTCTACATCGATGGCATCTCCTATTATGAAGTAGAGAAAAAAGAGACGGATAAACTTATCAAAGACTTGCTGCCCAACTATATCCTCCTGGATATGAGAAAAGAGATTATCGACTGATTCCCCTTGTTAGACGATGGATAGGGCTGGAGCAGATAAAGTTGCAGGGGCGGCCCCTTAGAAGGAGTGGTTTCATGGAAGATAGCATGCGCAAGCAGAGAAAAGACGAGCACATTGAGCGCTTATTGCAGACGGAATATCAAGGAAATAATCTTCTGAATGATGTGTATGTGGAGACGAACTCCCTACCCGGTTTAGCAGATAAAGATGTGGATACCTCCACCGACTTTCTCGGTCAACAGGTGGCCTATCCCTTCTATATTAATGCCATGACCGGCGGCACCGACCTATCTGAAGAGATCAACAGCGACCTAGCCTACATCGCTAGGGCGTTTGGCTTACCTATGGCTGTCGGCTCTCAAAAGATTGCCCTAGAAGACGAGACGGCGAGGAAGTCCTTCCAAGTGGTCAGAGAGGTCTTAGGTAAAGACCACATGGTCATCGGAAACTTGGGCGCGGAAGCCAACGAAGAGATGGTCACAGCGGCAATGGACATGATTGACGCTAATGCCATCGGCATCCATATCAATGTTTCCCAGGAGTTGGCCATGGCCGAGGGAGACAAGGACTTCACCAGATTCGAAGACAATATCCGCCGCATATGCCAAGCCTTCCCTGGCCGAGTCATTGCCAAGGAGGTTGGCTTCGGTTTATCCCAAGAGGTAGGCAGAAAGCTCATCGAAGCGGGGGTTGCCGCCATCGATGTGTCAGGTTTTGGCGGAACCAACTTTGTTGAAATCGAAGACCTGAGAGCCTTCGATTTTGACTACAGCGAGTTCTACTCCTGGGGGATCCCCACGGCAAAGGCAGTGCTCAATGTGAGAAGGGCTTCGAAAGATGCTTACATCATTGCATCGGGTGGCATCAAGAATGCCTCAGATGTGGTCAGGGCAATTATCATCGGAGCGGATATGACAGCCATCAGTGGCGAGCTCCTCCGCTACCTCCTCTATGGAGGCAGGGACTACGCCTGCAAGTACATTGAAGACCTGATTGCTCACACTCGAAACGCAATGGTCATGCTGGGCTGCAACTCCATCGACGAATTGAAACGGGTTCCCTTTAAGCTGACTGGCCGCCTCAAGGAGATTGTTGAAGGAGAATGGTTGACCGGAAGATAATAAAAGAGTGGCAAAAAAGCAAGTAAAATATACAGGACATAGAAAGCAACTAAGACGATTAGGCTTGTGGATAAGGAAATAATAAGGAGAGCATATGTTTGAACAAATTGACCAGTTAAGCATTAATAGTGTCCGCATGTTGAGTATGGACCAAATCAACAAGGCAAATTCAGGCCACCCAGGCCTACCATTGGGCGCAGCGCCTATGGCCTACACCCTATGGACAAAGGTAATGAATCACGACCCCAAAGATAGCTCGTGGTTCAATAGGGACCGCTTCGTCCTGTCTGCAGGACACGGGTCTGCTTTGCTCTACAGCCTCCTGCACTTATCCGGTTACCAAGTTAGCTTGGATGATTTGAAGAACTTCAGGCAGCTGGAAGCCAACACGGCTGGCCACCCAGAATATGGCCATGTGGATGGCGTGGAAGCAACGACTGGTCCCTTGGGGCAAGGTCTGGCTAATGCCGTGGGTATGGCCATGGCCGAAGCTCACCTCGCAGCCCGCTTCAACAAGGAAGATGCCAAGTTAATTGATCATTACACCTACGTCCTCTGTGGCGATGGCGACCTCATGGAAGGGGTCACCGCTGAGGCTTCCTCTCTAGCTGGTCACCTCAAGCTCGGCAAGCTGATTGTCCTCTACGATTCCAATGATATCTGCTTGGACGGCCCAATTTCCACCAGCTTCACGGAAGATGTGAAGAAGCGTTATGAAGCCTACGGTTGGCAGGTCCTCCATGTAGAGGATGGCAACGACTGCAATGAGATTCTAAAGGTCTTGGAAGAAGCCAAGGCAAATACAGACCAACCCACCCTCATCGAGGTGAAGACAGAGATTGGCTACGGTTCGCCTATGGCCGGAACCAACAAGGTCCACGGCGCTCCTCTAGGTGAGGACAACACCTCCGCCTTAAAGGAATACTTGGGCTGGGCAACAGGCGAGTTTGTTATCGACACCACCGTTCAAGACCACTTTACAAAAACTACCGTTGAAAGAGGCAATAAGGCCCACGAGGCTTGGAAAGCCCTCTTCAGCGATTATCAGGATAAGTATCCTGAGGATGCAGCTCAGTTGAAGGCTGATATAGCAGGAGACTTACCAGAAAACTGGGCAGACCACCTGCCAAGCTACAAGACGGGGGATAAGGCCCTAGCATCCAGAAAATCTTCGGAAGCCGCTATTCAGGTTATCGCTGAGCAGATTCCAAGCTTCTGGGGAGGATCAGCTGACCTCTTCTCCTCCAACAACACCTATATCGCTGACGGAGGCGACTTCTTACCAGGCTCCTACGAAGGAAAGAACATCTGGTACGGAGTAAGGGAATTCGCGATGGCTGCCATCCTAAACGGCATCATCCTCCATGGCGGATCCAAGAGCTACTGCGCTACCTTCTTCGTCTTCTCTGACTATATGAAGGCTGCTGTCCGCCTGGCCGCCCTCTCTGAAATCCCAGCCATCTTTACCTTCACCCACGACTCCGTCGCAGTCGGTGAGGACGGTCCAACCCACGAGCCAATCGAACAGTTGGCGATGTGGCGCGCCCTGCCTAACCTGCAAGTCATTCGACCAGCAGACGGTAATGAAACCGCCCAAGCCTGGCGTGTTGCCATCGAGAGGACAGAAGGTCCAACCATGCTCGTCCTTTCCCGCCAGAACCTACCCGTTGTTGACGGAACAGAAGATTTAGCTAAGGCTGGCGTAGACAAGGGAGCCTATGTCATCGCTGAAGCCGATGGTCAAGCGGATGGTATTATCATTGCCACCGGATCAGAAGTTTCTTTAGCTATCGAGGCCAAAGAACTTTTGGACAAGGAAGGCATCCACGTACAGGTTGTCTCCATGCCAAGCTGGGAGCGCTTCGATGACCAAGAGGAAGACTACCGAGAGAGCGTCCTGCCTAAGTCAATCCGCAATAGGATGAGTGTAGAAGCAGCAGCTAGTTTTGGCTGGGAAAAATACCTGGGATTTGAAGGACTTGCCTACGGCATTGACCGCTTTGGTGCCTCCGGTAAGGGGGACGAGGTTATGGCCTACATGGGCTTTACCGCTGAAAAAATTGCCCACGCCTATAAAGAGAAATTTAGCCGCTAGTCGGCTCAAATAAGAAGACAAAAGAATAAGGGCTTGGCCACATTCGCGGCTAAGCCCTTGATTTTTGTTTTTCTTACCTTTGAATTCTGAATAATAAATTAGCGGAAATTGTAGTGGATTGAGGTGACAACCACATGAATCTGGTCGGTGTCGATGCGAAGCATGGTGCTTAATTCTTCGGCGATTGCCTTTTGGACATTCTCCGCTGTATTGATGACGTTGTATCCTTCATCTACAACGATGTGGACTTCGATATAGGATTCGTCATCCGTAAATTGCGTTTGGATAGCACGTCTACCTTTGTTGTCGACGCTACCTTTATCATAACCGTGTACTTTGTACACGCCCTCCGTCTTTCTTGCCGCCTCAGCGACCAGTTGGCGGATAATACTATTGGCTACGCGAACACTGCCTGCATTTTCTGTAATCATTTTTCTCCCCTTTACACTCCAAACGAGAACCCTGTCTCGAGTATTGACTATCTATTTGATTACAGATTATAACATGAATTTCGCAGCAATTTAAAAAAATAGGAAAATCTAGGGAGAAAAAGAGCGTTTACCGGTGAGAAGTTTCGTTGGAGGGGAAGTCTATAGCCTAGAAGTTTGACGAAAAGTGATAAGAATCACTACATTTTTAGGGATAATGGTATAGAATGAAGAATGGCAATTTGTTTCACCATAATCACCATCTATAAGGGACAGGTAAACCCTTTGGATGTTTGAGTAAATAACTCATTAGCGAGGAGTAAGTATGACTGCATTATTAGAGATTAACGATTTAGTTGTCAGCGTAGAGGAGAAAGAGATCCTCAAGGGAATCGATCTGACAATTCAGCCTGGAGAGGTCCACGTAGTAATGGGACCTAACGGAGCAGGTAAGTCCACGTTGCTTAACGCAATCATGGCCCACCCCAAGTATCAAATTGATAAAGGCGATATCCGCTTTAAAGAGGTCAGCATCCTAGACGACTCTACGGATGAACGTGCAAGAAAAGGAATTTTCCTTAGCTTCCAGTCTCCTCAGGAGATTCCTGGTGTGACGGTTGAGGACTTTTTGCGGACCGCGAAGTCTGAGGCAACCAAGAAGAATGTGCCTGTCCTCAAGTTTAAGAAGGACTTGGCTAAGAAGATGGAAAACCTGGAGATGAAGTCCAACGTAGGTGAACGCTACTTGAACGTAGGCTTCTCCGGTGGAGAAAAGAAGAAGAACGAGATCTTGCAGATGCAAGTCCTAGACCCAGACCTTATCCTCTTGGATGAGACCGACTCTGGTTTGGATGTTGACGCTGTCCGCGTCGTTTCAGAAGGTGTCTCCGACTTCCTGAATGAAGATAAGGCTTGCTTGATCATCACCCACCATAGCGCCATCTTAGACAAGATTAAGCCTAATTTTGTCCATATCATCATCGATGGCCGCATTGTTAAAGAGGGTGGTCCAGAGCTTGTTGACCGTGTTCAGCAGGATGGTTACGCTTGGGTAAGACAAGAGATGGAAGAACGCGCTAATAACCTAAGCGAGGAGGCAGTTGATGCCTGAAATTATGGACGCTAACCTGGTTGCTAGAAGAAGGCACGAGGAGAGAGCAAGGCAGAGGGAAGAGCGCAGGAAGAATCTTGCCCCGCTAGACATTGAACGAACCCAGGTCGACGATATGGACCGAGGCGTTTATGATATCAAAAACACCTTCGAATACACCTACATGACCGACAAGGGTCTGACCGAGAAAGTTATCCATGAAATCCATGATAATAAGGAAGATGAACCAGAATGGATGTTGCAGAAGAGATTGGCCGCCCTGGAAATCTTCAACAAGAGCCCCAATCCACCATGGGGTCCTGATCTGACACCGGTGGATATGGAGCAAATCTCCATGTATATCCGCCCTAAGGCGCAGATGGAGAGCGATTGGACCAACGTACCCGACGAGATTCGGGACACCTTCGACAAGTTGGGCATCCCCGAAGCTGAGCTAGAACAGCTAGCTGGCGTTGGCGCCCAATACGACTCCGAGGTCGTCTACCACAATATGAAGGACTACCTCCTTGAGCAAGGCGTAATCTACACGGACTTCGAGTCCGCTGTCCGCGACTATCCAGAGATGATTCAAGAGCACTTTGGTACGGTTATCAACCCTAACCTGCATCGTTACGCTGCCCTTCACTATGCGGTCTGGTCAGGCGGTTCCTTCGTTTATGTTCCAGAAGGCGTGGAGGTCGACATTCCACTCCAATCCTACTTCCGCTTGAATGCACCAGGAGCAGGACAGTTTGAGCACACCTTAATCATCGTGGAGAAGGGGGCTTCCGTCCACTTCATCGAAGGTTGTTCAGCACCAAAATATAACACGATCAACCTCCATGCCGGGGCAGTCGAGCTTGTGGTTAAGGAGGGCGCTAAACTCCGCTATTCCACCATTGAAAACTGGTCAAGGAATATGTATAACTTAAACACCAAGAGGGCCCGCGTTGAAAAGGGAGGAAAGATCGAGTGGATTTCCGGCTCCTTCGGATCGGCTGTTTCCATGCTCTATCCCACCAGTCTCCTGGTTGGCGAGGGTGCCCAGAGCGAGTTCACTGGCATTACCTTTGCTGGTGAGGGCCAATACTTGGATACCGGTGCTCAGGTTATGCACTATGCGCCTAACACATCCTCTTCCATCAACACGAAATCCATCTCCAAGAGCGGTGGGGTTGCGATCTACCGAGGCACGGTTGATATCGGTCCTACGGCAGAAGGCTCCAAGTCGACGGTTTCCTGCGAGTCCCTCATGTTGGACAACGAGAGCAGGGCAGACACCATCCCGACTATCCGCATCAAGAATGATAATGTAGATTTGGGCCACGAGGCTAAGATCGGCCGCATTGACGAAAACGCGATCTTCTACTTGATGAGTCGCGGTATTCCAGAAGATGAAGCTAAGGCAATGATTGTCCGCGGTTTTGCGGAGCCAATCGCCAAAGAGTTGCCCATGGAATATGCTGTAGAGATGAACAACCTGATTAGTCTCGAATTGAAAGGGGCAATCGGCTAATGACAACACAAGAGAAAGTAATTCAACATAAAGAGACTAAGCGTGGCAGCGTCCTACCCGTCCTTACCAACCGCTGGTTGCAGGTCAATGATGTTCCCGTTGAGCTAGACGTGAAAGAGAAAGTTTCTTATCAAGGAGCAAACCCTGAGGCACCACTAGTTTCCGATTTTGACCAGAAGGTCACCGAGTCTGGGCACGGTATTTCTCAGGAAATCCTCCAAGAAAACAGAGACTTTGCTAACTTTGAGCAAACCATCAGCGTCCACCATGGCGACCACAAGAGGGTTGACCTTCCACTAAGTGAAAAGATGAAGCAGTTGGTTGACCGCCACTACGTTACCACCGAACCAGGTCACTGCGGCTCCCTCATCATCCAAGCCAACAGCGAGGACGATACGGAGGCGAACCGCAATGGGGTCATCTATGTGGATGTAGCCGAAGATGCAATCATCCGCTTGGTTGTAGTCAACCGCCTCAATGCGAAATCCAAGAATAACCAGTCTATCATTGCAAATGTAAGGGACGGAGGCATCCTCCACCTCGTTCAAGTCGAGCTAGGTAGCGAGAGAACCAACCTAAACTATGCCTGTGACCTATCGGGCTACGAGTCGATGACCACAGCCTATTGCGCATATATCGCCTCCAAGGAAGAGGAGATTGACCTCTTCTATAACATCAAGCACATCGCTCCTTATAGCAATTCAGATATCCAGGTCAACGGTGTCTTGTTAGACCAGGCAAAGAAGAGCTTCCGTGGCACCATCGACTTCCTCAAGGGGTCGGTCGGTTCCAAGGGTAACGAGGAGGAGTTTGCTATCCTCATGAGCGATGAAGCGAAATCCATTGCTGTTCCTCTGCTCCTATCGGGTGAAAGTGACGTGGAAGGTAACCATGCTGCATCAGCTGGCCGCCTAGATTCCGACATACTCTTCTACATCATGTCCAGAGGCTTAGATGAAAAGCAAGCCGAGAGTTTGGTCGTGGAAGCAAGAATGTCCCCAACCTTGGACCGGGTGCAGGATGAAGTCTTACGAAAGGAACTCAAAAAAGAGATACACGAAAGGATTCTTCATCGTGAAAAATAAGCTTTCCTTAGAAGAAATTGAACAGATCCTTAAAGAGCCTGGTTTCGATATCGATGCGGTCCGAGCTGACTTTGCCTACCTGCAATTGGAGGGGCAGCCCATCATCTATTTGGATAATGCGGCCACGACGCAAAGGCCTAATCAGGTCATCGACCGAGTTGCCCAGTTCTACCGTGAGGAGAATGCCAATCCTTTGCGGGGCAACCACCGCCTGAGCCTGTTAGCCACCCAAGCTAACGAGCTGGGCCGGGAGAAGGTCAGACAACTCATCAATGCCAAAGAAAGTATCGAGATACTCTTTACCAGAAACGCCACCGAGAGCTTAAATCTGGTCTCTTCCGCTTGGGGCTTCGAAAACCTCAAGGAGGGAGACGAAGTGCTCATCAGCCGCATGGAGCACCACTCCAATTCGGTCAACTGGCAATTTGTTTGCCAGCAGACTGGTGCCAAGCTTCGTTATATCGAACTCAACGATGACTTCGGCTTGGATATGGAAGACTTTGAAAACAAGCTAAATGAAAGGACCAAGGTCCTGTCCTTCACGGGTGCGTCCAACGTGCTTTCTACCGTGCCTGACGCTAAGGAAATGATAAGGAAAGCCAAAGAGTATGGCGCCTTAACCGTCGTGGATGGCGCTCAACTTACCCCACATGAAAGAGTAGATGTCCAGGATATGAACTGCGACTTCTTTGCTTTCTCTGGTCACAAGATGCTGGCACCTTTCGGTATCGGCGTCCTTTATGGTAAGCGGGAAATACTGGAGAAGATGAGACCCTTCCTCTACGGTGGAGAAATGATTGAATACGTCTACGATGACTATGCTACCTTTGCCGAGCTTCCTTACAAATTCGAAGCGGGTACCCAAAATGTGGGCGGTGTCGTCGGCCTCCATGCCGCTATCGATTATATGGAAAACATCGGCCTGGACATTATTGAACGCTATGAAAAGGCCTTAGGGGAATACTGTGCAATCAAGCTGAGAGAGCGTAAAGATATCGAGCTTTATCATCCCGAAAAAGGGCCGAGGGGGGCAGCTGTCGCTTTCAATATTAAAGATGTCCACCCACATGACGTATCTACCATCATGGACTTTAACGGTATCGCTATTCGCAGCGGTCACCATTGCACCCAGCAGCTCCACAAAGCTTTGGATCAAGGATCCAGCTGCCGGGTCTCCTTCGCTTTCTACAACACCAAGGAGGAATGCGACGCCTTCCTTGCCGCCATTGATGAAGTCAACGAAACCATGGGTTTAGGAGGTAACTAATGGATTTAAAGCAAATTTACTCCCAAATCATCATGCAGCATTCCCGGTCTTCCGATTATAAGTATGAGATGGAGGATCCAGATTTCACTGAGCGGGGACACAACCCAAGCTGCGGCGATGATATCCAGCTGTCCGTCAAGATGGATGGGGATATCATTGAAGAGATTTCCTTCACCGGACACGGCTGTGCAATAAGTCAAGCCTCTACGTCCCTCATGTGTGAGCTCATGGAAGGGGAAAACATCCAAGACGCCAAACAGCAAGTTGGCGACTTCTTAGCGATGATCAAGGGTGAAAAAACCGACTTGGAAGAGCTGGAGGATAGCTTGGGCGACGCGGTTGCTCTCCAGAGCATTTCCGTCATGCCCCAACGAGTCAAATGTGCGGTATTATCTTGGCACACGCTGGATGAAATCATCAAAGAAAAGGGACTCTAACATCTATATTTCTTATCAAAGCCTCTCCAAAGTTCTTGGCAGGGGCTTTTTTCATCCCCTAATTCGCCAATAGTTGAAAGAGAGCTGATCCTTAACAGTTAGTAAATATTGCAGAAATATTTCTTTTTTGTTCAATCTTTGCATGCATAAGATTTATAAACTTTCAGGATAAGTTGAACAGAACGATTGTTCACACCCTACATATTGACGAGAATAAACTGGAGGCACAAGACTTTTAATAAATTTACAAGTCCACCGACTTTATTCAGGAGGAAGAAGGGGACTAGGGCAAAGTTGTCGTTTTGTCAAATCTAGGTTAAATATCAACTTATCCACCGAAATGTGGATAAGTTGGGGATAAGAAAAGCGACCAAGATGGTTATACAGAACTTTATCCACATTATCCACAATAATGGCAAAGTGGGGATAAATGAGGCGGCACGAAATTGTCCCCACTCCTGCATAATCATATTTATTCAAAGCCCATGAACTCGGCTTTTGCTCATAAAATTATTCATTGAAATTTATGACCAGCTCCAAGACAAAAAATACTTGTAAAGAAAGCAAATAATGGGTAAATTTATAAAAAGAAGAACAAGGAGGTTTACGATGAATGTACAATTTGTAGCAAAAAACATAACTCTGCGCGACCACTTCAGAAGCTTGGTGGAAGAAAAGATTACGAGGCTGAACAAGTACTTTAAAGGAGACACCGTGGAGACCACGGTTACCTTATCGACTGAGGGCAGCGATGACAAGCGTGCAGAAATTACCATTCGTCCAATAAACAACTCTACGGTATTCCGTGCGGATCAGACATCCAAAGACCTGCTTGAAAGCGTGGACATGTGCATCGATTCTTTAATCTCACAGATCCACAAGAATAAGACGAAGATGCTGAATCGCAGACAGGAAAACTCATCTATTCGCTACGAGCAACTGGAAGCAATGGAAGATGAACCTGAGAGTGACGAGCCAGATATTGCGAGAACGAAATATCTTGAAGTCAACCCCATGAGCGCCGAGGAGGCTTGCCTTCAAATGGAACTCATTGACCACGACTTCTACCTCTTCCGCGATCCAGACACTCACGAGATTAACGCCGTCTACAAGAGAAAAGCAGGAAACTACGGTTTACTAATTCCTGAGTAATACAGTTAAGTGAAGTTCATCGAGGGCTGCAACTGCTTTTAGTTGCGGCCCTTTTATCTATGCAGTCCCCTTTTTTGGCTTTAGCGAAGCAGGCGATGCAACGAAGGATGCGCCCAAGCCCCTAGCTATGAAGATGGGAAAAAAGATGGTAGAATGAATAAGCATTATTATGGACAGATAGGCCTAGGGGCCTTGCGAGATAAAGGGAGGAAGTATGGGATTATTAAGTATCTTTAAGAAGTCATTCAGTGAAAAGGAAGTCAAGAAAAATGATCCGATCGTGGATCAGGTTATGGGTCTCGAAGAGGACATGGCCAAATTAACGGATGACGAGCTTAGAGAAAAGACCGCATCCTTTAAAAAGAGAGTGGCGGAAGGGGAGAGCCTGGATGACCTTTTGCCTGAGGCTTTTGCCGTCGTGCGAGAAGGTGCGTGGCGCGTTCTGGGCATGAAACCCTACCGAGTACAAGTCATCGGCGGTGTCGTTTTACACCAAGGCCGAATTGCCGAGATGAAGACTGGTGAAGGTAAGACTTTGGTGGCTACCATGCCGGTTTATTTAAATGCCTTAGCGGGCAAGGGCGTCCATGTTGTCACCGTCAACGACTACTTGGCTACCCGTGACTCGGAGTGGATGGGCAAGGTTTACGAATTCCTCGGTTTAACCGTAGGCGTTGTAACCCAAGGCTTGACCAACGAAGAGAGGCAAGAGGCCTACCAAGCTGATATTACTTACGCAACCAACAACCAATTGGGTTTTGATTATTTGAGAGATAATATGGCCATCTACCAGGAACGCCTGGTACAACGAGGCCTACACTATGCTGTCGTCGATGAGGTGGACTCCATCCTGATCGATGAGGCAAGGACCCCGCTCATTATTTCTGGTGAGGGGGACGAGTCCACTGAAATGTATCAACGGGCTGACCAATTCATCAAGACCTTGGAAGGCCGTATCCTTGACCCTAGCGAGGAGCTGAACAAGCTGGAAGCCTTGACGGCAGAGTATGTGGAGGAGACGGTTGACTACCTGGTCGACGAGAAGAGAAAAGCAGCCAACTTGACGGAACAAGGTAACAGCAAAGCGGAAGCCTACTTCCACGTTGAAAACATCTCCGATCCCGAGCACATGGAGCTCATGCACTATATCCACCAGGCCTTAAAAGCAAGAAACAACATGAAAAGAGACATCGACTATATCGTCTCCGATGATGGAGAAGTCAAGATTGTCGATGAGTTTACTGGCCGTATCATGGAGGGAAGACGTTATTCCGACGGCCTCCACCAAGCGATTGAAGCCAAGGAAGGTGTAGCGATTAAAAAGGAGTCCAAGACTCTCGCAACCATTACCTTCCAGAATTTCTTCCGCATGTATGAAAAGCTCTCCGGTATGACCGGTACGGCCATGACCGAGGAAGATGAGTTTGCCGAGATCTACAAGATGGACGTCGTGGCGATCCCTACCAACAAGCCAATTCAGCGTTTAGACCAAAATGACCAAGTTTATCTTACTGAGCCGGCTAAGCATAGGGCAATCATCAGGCAGATTAAAGAGGTCCACGATAAGGGACAACCGATCCTTGTAGGTACCGTCGATATTGAAGCTTCCGAGCTCATCTCTAAGCTTCTCAAAAAAGAAGGCATCAAGCACAATGTCCTAAACGCTAAGCACCACGCACAGGAGGCGGAGATTGTCGCCCAAGCTGGCCGTTTGAATGCGGTGACTATCGCTACCAACATGGCTGGTCGTGGTACGGATATTGTACTCGGTGGTAACCCTGAATTTATGGCCAAGCAGGACATGCGCAAGAAGGGTTACAGCGATGAGATGATCGAATGGGCAGACAGCTATCGAGCGGTGAAGCCAGATGATCACTTCCCCTCCAATGAAGACGAGACCATCATGATCAGCGGTCAAGAGATCCTTGATGCAAGGAAAGTTTTCCAGGAGACAAAGGCAGAGTTCAAGAAGGAAACCGACCAGAATGCGAAGCAAGTTATTGAAGCTGGCGGTCTCTATATTCTAGGTACGGAAAGACACGAATCTAGGCGTATCGATAACCAGCTGCGCGGTCGTGCCGGCCGTCAGGGCGACCCAGGTGAATCGCGTTTCTTCATCTCTTTAGATGATAGCTTGATGCGTCTCTTCGGTGGCGAGCGGATGAGGGCAATTGTCTCTAGTGGCCGCTTCGAAGAAGATGAGCCTATCGAAGCTAAACTGTTGACAAATAGTATTGAAAGAGCCCAAAAGAAGGTAGAGTCCAATAACTTCGCTATGCGTAAACGGGTCCTCGAATACGATAATGTCATGAATATTCAACGGTCTACCATCTATGAAGAAAGAAACAGAGTTCTTCGTGGCGAGGACATGAAGGACACGATGGTTTCCATGATTCACAGCGTCATCTCTGATGCTGTCGATTCCTTCTGTGCTCCGGGCACCTCTCCTGAAGAGTGGGAACTTGAGGGCCTCTTCAATTATTTGAGCAAGCTTTACCTTCCCAAGGGCATCCTTGCGATCGAGTCCTTGCAGGGCATGAAGCAGGAAGAGTTCAAAGATAAATTGATTGGTATTGCCGATGACCTCTATGAAAAGAAGGAAGAGGAAATCGGAGAGACGGAGATGAGAGAACTTGAGCGCATCGTCCTCCTCCGCGTTGTCGATAGCAAGTGGATGGACCACATCGACGCTATGGACCAACTGCGCCAAGGTATCAGCATCAGGGCTTATGGTAATGAAGACCCTGTCCGCGCTTACGGTAACGAAGGATACGAGATGTTCAATGAGCTCAATGAATCCATCCGTGAAGAGACGGTCCGCCTCCTCTACCATGTCGTTCCTGCTTCCAATATGAAGCGGACTCAGGTAGCTAAGGCAACCAAGGAATCTGGTGGTGCAGGAGATGAGCCTACAGACAAAACCTTTGAGCGCAAGAAGAAAAAAGTGGGAAGAAATGATCCTTGTCCTTGTGGCAGCGGCAAGAAGTATAAGCATTGCCATGGCAAGGTACAAGGATAGACCGAGGAAGGCTTACTATGGAAAAATATGAGATGACGGAACAGCTGGAGAATTTAACCCAGACGCTGAATGACTTGCGAGGTTCTCTTTGACATTCCTGGCTTAGTAAAAGAGCTGGAGTCCCTCAATGAACAGATTACCGCCACGGACTTCTGGGACGATAGCGAAAAGGCTCAAGAGACGATGGTGGTCTACAACGAAACCAAGGATACCATCGAGGAGTTCCACCAGTTGGATAGCGAGCTTTCGGATACCAACGAACTCTTTGAAATCTTAGATGACAGTGAGTTCCAGCAGAGCAGGGATACCCTGACGGAAGATATTGAAAGGATGGCCAAAGAAATCAACGGCCTGAGAATCAAGACCCTCCTGTCCGGAGAATACGATAATAACAACTGCTACTTCTCCATTCATGCAGGAACGGGGGGCTTGGAGGCAACCGACTGGGCAGACATGCTCAAGCGGATGTACGAGCGCTGGTTCGACAACAAGAAGTGGAAGGTAGAGATCACCGATATCAATGACGAGGAGGCAGGTGGAATTAAGTCGGTCTCCATGCAGGTTAAGGGATACAACGCCTACGGCCTCTGCAAGGGGGAAAAGGGCGTCCACCGCCTGGTTCGAATTTCCCCTTTCGATTCCCAATCTCGTCGCCACACCTCCTTTGCCAGCGTGGATGTCTTTCCTGAACTCAAGGAGAGCCAAGAGGTGGAAATTGACGAGAAGGATTTGAAGATTGATACCTACCGGTCAACGGGAGCAGGCGGCCAACACGTCAATACGACAGACTCGGCCGTTCGGATTACCCACTTGCCCACCGGCATCGTGGTCACCTGTCAAAATGAAAGGTCACAAATCCAGAATAGGGCGAAGGCAATGGACATGCTATCCGCCAAACTGGTCCAAATCCAGGAAGAGGAGCAAAGGGAAAAGATTGAGGACATACAGGGCAAGTACACCCAAATTAGCTGGGGTAGCCAAATACGCTCTTATGTCTTCCAACCTTATACCATGGTTAAGGACCACCGAACGGGCGAAGAGACAGGAAATATCGGCCGAGTGATGGATGGAGATTTAGATAATTTTGTAGAAGCCTATTTGAATTGGCATGCACAAGCGGAAGTAAGGTAATTAAGCATAATGACAGAGATAATCGATAAAGAGATAGCACTACAAGCGGAAGATAGCGAGGATAGGAATCAGCGGATTATTAAGAGAATCGCTGAAGATTTAGGTATCAGAGAAAAGCAAGTTCAAAAAACCATCGAGCTGATAGATGAGGGAAATACGATTCCTTTTATTGCCCGTTACCGCAAGGAGATAACGGGTTCTTTAGATGATGGACAACTTAGGGAATTGGACGAGAAGCTGACTAGTCTGCGAAACTTGGAAGAGGCCAAGCTGGATGTTATCCGCAAGATTGCGGACCAGGATAAGCTGACGGGAGACCTGTTACAGGCAATTCAAGCTGCGGAAACGGTCAAAGCGGTGGAAGACCTCTACCTGCCTTATCGACCTAAGCGTAGGACCAGAGCATCAACCGCTCGGGAAAGAGGCCTAGAGCCCTTAGCCAAATTACTGATGGAAGGGGCTGTTGACTCCCTAGCAGATGAGAAGCTGCAAGCCTTTATCACCGAGGAGCTCCCCTCTTCAGAGGAGGCTCTGCAAGGGGCAAGAGATATTATCGCTGAGGATGTGGCAGAGACAGCTGCTATTCGGGATATACTCCGCCGCAACTTGTGGAACTCGGGCACCATTCATACGGAAAAGCAAAAGGATGTGGATGAGGAGCTTGCTCAGACCTATCAGATGTACTTCGACCTGTCCGATAAGGTTTCGGCTATGCCAGCCCACCGGGTCTTAGCGACCAACCGAGCAGAGAAGGCTGGCGTCCTCAAAGTGAGAATAGAGACGACGGATGATCGAAATGTTTTCCGCATCGTTCGAGAGATGACTAGACAGACCGGTTTAAAGCCAGGCAGCTTCAGCTACCAGCAGGTGGAAGAGGCGATCGAGGATAGCTACAAGAGGCTTCTTTTCCCTTCTATAGAGAAGGAGATCCGTCAAGAGATGACTAGCCTTGCCGATACGGAATCCATCCGCATCTTCGGCGATAATTTACGGCCCTACCTCATGCAGGCCCCCTTGAAGGACATGGTGGTCATGGGGCTTGATCCAGGCTTTCGAACAGGCTGCAAGTTGGCCGTTATTGGAGAGAACGGTACGGTTCTTGACCACGCCACCATTTATCCCACGGCCCCCAAAAATGATGTAGTTGGCGCCAAGAAGCTAATGCAAAAGATGATCGATACCCACCATGTGGGCTTGATTGCCATCGGTAATGGGACAGCTTCCAGAGAAACAGAGCAGGTAGTCAGCGAGCTAATCAAGGAGCAAGAAGATAAGAATATCTTCTATGCTATCGTCAATGAATCGGGTGCTTCCATTTATTCCGCTTCAGCCCTTGCCCAGGAGGAATTTCCCCAATATGACGTCACCATTCGTGGGGCAATCTCCATCGCCAGACGGATTCAGGATCCTCTGGCTGAACTGGTTAAGATTGAACCGAAGCATATTGGCGTTGGCCAATACCAGCACGATGTTAACCAAAAGGAACTGGAGAATACCCTAGAAGGTGTGGTAGAAAGCTGCGTCAATAGCGTAGGAGTGAATCTCAATACCGCCAGCGCCTCCCTCTTGGGATACATCTCAGGTATCAGCAAGAGCTTGGCTAAGAATATAGAGAAGTATAAGGAAGAGAATGGGTCTTTCCGGTCCCGTAAGGAGTTAAAGAAGGTAAAGGGACTTGGGCCCAAAGCCTTTGAGCAATGTGCCGGCTTCCTGCGCATACCTAATGGAGACAACCCCTTGGATAACACGGCTGTCCATCCAGAATCCTACAGCATTGCGGAAAAGATTGTCGGCGAAAATTTAGATCAATTGGACATCAAGGGGCTTGCTGCAGAGATAGGTGTCGGTGTACCCACCCTAAAAGATATCGTTGAAGAGTTGCAAAAACCGGGCAGAGATCCTAGAGACGAGATGCCAAGCCCAATCCTTCGCTCCGATGTGCTCAGCTTTGATGACTTAGAGGAAGGAATGGAGCTCAAGGGAACCGTTAGAAACGTCGTTGCCTTTGGTTGCTTCGTTGATATCGGGGTCAAGCAGGACGGTTTAGTGCACGTTTCTGAATTGGGCGATGGCTTCTACAAAGACGTATCCGCTATCATCCAGGTATCGGATGTCGTCACAGTGAAGATCATCAGCCTAGATAAGAAAAGAGAGCATATCGGCCTGTCCATGAAGGGCATCAAACAGACCGAAGAGATTGAAGACCGCAGAAAAAGAAACCGCTAGTGGAAGAGAGGGATGAATACAATGAGAATGAGCAAGTTATACATGCCAACCCTAAGGGAAGTACCTTCGGACGCTGAGATTCCTAGTCACAGACTGCTGTTGCGTGGCGGAATGATTCGCCGTACATCCTCAGGAGTGTACACCTTTTTGCCGCTAGGTTACCGCAGCGTAAAAAAGGTAGAGGCAATTGTCCGCGAAGAGATGGATAGGAGCGGATCCAACGAAGTTCTAATGAGCATCCTGCAACCGAAGGAAATCTGGGAGCAATCCGGCCGTTGGGCAACCTTTGGTCCCGAGATGTTCAAGTTGAAGGACCGCCACGATCAAGAGTACAGCTTGGGCCCAACCGCTGAGGAATATTTCGTTACCCTCATCAGAGATGAGCTCAGGTCCTACAAAGAGCTTCCTTTAAATCTCTACCAGATTCAGTGGAAATATCGGGATGAGAAGAGGCCTCGTTTTGGCATTAACCGGTCAAGAGAATTCCTCATGAAGGATGCCTACAGCTTCGATGCCGACCAGGAGGGCCTAGAGAAGTCCTACAAAATTATGTGGGATGCCTACGAGCGCATCTTCGATCGGGTAGGTCTAGATTATCGGGTCGTTCAGGGCGATTCGGGGGCCATGGGCGGAAACGCCTCCCACGAGTTTACCGCCTTGTCTGAGGTGGGTGAAGGCTTGATTGTCTACTGCCAGGATTGCGATTATGCAGCTACAGACGAGAAGGCAGCAGTCCACCTAGCAGAAAACCGAGAGGACGAAGAGTCATTACAGATGGAAAAAGTCGAAACGCCTGACTGTCGCACCATCGAGCAGGTAGCTAACTACCTAGGAGTTGACCAAGCGCAGACATTGAAGGCAGTATTGCTCCTTGTCCAGGATAAACCTGTCTTCGTCTTCTTGCGGGGAGACCGCCAGCTCAATATGGCTAAACTTGTCTCCTACCTAGGCGTTCCTGAGCACGAGATTGACATGCTCGGTGAAGAGGAGATTGAGAAGCTGACTGGAGCAGAAGCGGGCTTTATCGGTCCAGTTGATTTGAGCGAGGATATTCGTGTTATCGTGGACAAGCAGGTAACTCACTTGAGGAACTTAGTCACCGGTGCCAATGAAAGTGGCTTCCATTATAAGAATGTGAATTACGATAGAGATTTCAAGGGCGAAATTGCCGATGATCTGATGATGATTGAAGAAACCGATGTCTGTCCATCCTGTGGCGGCAAATTGAACTTCGCCAGAGGAATTGAAGTGGGCAACATCTTCCAGCTTGGCACCAAGTATTCGGATTCCTTAAATGCTAGCTTCCTCGATGAACAGGGTAAGGCAACCAACTTCCTTATGGGCTCCTACGGGATTGGTATTACCAGAACCGTAAGCGCTGTCGTGGAACAGAATAATGATGATAAGGGCATAGTTTGGCCAATTTCCGTTGCGCCTTACGAGGCAGTTGTAACAATTGTTAACGTGAAGGATGAAGATCAGCTCGCTCTGGGCGAAAAGATCTATGATGCACTAGAGGAGGCAGGTATTGATGTCCTTTTGGATGACCGCAAGGAAAGAGCGGGGGTCAAGTTCAACGACCGCGACCTGATTGGTATTCCTCTTCGCATTACAGCGGGTAAAAAAGCAGTGGAAGGAATCGTTGAGTATTCAACTCGAAGAGAAATGAAAAACCAGGATATGGACTGGGAAGATGCTGTACAAACAGTAGTCCAAGAGGTAAGACAAGCTCTAGGCAAGTAAATAGAGACCTCGACCCAAAATGAATAAATAGTTAGGAGCGCTAGTCAGTTGACCTACTCAGCGCTCCTTTTTGTATAATCATGCCTATGAAAGATAATTTCGTATATTTACCAAGATAATGTGGTTAGGAAAAATTGAGCTTGACATTTGCTGAGAAGTCCGAGATTCTCTAATTCCTTTAAATTGCCTAGGACTTAACGAAAATAAGGGAAGACAAACAGCAATTTCAGCCAGTTATAAAGTTACAATAATTCGATAAAATAACCTTATTTTCTTGACAAAAACATCGGGTCTTCATATAATAGCGACTATACAGAAATTACTGTCTGTAATAATTATTGAGGAGGAATGACGATGAAGAATACTTCAAAGTGGCTCGCTTTACTACTTGCATTTGTTCTTGTTCTAACTGCATGTGGTAACGGAACTGATTCATCTGAACCAGCTTCTGAAGATACGGCTTCTACTGAAGAGACTGAATCTGCAGAAACATCTGACGAAACTGAATCA
>CAYFUF010000010.1:0-17896 GCA_964346245.1 uncultured Peptoniphilaceae bacterium | reverse complement strand
CTGAGGAAGGCGAAGAGGGTGGAGAGACATCTGAAATCGCTGAAGAAGATCAAATCGATGTTCAGACTGACGCTAACACACTAGTTGTTGGTACACCTGAATTATCTGGCGACTACATCAGTGGATTTACCAACAGTACTTATGACGTATGGATTAAGCGCTTAATTGGTAACTACGGTGGAGACTTCGGTTATGCAACTTACTACAGCGATGAGGGTGGTGCCTTCATCTGGAGTGATGTTGTACTAGCAGAAGAACCTGTACGTTCAGAAGAAGAAAATGGTGGCGTAACTTACACCTACAAGCTAAACGACAACCTAGTATGGAATAATGGTGAACCTATCACCGCTAAAGACTACGTCTTCGGCCAACTATTTGTCAACAGCCAAGAATGGGCTCAACTAGGAACTACAAATGCAACTGCTGGTTCTGAGCTACTTGGTTACGATGCTTACAAGAGTGGCGAAAGCAAAGCACACGCTGGTCTACACCTGATCGACGATTTATCATTCTCTGTAACTATTGCTCCAGAGTACGTTCCTTACTTCTATGAGACAGCCCTAGTTACTATGACACCAACTCCATTACACCGCTACGCTCCAAACCTAGACGTAGTTGAAACGGAGAATGGTGCACAACTTGCAACTGTTGAAGGTTACGAAGTAACTGACGAAGATAAGCAATCTCTAGTTGACAATCAACAACAAGCTGTTGATACTGCTAAGAAAGCATACGAAGATGAAAAGGCTCTTTACGAAGCTTATGAGTATGACATGGATGAATATGCTGCTCTTGAGCCACAACTAGATGCTCTTACTGAAGAAGAATTAGCAACAGCTGCTAAAGAAGGCACTCTTGCAGACGGTACTGAACTAGGCGACTGGTTAGACCTTTACAAAGTAAAGCAAAACATCACAACACAAGAAGCTCTATTACAAGAATACCAAGACAATCCAGATGCAATGGATCCAACAACGCTCCTATTAACAGCATCTACTCTTGATATTGCTCAAAACTTCCGCTTCAACCCTGACGTAACTGCAGGACCTTACCAATTCGTATCTTTCGGAAACGGTATGGCTACAGTTGAAATAAACGACAAGTATCTTGGCAACAAGGATGGAAAACTTCCAACAATTGAGAGAGTTATCCTTCAAGTTGTTAACCAAAACTTAGACGTTGACTTCGTTATCGCTGGCAACATTGACCTTTCCACAGGCGTAATCGAAGGTGAAAAGATCGAAAAAGCAAAAGCATCTGATTCAGCTGGTACAGTATCATACATGCGTAACGGATACGGCTATATGCCAATCATCACTGACCAAGGTGCAACACAATACAAGGGCGTTCGCCAAGCAATTGCATTCACTCTTGACCGTCAAGAATTCGTTGCTACAGTAACTGGTGGTTACGGTTCAGTTGTAGACTCTGCATACGGTCTTGCTATGTGGGAATTAGCTGAAGAATATGAAGGCGACATGGTTGCTGACTACTTGAATGACAACCTGATCAAGTACACATTCAACGCTGATTCTGGTAACGCAGCTCTTGATAGCGACTCACCATATACGTTCGAAGCTGACGGAACTACTCCATGGGATGCTGAAAAAGCAGCTGCTGAGTATGAGTCTAACAAAGAAGGCTTCAGCTACTGGCGTTACGATGCCGAAGGTAACCAACTCATCGTTTACCATGAAGGTACTCTAGAGAACACAGTAACGGACTTGATCCAAACTCAAGTTCCTGATAACGCTAAGTTGATGGGTATGCAATATATCGTCAATATGACTGACTTCGCAACTCTATTGACTCACTACTACAACCCAGATCCTAACAATGCAGAAGCACCAACCGTATTCAACATGGCTGTTGGTTTTGCAATTCCTAACGATCCTTACTACTCTTACCACTCTTCAAGAATCGGTGCAGATAACAACTCTCGTGTTAACGACCCAGAACTTGACGTAGTATTAGAGACAATGCGTATGGCAGACCCAACTGATATCGAAACTTGGGTTAACGGATTCGTAGAATTCTTAGTATGGTACAACGACTACATGCCAGCAGTACCACTATACAGTAACGAATACTATGATATCTTCAATGTCCGCGTACAAGGTCTTGAGACTTCATCTCTATGGGATTGGTCAAACGACATCTGTGATATCACTCTAAGCGAATAATATTTGCAAATAAGAGTTAACTAGGCTGAGGGGGAGGAGACTCCCCCTCGCTTTATGTCTAGGGGATTTCAATATAAAAATTTATATAAAAAGGGATGGTGGATCCATGAATAAAACAGAATTTACAATGGAAAACATTACCCAATGCAAGGCTTACGTGATAGAATGGGAAAAGAACTAAATCGAGGATGGCCTTTTTGATTGAAAGCTTTTCACTCCAAAAGGCCATTCACGATTTATCAAATGTAGCGCAAAAGAAGGTACATAGGAAGGAGCTGCTAAGGCAGGAAAAATTATGGTTAAATATATCATTAAAAGACTAATCAATTTGATCCCTGTATTGCTTATCATCTCTATACTACTCTTCGGAATTAGTAAGATGATGCCTGGTGACCCAGTATTGCAAATGATGCCTCAGCAAGGTTTTCGAGATGCTGCGGAGAAACAGAAAGTATACGATCAGATTGAAGAAAGATACGGCTTTGACAAGTCGATTCCAGAGCAATACGTGCGCTGGATGGGCAGAACATTGACAGGAGACTTGGGGGAGTCTACTCGTTTTAGAAAACCAGTAACGGATGTTATTGGACCTCCACTGAAAAACACCTTGATTTTGAATTTGGGAGTAACTTTTATCTCTTTCGTTTTATCAGTTATTATCGGTATTAAATCAGCGGTGAACCCGGGAGGCTTTTTTGATCGATTCTTCCAGGTCTTCTCGCTTATGGGCATATCCTTGCCCACCTTCTTCGTCGGTATCATCCTGATATATGTCTTTGCCTTGAGGTTGGGCTGGTTCCCACCAGGCATGATGCCAAAGACGGGATCTTTGGGCGAATGGGTAAGCATACTGGTCTTGCCAACGGCAACCTTAACGATTGGTTCCTTAGCATCAACCTCTCGTTACGTTCGTACGGCGATGCTGGATGCCCTGTCCCAAGATTATATCCGAACAGCTAGAGCAAAAGGTCTCAGCGAAAAGACTGTAATTTACTCACACGCTTTCCGCAACGCCTTGATTCCAGTGGTTACTGTTGTTGCTTGGGCAATCACAGGACTTCTGGGTGGTTCAGCCATTACCGAACAAGTTTTTGCCTATGACGGCATCGGACGCTATCTGATTCAGTCAGTGCTTTCACAAGACTACAACCTCCTGATGACATTGAACATGATGTTTGCGGTCCTTTCCGTAACTGGTAACTTACTGATGGATATCGGCTACTCCTTAGTCGACCCACGTGTGCGTTTGGAATAGAAGGAGAGTCCACATGAAGAAAAATAGAAATCATTTTTCCAATGGACTTCGCTCCTTTGGAAACGTCGTATTAGGCCTGTTCTCTCCAAAGAAGAGAAAAGAGCAGGTTGAAGAGCAAGAAAAGAACTTGTTGGAGGAAGCATCAATCGAGTCGCCTTGGCGCAGTGTTGTTCGCAAATTCATCAAGAACCCACTTGGCATCATCGGTCTAGTCGGCTTTATCGCGGTTTTTCTTATCGTATTCGTCGGATCGACCATGATTCCTTTCGACCCATTTTACTCGGCAGGTCCAATGAGAAACACACCTCCTGGTAAGGGATACATGGATTTGCCTCAAAGCCTTCTGGATGAGGGTGTCGAGGACATTCAAACCGGTATTACCTTCTCGGTCGGTTTATCGAAAGAAGGTAACATCTTCTTCTGGGGCGTTGATGGTGAAAATAACTTAACGATGCCCGAAGAAGTGAGAGAGCAGATTGGCGACCAAAAAATCAAGCAGATTGCCGTCGGTGACCGCCACATCTTGGTGGTAACGGATAGTGATCAGATTCTTGGTTGGGGAAATAATTCCTTCGATCAAACGGTCATCCCTAGCGATATTCAAAGCTTAGTTGAGCGCGAAGGTGGCGTCCAAAAGATTGGCGCTGGCGACCAGTATTCGGTCGTATTAACCAATGAAGGTACCATTAAAGTTTGGGGCTCAACCCTACCTAACCGTCTAAACCTCATCTCAAGAAGATATGATAAGAATGTTAAGGACTTTGCAACCGGCTCCGTTAATATCATGCTGGTGACAAAGAACAATGAAATTGAAGTAATCGGATCGAAAGGTTCTGAGCTGGATACCGCTATTCCAGAGGAATTAGCCAATGGTGAAGTGGAAGTTGTTCAAATTGCTCGCTCCCAACGTTCCGGATCTGTCATCGATGCAGATGGTAATCTGTGGGCATGGGGTTCTGCTGCTGAGAATATCAGGAATGCACCGGACCTAGACGAAAAAGCAATTCAGATTGCTGGAGGTCGTGAGCACAGCCTAGTCTTAACCGAGTCTGGTAAAGTCCACGCTTGGGGTAAGCACGATCAAGATGTAACAAAAGTTCCAGAGGATGATGGCTACCAAAGAATATTCGCTGGTTTCTACAATAACTTCGCTATGAAGGATGAGTCTACCTATACTTCTTGGGGACTCGATGGTTACCTGATGGGTACCGACCAATTAGGACGTGACCTATTCACCCGCTTAATCCACGGTGGTAAGGCAACTCTGCAGATTTCCTTCATCGCTATCGTCATCCAGATTCTCATCGGTGTAGTCGTCGGTATGCTAGCTGGTTACTACGGCGGATGGGTGGACAATGCCTTGATGCGTTTCTCTGAAATCATCGCATCCTTCCCCTTCTATCCAACGATTATCACCCTTTCAGCTACGATTCCACCAACAGCTACGCCTTACCAACGTATCCTCTTGGTTATGGTCCTCTTAGGTATTCTGAGTTGGACTGGTATTGCTCGGTTGGTACGTGGTCAGATTCTTGCTGAACGTGAGAAAGACTATATTACTGCGGCTCGCGCCCTTGGTTTACGTGAAGGCGCAATCATGAGCTCACACATCCTACCCAATATCCTATCGATCATCATCGTACAGGCGACCCTTGGTTACGCTGGTAACTTACTGTCTGAGGCAGGTCTATCCTTCCTTGGCTTCGGTGTACCAGAGCCTAACCCTTCATGGGGTAACATGATGACCTCTGCTCAATCCAGTGATGTTATCGAGATGTACTGGTGGCGGTGGGTATTCCCAGGTATGGCCGTCTTCTTGACTGCCTTAACCGTCAACCTAATTGGTGATGCGCTTCGTGATGCACTCGATCCTAAATCATTAGAAAGGTAAGCGCAATGTCTTTATTAGAGATTAAAAATTTGCATACCTACTTCGACACAGCCCGCGGACAGATTAAGGCAGTTTATGGTGTCGACCTGGAAATAGAAGAAGGAAAGACCTTAGGTCTTGTAGGCGAGTCTGGTTCAGGAAAGAGCCAGACCGCTATGTCCATCTTGCAATTATTTGAGAAGAATCAAAAGATTGTTGAAGGTGAAATTTGGTTCAATGGAGAGCTGATCTCTGAATTTGGCAGAAAGCAAATGGAGCACATTCGTGGTAATGATATCTCCATCATCTTCCAGGAGCCAATGACCTCACTGAACCCAGTCTTTACCGTTGAGCGCCAGCTTAGTGAAGCGTTGATTCTCCACCAGAACTTGTCTAAGACTGAGGCCCACAAGAGGGCAGAGGAGCTCTTAGCATTGGTTAAGATTCCTAACCCTCATGTTGTTGTCAAGCAATATCCTTTTGAGTTATCCGGTGGTATGAACCAGCGTGTTATGATCGCTATGGCCCTTGCCTGCCGTCCTCAGCTCTTGATTGCTGATGAGCCAACGACCGCTTTGGATGTTACCATCCAGGCACAGGTGCTTAAGCTGATGAACGATTTGAAGGAGCAGACGAATACAGCGATTCTGTTCATCACCCACGATCTCGGTGTTATTAACCAGATGGCGGATGATGTTGCCGTTATGTATTGCGGCCAGGTTGTTGAGCGCGCTCCAGTAGATTATATTTTCCAAGAGGACAGAACCGAATTCCAACACCCTTATACCGAGGGTCTGTTAGCTTCGATTCCATCCATATCTTCGGATAGAGGGGAAAGACTTTCCGCTATCCCAGGATCAGTTCCTCACCCACTTAACCTGCCTAAGGGTTGCCGCTTCGCTGAGCGTTGCCCTTATGCGACAGACAAGTGCCGCGAGGAAATGCCAGAGTTACGTGTAGTAACAGAGAATCAACAGATTCGCTGCCACTACCCAGGAAAGGAGGCTCGACGTGGAAACTAGAGAAAAGAGACCCTTATTTTCGATTAAGAACTTAAAGAAGTACTTCCCTTTAAAGAAGAAGGCCTTCCAAAGACGCCAGTTCTACGTTCATGCCAATGAGAATATTTCCCTAGATATCTATGAGGGAGAAACCTTGGGTCTGGTAGGTGAGTCTGGTTCAGGCAAGTCAACCTTTGGTCGTACCATCTTACAGATTTACGAGCAAACCGAGGGTGTTACCCTTTACTATGGTTCTACGATTGCCGAAGTCAATCCTGACTACGTCCGCAAAGACTTAAAGAACCTTAAACAGCTCTTCAGTGATTATCAAAAAGAGATGGGTGAGTATGCGATTCTAGAAGAGCAGCTTGCAGCCAAGAAGGCGGAGGAGAACGTCGACTTAGATGGTGACGACTACCACGCTATCTTAGATAAGATGATGCAGAAGCGTCGTAAGATTCAAAACGATTATTACAACGTCTTGCGTCTTGCCGGTGGGCTCCTCGTCGATGAAAATTTGGATGAAGTTTCTACCCTCCTATCCGAGCAATTTGAAGCTCGCGTGGCCGAAGCAAAGGTGCACAAGGAGATTTCTGTTATCGATTGGAAGCTGAACGAATACAAAGATGAGTCTTCCAAGAACAAGCTGAAAAACCGTCGCAAGGAATTAGAAGCCAAGATTCCTGCTCTTCATGCTGAAGCGGAAAAGAAGCAGGAAGCTGTCAAGGCTCGCCACAAGAGCAATGAAGGTAATGAGGGCTACGACGAGTTCGAAGCCCTAAGAGATGACGGCGTCGACTTAGCTCGCTTAAGTGAAAAAGAGATGCGTGAGCTGAGAAAAGATATGCAGATTATTTTCCAGGATCCTTATTCTTCTTTGAATACGAGGATGACCCTTGGAAATATCATTGGCGAAGGTTTGATTGCTCATAACATGTTCAAATCTCGCAAGTCAGAAGGTTACAACAGCTACATCCAGGGTGTCATGGAAGAGTGTGGACTTGCTCCTTACTTCATTCACCGCTATCCTCACCAGTTCTCTGGTGGACAGAGACAGCGTATTGGTATCGCTCGAGCTTTAGCCTTAAACCCTAAGTTCATCGTCTGCGACGAGGCGGTATCTGCATTGGACGTATCCATCCAATCTCAGGTCATCAACTTGTTACAAGACCTGAAAGAGGAGAATAACCTAACCTACCTTTTCATTACCCACGACTTGTCAGTCGTTAAGTATATCTCTGATCGTATCGCAGTTATGTACCTTGGTATGGTCGTTGAGCTTGCTGATTCCGACAAGATGTTCAGGGTTCCCCTACATCCTTACACGCAAGCCCTATTGGCCGCTATTCCACGTACAGACGTGGAAGGTAACCAAGAGTTGGCTATCCTGGAGGGAGACATCCCATCAGCGGTAAATCCTCCTGATGGTTGCCGTTTCCACACCAGATGCCGCTACTGCATGGAAAGATGTACGCAATATGAGCCTGATCTACAGGAAGTTGGAAGCCAACACTTTGTAGCTTGCCACCTTTACGACCTAGATCAGAATGAGCGGGCAATTTGGATTGCAGAATGTGATGAAAAAGAAAGATTACGCTTGGAAGAGCTGGATAAGATTTCTGAGGAAGTCAGCCACGAGCTCATTAAGGAAGATATCGACCACAAAGACGAAGCAGTAAAGGGTGCAAAATAATGATTTTTAAGAAGCCGATTGACCCCGATGAGGGGTTGACGGAAGAAGAGCGGGCAAAGAAGTTAGAGGACTTTCGCAAGAATGACTTCGATAAGAACGACGAACGCGCAATGATTCTCGCTGCTTTGAAAACTTTCTTACCACCAGTACTCTTAATCCTTGGCTTATTCGCCCTAGTTGGTTTTCTCCTCGTCGCTTTCTTCAATGGTTTTTAGGAGCGTGACAATGAACGTTTATGACAAATTGATCCACTGTACAAACCAAGTGAAAGACCGCATTGATGTTGAGCCAAAGGTAGGCATTGTTCTTGGCTCTGGGCTTGGCGCCCTAGCTGATCGCGTAGAGAATCCTACCGTGATTCCCTATGCACAGATCGATGGTTTTCCAACCTCGACTGCACCAGGACACGTTGGTGCCTTTGTCGTTGGCCAATTGGATGGGGTAGATGTCATCCTGATGAAAGGCCGCATCCACCTCTATGAGGGTTACCCTGTAGAAGATTGCGTGCTTCCTGTGCGCTTGATGGGTCAGTTGGGCATCAAGGTCCTTCTGTTGACCAATGCAGCGGGGGCCGCGAATACAGACTACAGCATCGGCGACTTCGTCGCCTTGAAAGACCACATCTCCGTTCTCGTTCCATCGCCTTTGATGGGCAAGAACATCGATGAATTGGGTACCAGATTCCCTGATATGACGGAAGTTTACAATAAGGAAGTCCGCAAGCTGATTGTTGATTGCATCACTGAGGCGGGTGGACAGGCAAGGGAAGGCGTCTATATGCAATTCTCTGGTCCAGCTTATGAGACTCCGGCAGAAATCAGGTTAGCCCAAAGCGTGGGTGCTGATATGTGTGGCATGAGTACGGTCGTCGAAGCAATTGCTGCCCACCACATGCAGATTCCTCGCATCGGTGCTATTTCCTTGGCGACCAATATGGCCGCAGGTCTTGGAGGAAAGCTGGATGAGCAAGAGGTTATTGACCAAGGCAAGCTATCTGGGGAGACCTTCCAAAAGATTGTGGAGGACCTCTTAGTGAAGTTAGATGAGCAAGGTTATCTTGCTTAAGCGTGAATAATTAACTTGTAAAGATAAACTTATAGGGATACCAGAGCCGTTTTCACGGCTCTGGTATCCCTTTCTTTTATTCTTTAGGTCAAGCATGATATAATCTTTTTAGTTTATGACTAGAATTGAGGGAGTTTTATGGATATTGTAGCATCTCAGATGCTGTCATTTATGATCGTCAGTGCCTTTGGCTTTTTCTTCGGTAGAAGGGGCCTTTTGGACGGGGTAACCGCCACCAAATTGAGCAAAGTCTTGATGACCTTCGTCATCCCTTTGACTCTTATTAAATCATTTATCCGCCCTTTTGACCCAGATGAGGCCCTGCTCCTCTTGTTGGTCTTCATTGTGGGGGCAATCTTAACCTTTGTTTTTATTATCCTGTCTAGCTTGATCTTTGGTAAAGATAATATCATCGATCGCTATGCGGTTATCTTTTCCAATAAGGCTTTTATTGGAATTCCTTTGATCACTGCGGTGATTGGCCCAGAAGCGGTCATCTATGTGACCCCAGCCCTCATCGTAACAAACATCTTTGTGTGGACCTTCGGGGCTAAGCTGATGAAGATGACCTCCAGCTTCTCCCTGCGCAATCTTATAGTCAATCCGTCCAGTATCGGCTTTCTCATCGGCCTTGTTATCTATGTCTTGTCGATACCGATACCAAGCTTTCTCATGAGCTCCATCAACCTGATGACCAGCCTCAATACGCCGCTGGCGATGATCCTCTTAGGCGTCTTCCTCAGTGCGGGCAGTTTGGCCGAGGTCTTCACGGCACCCAGAGCTTGGTTTACCAGCTTCATTAAACTTATCGTGTTTCCAGTCTTAACAGTTGGCCTACTCTACTTTATGCCGGGCAACAATACCTTCAAGATTGTAACCACCATTATCTTTGCTTGTCCTACGGCAATGAATATGTCCATGCAGGCGAGCATAGCTGGGCAGGACACGAAATATGCATCCCAGATTACCAGTCTCACCTCGCTTTTATCGGTCGTGAGTTTGCCTGTTGTGTACCTGCTATCGACCATGGTTTTCGCTTAGAATAAAAATGCTGAATTATCGTCATTAGCTCTATTGTGGTAAAATGGTAGGAATGATTTATTGGTCTTCCAAGGAGGATAATATGAAAAAAAGAGTATTAATTTTTGGTGTAGCAGCGGTTCAAGAAGATGCGATCAAAGTGTTGCAGAAGATGGGCCATGAGGTTTTTGCAATTGCTCAAAAGAATGACGGTCCTGGTGCAGAAGCGGCAGACCACTTTGAAGCAATTAACTTTATGGATACCGATGCAGTCATTGAGTATATCAAGGAGAATCATATCGATGCGGTTTATTCAACGGGATCAGATATGGCAATGCCCCAAGCGTCCAAAATCAGTGAGCGCTTAGGCATGCCCCATTTCATCTCAGAAAAGACCGCACTAATTTGCAATAAGAAAGACTACCTACGGGAAACTTTGGGTCAGGGCTTCGAGGGGAACGTCTCCTACCAAGTATTAGAGACAGGTGAGGAAGACCTAGCGTTAGCTTTTCCCTTTATCGTCAAGCCATCGGATTCTCAGGGGCAGCGGGGCATTACGGTTGTCCACAACGAAGAAGAGTTTAAAGAGGCTTTTGATTTAGCCCTTCCTTATTCGCATTCCAAGAAGGTAATTGCCGAGCAATATATACAGGGGCCGGAAATTTCGGTTAATGGTTACATGGTGGATGGACAAATTCGATTCATACAGGCCTCCGACAGGGAGACTTGGGACCAATACTTCGGATTAATCCATAAGCACATCGTGCCTGCTCAAGTCCTGAGCAAGGAGTCCAACGAAAAGTTGGGCCGAATTATGGAGAATGCCTGCAAGGTGTTGGAAATCGAAAATGGCCCAGTTTATGCCCAGGTTAAAGTAGAGAATGATGAACCCTATATTATCGAGATTACTCCTCGTATCGACGGTTGCCACATGTGGAACATTCTGGAACGTTACCGGGGTTTTAATCTGTTAAAATTAACCTTTGAACACCTCTTATATGGGGACAGCTCCGAGTTGGATAAGCTGAAAGACATGTCGGATAGCGACCATGGGTTTACCTTGGAATTTATCTGCCAAGAGCCTGGTAGCATAGCAGATTACGAAGGCTTTGCTAAGGAGCTTGAGGAGTATCCTTCCTACTGCTACTACAAGCAGGGAGATGAAATTCGCCCAGTTAACGGCAAGTATGAAAAGATTGGATACTTTATCTATGAGTCCTAAGAAGGTTGCAGTAACAGGTGGCACAGGTTTTCTCGGTTCCTACTTGTTGACTGAGCTGGTTAAAAAGGGATACAAGCCCATCGTCCTCTCGACGAGTAAACGGGATTTTGACTATGAATTACGGGAGACGGATTATAGGGTGGCCAGTCTGGAAAAGGCCCTGGACGACGTGGATGCTGTTATCCACTTGGCTGCAAAAAGAGGTAGCCAAGCGAGGATAGAAGAGTTTCATGAGGGCGAGATTCTGACACAAAACGTTCTTGAGGCGGCGAATAATTGTGGCATCAAGTATGTCAGCCTTGCCTCTAGCATTTCGGTCTATTCCGACGAAGACCTTCTTCCATGGACGGAGGACCAAGCGGCAAGTCCCATCAGTATGTACGGAATCGCTAAGCTCTCAAGTGAGATGATTGGGGAATGGTATGCCAAAAAGTTTGGCATGCATGTGAAGTCCCTCCGCCTTGCCCACCTCTTTGGGGCGCTGGAAAAGAACAATTACATGATTAATGTATTTATGCGTAAGGCTTACTTGAAGCAGGCGTTAAGCGTAAAAGATTCCGTCGGTAAGCGGGAGTTTCTCTATGCGAAGGACGCAGCGCTTGCCTTTGCCAGTTCTGTTTTCGCCCCTAGCCACGGCGCCTTCAATATTGGGTCTGGGGAAGCCTTCACCAATTTGCAGGTGGCGGAGAAGATCAACGAAGCCTTTGCTAACGACAAGGAGATTCTTCATGAGGGGGTAGATGAGTCGATTCCTTCCTCCTATTTTCTGGCCGACAAGGCGAAAAAGCACTTGGGCTTTACCCATCAGTACAGCTTTTCTAAAGCATTAGAAGAAATTAAGCAGGAGATGGAAGGACACGATGTACAGGAAGTTTATTAAGCGGTTACTCGATATACTGGTCGCCATACCTGCATCTCTAGGGGTGGTGCTCATCCTGATACCTGTGGCAATTGCAATCAAGCTGGAGGACAGGGGCCCTGTGTTCTATAACGCCAATAGGCTGGGCAAGGATATGGTTCCCTATAAGATGTATAAGTTCCGGTCCATGAAGGTAAATGCACCAGACATCCGCAATGAGGACGGAACGACTTATAATGCCGAGGATGACCCCAGAGTGACGAAGGTGGGACGGTTTCTGCGAAAGACCTCCATTGATGAACTGCCCCAGATATTCAATGTCTTTTTAGGAGACATGAGCTTTGTTGGACCGAGACCATCCCCTACGGGCAACGAGTATAACTACTCCGAGGACTTTCTTCGCAAGTTTAAGGTCCTGCCCGGTATCACCGGATATAATCAGGCAATGCTAAGGAATGCAGCAACCAACGAGCAAAGAGAAAGAAATGACCTCTACTACGTGGATAATGTGTCTTTCCTTTTGGATGTAAAGATAATTCTGCATACCATCAAAAGTGTGTTTCAACGAGAGAATATCAATCGAAACGCCAGCTAACTGAATGGAAACTGCGATGAAGAACAAGAAGAGATTTTTCAAAGACAAAAAAGTGAAATACTTAGCGACGATAAGCATAAGTGCCTTCTTGCTTATCGTTTTGGCCATGTGGTACAACACCGCCGAGATGAGAATCAAGGGTGTCACTGACGAGAATCTGGAGGACCAGTTTTCGGAAGCAATGGAAATGTTAGATGCCTATTCCGGAACGGAAGCCATAGAGGATGTACAGCCTAAGGATTTTGGTAAAGCGTTCCGCTTGCGCAGGCGTTACATTGACAGGGAACCTGTTTATTATTTGGAGAATATCTCTAAATTCTATATTAATAAGGTTGTCGTCGTGATCGATGAGGGTGATGTAATCAGGACGGTCATGATTGATGAGTTTCTTGCACCAGGCGCAAAGACTGGGGACTTCGAGGCCGATATTCCAAGAGGAGAAGCCTTAACAGATAGCTTTAGGGTGAAGGAAGGAAGATTCACCGATACCTTCAATGTCTATAACTATGAGTGGGTCAATGAGAATAAGCGCATCCTGAAGTATGCTAGGGTTGAGGAGTTCGATCCCATGGCCCGCTACATTCTGCCCAAGATGCAATTGCAAACTGGGGACAAGGGGCAACTGGTCAATATGACTTCCTACATTGATAACATAACCGACTATAAGATACACTACTACCGCTTTACCTTTTATGATGCGGGTGCGGATGAAGTGAAGGCGATTGTTTTTAATGATCCCATCGATGCTCAGGGCGTTTCGGAGAAGTTAGAAACCAATATGCCTGCAGGCGAGACCATGGACAATGTTCGGCCGAGGTTTTCTCTGATGGCAATCGAAGATGAAAAGGGCATCCACGAGCTGCTCTACGATTTCAGCTATGGTAAAGTGATTGAGTTCAGTACACAACAAGGGGAATAACATGGAAAAAACGTTAACGCGCTTGAGGAAAGGGCAGTGGCATAGCAAGCTTGAAAACATCTTAATCGATATAGCGCTCATCCTGATTCTAGCGGGCATAGTATTTCAGCGCAATCCCTACATCCTTGTCATTGCCAGCATCTTGGTGCTGATTCATAATTTTTTATACAGCCTTCACCACCTGAACAAGAACATTATTTTTGCCTTATTTACCTTTACATTTGCCTTCTTTTTGCTCAGCAGATTTCTTGTGACTACTTTTTTTCAGGCCGATTATGAATATGTCGGCCTCTTTGAGATGGGGTTTGAGCGGGCAATTGCAACGAGGATGATTCTCTTCATTACCCTGTCTTTATTCACCTTATCGGTGACCTATGTTATGTTGACTTATCGCCATCTTTTAGGCAACAAGAAGCGCTTCCGTGGTTTGACCTATTCGCTGATTACCTTAGGCGTCTGGAAGTTTCGGACATTCTTTCATAGAAGAAAGAGGAAGGGAAAGATAGAGGAGCAAGGAGAGACCGGCCAGCTATCCCTATGGGAGAAGACAACCTGGCTCGAGCGACACCCTGCTTTTATCAGCACCTTGAGGCGGATTTCTCTGTCCATCTTTTTTGTTACCATCATCTGCCACTTCTATTACCTATTCAATGAACTTCAGTACATCCGTTCAGTCGGCTACCGCCAATCCTATATCGTCGCTGGTCAAATGAGCACCATCATGCGCCTCTTGGATATTGTGGGAAGGATGAGCTTCGCTGCCTATTTTATCTACCTAGCAACGCTACCGAGAAGGCGCCACATCATCTTACCAACCATCCTGTTTTTGACCGCTAGTGTTATTGAGCTCTTCCAGGGTCTTCGCAATCCGATTGCCCTAAACCTTCTGATTGTGATTGCCTACTACATGATGAGAAGCAGTAGGGTCCGCCTGCCAAAGAGGCTGCTTGTTGCCATGCTGATTATCGTTCCCATATTGGTCTTTCTCTTCATCCGTATTGGGGATAGCCGGGGAACAGAAAAAATCACGGTCACCAACAGCTTCTTCAATTCCTTGATTCGCTTTTTCTATAACCAAGGAGTCTCTGCAAGGACCATAGGAAATGTCCAATATTACGAGGAGCTCATCCCTTACCGCCTCTACAGCTTCGGTAACCTGATTGATTTCTTCAAGTTTGATGTCCTCGGTTTTATCACTGGTGAGGCTAGGCCGACTGGTCAATCCTTGGCGGTCGTTATGGATACCCACCAGTTGAGTCACGTCCTGAGCTTTCTCCAATCACCATTCGACTACTTAAACTTAGGTCTGGGCACAGGATCAAGCTATATCGCTGAACTATATGCCGATTTCGGGCCAATAGGAATTATTCTAGGTTCAGCATGCTATGGTTTTCTGATTGCTCTTCTTGTCCGCCTCTTTTATGGTAAGAGCGTCTTTCTGCGGATGGTCATGCTCATTGTGACAAGAGACCTCCTCTTCAGCCCTAGAGCCAGCTTTCTCAACATGATTGGCTCATTTATGGAGAAAACCCAGCTTTTTGCAATCGCAGGAATCTTCCTGCTCAGCGTTTTAGTCTTCATCTACCAGAGAAAAAGGTTAGGAAAGAGTAGCTTGGCATGAAAAGAATATTAGTTTACGGGCTTACCGCTAAACTGGGCGGCCTAGAAAACTTCATCATCAACCATCTTCGCCTGATGGATGTAGAGGGGCTTGAAATCCACCTCCTCGTAAATGAGCCTCCAGTTTTTGAAGAGGAGCTTAGGCAAAAAGGCTTCATTATCCACCAAGTCCTCAGGAGGGGGCAGAGCTTCTTTGGCAATATCAAGCAGACGAAGAAACTTTTTGAGGACTACGCTTTCGACACTATATGGATGCATGTCTGCACCTTATCTACAATCGAGGCAATCAAGCGGGCGTGGAAGGCCCAGGTAGGGCAAAGGATTATACATGTTCATTGCCCGCAAGCCTCGGGTGGCTGGAAGATGGAGACCCTCCATAAACTACACCGCAAGAAGATTGGCAAGTATGCTAACCGCTTTTGGGCATGTTCCCAAGGGGCAGCAGACTTTTCATTTTCCCCAGAACTACAGGCGGACCCAGCTTACGCGTTAGTCCACAATGCCATTGACCTTGACCGCTTTGCTTACAATCCCGGTAGGAGGGCAAGGATTCGTAAAGAACTAGGCATCGGAGATGAGTTTGTGTTGGGTCACATCGGTCACTTAGAAGACGTAAAAAACCACGACTATCTCATCGATGTCTTCAAGGCTTATGCGAAAAGAGATAGCCAAGCCAAACTTATCCTGGTCGGGACAGGTAGTCTAGAAGAAAGAATTCGGGAAAAGGTAATTGACCTGAATCTACAGGACCGGGTATTCTTCGTAGGCAGAAAGACCAATGTATCTGATTACTACTCTTGTTTTGATGTGATGGTCTTTCCCTCCAAATACGAGGGTTTACCCCTGTCTTTAGTCGAGGCTCAGGCCTCTGGCTTGCCTTGTCTAATCTCAAGGAACATTGACCCAGCTGTTGCCCTCACTCCTTTGGTACAATTTGCTTCCATCGAAGATCAACCTTCCGTTTGGGCGGATACCCTCAGTCAGATCGAGAAGGAGGGAGAGCGGGCCTCCTATGACGAGCTTTTGAGAGAGGCTGGCTTTGATCTTAAAGATAATGTGAAGAGAATTCGTCAGTTCTTACTGGAAGAAGAGAAGTAGATACGAGTTAAAGAAGGTATATCATGAGCTTTGCTGTTCAATTGATGATTATCACTTTGTTTTCTAAAGTTCTTGGCTTAGTTCGAGAGCTTATTTTTGGCTACTTTCTAGGAACCAGCGCGACTAAAGATATCTATGTTATGGCCACCCTAGTACCTCTTCTCTTATCCAGCTTTATTCTCAACTCGGTAACGGCAGCTTTTATTCCCCGTTTCAATGCGGTCCGTAAAGAAGGGGGAATTAAGGCAGCAAGAAACTTTACAGCCAATGTTTCCAACATCTTGGGGCTCGTATCACTAGTCATCATAGGACTTGTGGTCATCTTTGCTGAGCCTATCGCTTCCTTCTTAGCGAGGGGCTGGGAAGGGGAAATTATTCAGGAGACAGCGCTCTACATACGAATTGTTGTCATCTCCATTCTTCCCATTGCCTTCACATCAGCCTTTAGTGGATACCTAAATGTCCATGATGATTTCTTCAGTCCTTCCATTACCGTCGCAATCAACAACGTTGTGCTGATTATCTTTTGTTTTATTGCGGCGCTTACAGGCCAATGGCTGCTCCTGCCAATCGGTTACACCTTGGCTTACTTTGCTCAATATATCCACTATTTGCCGGCCTTGAGAAAGACGGGTTATCGCCATCGCCCCATCTTTGAGCGCAATAAAGAACTAAAAACTTTCTTCTTGTTGGCAGCTCCCATTCTCTTGTCGGTAGCGGCAACGGACCTAGCGCAGATCGTCGATAAGATGATTGCAACCGCCTTATTTGAGACGGGTAGTGTATCCTCTATGGACTATGCGAGCAAGCTGATTACCATGGTTTCAGGCATTATCATTGCCTCTGGCGTCACAGCGGTTTATCCCAAGCTCAGCAAGTTGGTCCAAGAGAAAAAGGAAGAGGACTACCACCGAGAGGTAGCTGGTTCGATGGAGTCTATCTACTTCTTTGTAATCCCTGTTGTAGTCGGCATGTTTATCCTGGCAGAGCCCATCATCCAGGTCATCTTTGAGCGAGGGGCCTTTGACAGGGCATCCACCATTCTAACAGGCGGGCTTTTGCGGTTCTACTCCCTCTCTCTGCTGGGTGAGACGATTTACATCCTCATTACCCGGGTCTTCTACTCCATCAATGATACCAAGACACCCATACGGATAATGTTTGTCCAGGTCCTCTTCGATATTCCCCTAAACTTTATCTTATCCGGCCTCATCGGCATCAACGGCCTTGCCCTATCCTCGTCCATCGGTATGATGGCCGCTGGCGTCTATGCGATCTACTGCTACAAGAGAAGGTTCCCAGCTGCACAGTTGAAATCAGCCATAACAGGCCTTATCAAGATTACGCTAGCAGCAGCTATCATGGGGCTTGCCGTCCTCCTCCTGTGGAGCTTATCTACAAACACAAATGTGTATATACGAATCAGCTTGGTCACTCTGCTGGCTTTAGTGATATACTTTACAGTAGCCTACGTTTTGCAGGTCCAAGAGGCGAGA
>CAYFUF010000009.1:25279-47202 GCA_964346245.1 uncultured Peptoniphilaceae bacterium | reverse complement strand
ATAGTAGCCGTATTACCAAGCCAGGCGGAGAGACCCGAGCATCCCTATCCGTCCCATTAGCAAATTCTAGGAGCTTTAAGTTCAACTGACTGACAGAAAGGTTGCCACTCACAATCAAATATGAGTTAGCAGGATCCGAACTCTGAACGGTCTTCTCATTTGCTGGGAAAATAGTGGTGGAAGCTGTCCCTCACCATATTTCTTATAAAGGAATGACGTCCCCTGATTCGTTGGTGTAACCACTCGCCGTGCAATGACACTATCTGTTTCATAGGCTAAACTAGAGAGACTGTTCTCAAACTCTGCTAAATCTATATCGCTACCAATCTCATTAATAGTCACTGAAGGGTAAGATTGATAGAGGATCCCGTTTAAGTTGGATGATATCATCAGTAGCAAAAACACTAGAATAATTGTATTCGTTATGAATATAAATATAGATTTTCGCATGTACGCCGTCCCCCTCGTCCTGATATTGGAAGTTATCAACCATTAAAAACCGTATTATCTGACCAAGGATTATTTTCTTCTAGTTCTTTTCCGCTTTAATCATGTTATATATAAAAGTACCTATCAATATTTAATAATTATTATTTATTCCTGACAATCCCATATTGGTTTGTCAGTCTCAATTCACTTGTTTTTATCATATATTCTAAGCTATTGGAGCTTGGCCCATTATGGTTTATAATAAGCTTTACGGTTAAAGCTATGTAAATATTGAAAGAGGATTTTCCCATGAAAAACATCATCGTGATTTACGGTGGGCGCTCGACGGAACATGAGGTTGCCATCCGAAGCGCAGTTGCAGTTATCAATAATCTAGATCGCAGGCAGTATAGAGTCTATGGTATATATATCAACAAGGCGGGTCACTTTATTCCCTTGGGTGAAATCAATGAAAAAGTGGCTGATAGCAAGGACCTCATCGCGAAGAATAACAAGTCGAGGCTGGAATCCATCAGCGACTTCTGCCTCTTTCTTGATCAGATTGATCAACCTATCGTCTTTCCGGTCATCCATGGACAGACGGGTGAAGATGGGGAAATCCAAGGTTTTCTGGAGACGCTCGATGTGACCTACATTGGCACCCGCTTGATGGGTAGCGCCCTTTGCATGGATAAAGGTTACGCTAACCAGGTGCTCGAAGCTTCTGGTCTGCCAACGGCACCTTATTTTATTTTGACTCGGACAGATTATGAAGAGATGAGTGAGCAGGAGCTGACGCAGAAAATAGAAAGTGTTTGTGGCTTCCCCTGCTTCGTTAAACCTTGTAACAATGGCTCTTCCGTTGGGGTCAACCGAGCAGATAAGAAGAGCTTGGTTGCTGCCTTAGAAGAGGCCTTCAACTATGACCGCAGGGTCGTGGTCGAGAAAGAAGTTGTTGGGGTGGAGCTGGAGCTCTCTATCCTGGGTAACAGGAATGCAAAGGCATCCCTGCCTGGTAGCTATACAGCGAGCGGTCTTTTGGATTACGATGCAAAATACAACGATAGTTCCACCAAGGAGAATGTCCCCCACCCACTAGCTGATGATTTGGTGAAAGAAGTGCAGGAATTAGCCCTCCGTGCCTACCAAGCGCTCAGCTGTGAAGGTTTGGCTAGAGTAGATATTTTCATGGATGAGAACAAGCACTTCTTTATCAATGAAATTAATACCTTTCCTGGTATGACGCAGATCTCTTTAGCACCTAAGCTATGGGTGGCGCTTACCGACATGACTTATTCGGATTACCTGGATGAAATCATCGAATATGCGCTTGAATCCGAAGCGGAAAGAGCAGCTATAAAAACAGACTGGGAGGCAAGATGAAAGTACAGAGTTTAGGGCGCATTGCAAGCTTAGCTGGTGGCGAGCTCATTGAAGATTTTGATCCTTCTCTTGAGGTTCAATCGGTCTCCATTGATACTAGAACCATCAACCCTGGCGATCTCTATGTGCCAATTATTGGAGAGAACTTGGATGGCCACGATTTCATGGAGGAGGCCTTTGCCAAAGGTGCCGTGGCAAGCTTGGTAGATAAGGACCACCTTGACCACTTTAACAAGCTCAATAAGCCCCTTATCCTCGTGGAGGATAGCTTGGTTGGTCTGCAGACCATGGCCAAAAACTACCGCGATGAATTGGATCTTACCCTAGTGGGCATCACGGGTTCCAACGGGAAGACGACGACAAAAGACATTGTCTACTCGGTTTTGGAGCAGAAGCTAAGAGCGCAAAAAACGATTGGTAACTTGAATAATGAAATCGGCCTGCCTCGCACTCTCCTTTCGCTAGAGGAGGACACCCAGGTAGCTATCTTGGAGATGGGCATGGAGAAGTTCGGTGACATTTCCCTTCTTGTCCAGTTGGCGAGGCCACAAATTGCTGCCATTACCAATATTGGCTACTCCCACCTGCACATCGTCAAGACAAGGGAAAATGTAGCCAAGGCAAAGCTGGAGATTTTGGAACAAATGACATCCGATGATCTTTTCATCTATAACTACGATGATGAGATCCTGCGTGCTGAGCTAGCTAAGTTGGATGTTCTTCCCCGCGTGGTTACTTTTGGTACAGATCCTGAGGCGGACCACGTCCTCAGCTTGCTCACTTCCAACGCCAGCGGCAACCGCTTTATCATGGACGCCAAGGAGTGGAACATTAACTTGTTGGGTCACTTCCAGATGTACAACGCCGCTGTTGCCATCATTATCGGCAAGGAACTAGGCCTTAGCGATGAAGAGATTCAAAGGGGCCTCTTCGTAGAGGACCAAACAAAGATGCGTTCAGAGCTCATCCACTTGGAGGGCTTTGATATCCTAAACGACGCTTACAAGTCTAACCCTCAAGCCTTGCAGGAAGCGCTGACCACGGTCAGCATGCTGTCTGGCTACAAGCGTAAGATTGCCATACTTGGCGACATGCTTGAACTTGGCGAAGACGAGATTGAATTGCACCGAGAAGCGGGAAGCAAGATTAACCCTAACGATATCGACTACGTCCTCTGTTTTGGGGACCTGTCCACCTATATCATCGATGGAGCAATCGAGAACTTCCCTCCCTCCAGGCTCTTCCACTTTACCTCTAAGTTGGACCTCATCGATAAGGCAAAGTACCTCATCGAGAAAAACAGCTTAGTCTTGGTCAAGGCCTCTCGGGCAATGAAATTAGAAGAAGTCATCGAAGCTATCCAAGCCGTCACAGCTGTATAACAGATTATAATCGTAGATGAATAAGGGCCATGCAAGAGGGAATTAATCCCTCCGGCATGGCCCTTTCTTGTCTTTCATTAAGATTTATCACTTAGCAATTTTCTCCAGCTCTTCAATAATCGTGCCCACCGCATCCTGGAAGTGGAAAGTTTCCTGGGCGGCTTTGATTTGGGCTTTGTTGTCCTCGATTGATTGAATGGCGGCGGCGAAACTTTGGGAAGTGACGTCCTCTTCATAGAGAATCTTAGCGTAGCCTCTCTTCTCAAAGTTCTCAGCATTTAAGATTTGGTCGCCCCGGCTCTGGTTGGTGCCTAGGGGAACGAGCAACATTGGCTTCTGATAGTAGAGGAATTCAAAGATGGCATTAGAACCAGCTCGGGAGACGATGATGTCTGCCATAGCCAAGGCATCGTTCATCCCTGCGCGGATGTATTCCTCTTGGACGTAACCCGGCCTGTCCATGCTGGGGTCCCCCTTGCCTTTGCCCACCCCATGGAGGATGTCGAAGTGTTCAAGGAGGCTGTCTAGGTTGTCCCATACTGCCCGGTTAAGGGCTTGTGCACCTAGGGAACCGCCCATGACCAACATGATGGGTTTCTTATCAGTAAATCCATAGTCCAGTCTTGCCCGAGCTGGGTCCCCATGCTTAATCTGCTCGCGAATGACAGGCCCTAGGTAGAAGGCTTTGTTCTTCTTGATGTATTGCATGGTGTCTTCGAAAGTAACCATTACCTTCTTGACAAAGGGCATGCTCAGTTTATTGGCCAAACCTGGCGTAAGGTCCGATTCGTGGCTGATCGCGGGCACCTTATTAAAGTAGGCACCCATGACCACAGGCACGGAGACGTAACCACCCTTGGAGAAGACCACATTAGGTTTAATCTCTCTGATGAGCTTCCTCGC
Source organism: uncultured Peptoniphilaceae bacterium (assembly GCA_964346245.1). Taxonomy (GTDB): domain Bacteria; phylum Bacillota; class Clostridia; order Tissierellales; family Peptoniphilaceae; genus CAYFUF01. Next base: position 43,105 of record CAYFUF010000009.1, on the reverse strand, counting down.
TTGTCTTACCCCCTTGCTGACTCGGCCAATATCTAAGAAATTTTCTTTGGATAGGTAGCGGCGGAGCTTGCCAGTCGCAATGGGGTGGTAGGTTACCTCAGGAAAGTCAGTAATTAGGTCTCTTTCAATCCCATTTTCAGAACCGATATAGTGGATGGTCCAGCCCCGATCCAAGAGCCTAGGAATCAGGGCCAGGTTAACCGAGACATGCCCCGTTGTCCCACCCCCTGTTAGGATTATCTTTTTCTCTTCATTCATCATAAAAACTTAATCTATCACTTCCTGGCCAAAATAAGGCACCAAGGCGCGAGGTACGGTAACAGTGCCGTCTTCGTTCTGATAGTTCTCCAGGATAGCAGCAAAGGTACGGCCTACAGCCAGCCCTGACCCGTTCAAGGTATGGGCAAACTGGATGTTACCTTCGCTGTCACGGAAACGGATATTGGCTCTTCTCGCTTGGAAGTCCAAGAAGTTTGAGCAGGATGAGATCTCCACATAGCGACCATAGCTTGGCATCCATACTTCAATATCGTAGGTCATCGCTGAAGAGAAACCTAGATCGCCTGTACATAGTTTAACGACTCGGTAAGGAATCTCTAGCTGCTTGAGGACTTCCTCTGCATCTAAGGTCAATTGCTCCAACTCATCGAAAGAATTCTTTGGATTAGCAAATTTGACTAACTCGACTTTATCGAATTGGTGTTGGCGGATTAGACCCCTGGTATCACGACCTGCAGAGCCCGCCTCCCTGCGGAAGCAAGGTGTGTAGGCGGTCAAGTTGATTGGCAGATCCTTCTCCTCAAGTATCTCGTCGCGGAAGAGGTTGGTAACGGGAACTTCTGCCGTTGGAATCAGGAATAGGTCATCCTCTTCACAGTGGTACATATCCTCTTGGAACTTAGGCAGTTGTCCCGTTCCAGTCATGGATTCTCTGGATACCAGGTATGGTGGCGATACCTCGGTATAAGGTTGTCCTTGAGTGTGTAAATCAAGCATGAAGTTGTAAATTGATCTTTCCAGTCGAGCACCTTTACCGGCAAAAACGGTAAATCGGGCTCCGGAAAGTTTAGCTCCTCGGTCAAAATCTAAGATACCTAGGTCTGTTCCAATATCCCAGTGGGCCTTGGCTTCAAAACTGAACTCCCTTGGCACGCCGACCACTCTCATCTCTATGTTTTCGCTGTCGTCCTTACCCTGGGGAACGGAAGCGTCGGGAATATTTGGGATAGACAGAAGGTAATCGTTGAGCGCTTCGTCACATTCTCTGACCTTATCGTCTAGGACTTGAATCTCATCGCCCAGTGCTCTCATCTCTTCGATGGTGGCAGAGACATCTTCTCCAGCCTTCTTCTTGGCGGGGATTTCTTTAGAGACACGGTTGCGCTCAGCCTTCTTCTCTTCAACTTCAACAAGCAGGCTTCTCCTCTTCTCATCCACCTCCAAAACCTTATCGATTGGAAATGCTCCAGATCTCTTCTTTAACCCTTCGACGACCTCATCAGGATTCTGTCGAATTCTCTTTATATCTAACATTGCGTAACCACCTTTCGCTTATTGTCCTTTGTATCAATATCAATCATTAGAATAATACTATCCCAGCACCTTCTTCGCAACAAAATCAGGAATCCCGATGGGAACAACGGTGATAGGACAGTGAACATAGGGCGACTGTTCCAAACCGGTCTTCATGTATTGCAGGCAGATAATCTCGCTAGCATCGACCACGGACCCAAAGGATTCTCCCGTCGTCGCATTTATTCCTGAAGGGACGTCAATAGAGATGGTGTGTATCCGCGACTCATTGATGTTTTCCATGACGACGAGGGCCATCCCTCTGATCTGACGATTCAAGCCCGTCCCAAAGAGACAATCGACGATCGTGTTCACCTCATCCAACTTCTCTTTCATCAAATCGATGTCGCCTAGGGTATCCAACCAATGGATTTCACCCAGGTGTTCCAGAGCCTTGTAGTTGATGCGAAACTCTTCGCTGCCCTTGGTCCTGTCTCCGATGATAAAGGTAATAACTTTTTTGCCTAGGGCAATGAGTCCCCTGGCGATAGCAAGCCCATCGCCTCCATTGTTACCCGTACCGCAAAAGATGGCAAAGGAATGTCTCCGCCGTAAATCCATATTGGCTATCGACCGTAAAGCGGCGTTCTCCATTAAAAGAATTGACGGAATGTCCAACACATTGATGGCATATCGGTCGATTGCCTGCATCTGATCAGCACTTACCTTAATCATGGCTACTCCCTTCTGTTCGTTTCCTGTTTCCTAATCCAATCTCCGCCTCAAGTCGTTGCCGTAGAGTTCGAAGGCAGAATATTCTCCTTGTATCCTTGAAGCAATCCGCTCATCATAGTAGTCACCCAGTTCTTCCAATTCAACATTAGAAGAAAGAATGACCGGCTTCTTCCCAACCAAGCGATTATTGATCAAATCAAATAGGGCTGATAGGGTTTGGTCCCTGACGAATTCCGTGCCCAAGTCATCGATAATCAAAAGATCCACATCGTAGACGTATTGGTGGCGGTCCTTATAAATCTCCTTGTCCTCGACATACATAAAGTTGTAGTTAACGAGAAATTCTAAGAGTTCCCCTGCCGTCTGATAGAGGACGGTGTGTCCCTCGTCCAGAATCCCCTTGGCGATGCTGTTGACCAAAAAAGTCTTGCCTGTTCCCGTAGGTCCGTAGAAATAGAGGTTGGGCGACTTGTTGGAAAAGTAGGGCACGTACTCTTCGGTCAGGGCCGCTAGTAGTTCCTTCATATTCTCATAGGGGCTTATCTCCTCCCCTGGTTGCCTGCTCTGTCGAAATATATCCAATCTAAAGGTAGAAAAGTTCTGCTCCTTTAAGAGCTCCTTCACTTTACTTTGATCGTAATTATAATCTACCAAGAGCTGCTTTCTGCAGGAACAGGACTTGCCATCGACAAAGCCTTCATCCTTGCAAATCTTGCAGGTGTAATCCGGTTCGAAGAAGTTCTCGTCGATCTTGTGGAATGAAAGGAAGTCTTTCTCCTCCTGGCGGAGTGCATTTAGCTCCTCTTGGAGTTTTTCTACATCTTGCTTTTGCAGCATTGATAGGATCAGCTCTTGGCTCAGCTCTTTAATCCGGTCTTTGACCTGCATGAATTCAGGATAATCCTCATAAAACTTCTCCACGCGGCGGTCCCGGGACAGTTTAGCCCAAGCCCTTCTTCGGTCTAAGATATCACTGACAGTCTCTTTATTCGTCATCCGAACCTCCCTTCAAGCTTCTCCGCTTCGACTGCTCTAGTCTCTTCTTCACCCAAGCGGTCCGCTCTTCCTTAGTCATTCGTTTATCGTCAGATAGATTCTTTGCCTTAGCTTTCGCTCTTTTCCGGCTGCTCTGCTTCTTATTCTTCTTGGCTTCTTCGGCCTTAGCTAGGTAGGCATCCAAGTCTTCCTTATTGGTCAAGTGCTCAAAACGCAACCAGTTTTCAACGATCTTTTTTACATAGAAGAAAGACCTAGAGCTTGCCTGCGAATGGCTGCTCGCCCTCTGATAAGCGTAGAGGAAGAAGTCTGGGCTGATGGGATAGGTGTCTAAAAAGTCATGAATCGTGCGAATCTCATCTGGCTGGAGGAGGACCTGGTAGCTGACCCCCTGCGATAGGAAGTCTTCCAGCGCATCGAAGAGTTTGCGCCTACTATCATCGCTTCCTTTGTTATCATCCTGACCGTCTTTTTGAATTGAGGAAGCGCTCTCACCTGCCCCGCTGCTTGGCCCAGCCTGACCACCCTTTTGAGGGGTCAATTGGTCGAAGAGGGACGGTGTCCTTTCCTCTGGGACCTCGTCTGTCACCTGGAAGGAGATGGCATTTTGTTTGCCTCCGGTTAAACTAGCAATAGGCAAAGACTCCACGGTATCGTAGATGCCCGCCCACCAGAGGATGATGCTGCGAAAATGCAGCTCATAGTCTTCTCCATCGTTCAATAGGACAACTAGACCTTCATCGATCCAGTAGCCGATTGCCTCCAAGAGCTCCTCCGGGGTAAGATTTAGAACTTGGCTCAAGTCTTCCAAGGAGTAACTGCTATCTATCTTGCCGTAGCAGGCCTTCCAACCATAGAGATAAAACTTGATTGCATTGCCCGGTGCCTGTTCCAAGTAAGTGTCTAGGAACATGTTCTCCACCGGTGTCGTCCGAAAATCTATCTTGGACAAATCAAAATCTATTCTCATCGGATCTCCTTTCGCATGACCCACAACTTGCTGTAGAGGGTATTATTCTTATAGAAAAAGCTATCTTGGACTGCTTGATCCAGCTGGCTTAAATCAATATCTTGGTTCTCGAATCTCTCGTAGGATTCTTTGATATAGCGAAAGCCTAGGTCTTCGTATAGCGCTAGCGCTCTGTCATTGAATTGGTTTACCTCCAGGTTGAGCACCTTCATGCCCCATTGGTGGAAGTAGAAGTCCATGAAAAGGTGCATTGCCTTCTTCCCATAACCCCGGGATTGGTAGTTCACATCCAAAACGATGCCCAGGAGGGCAGTTTTATTGGCAAAGTCAACACGCTTTGCACCCAAATAGCCAATCAGCTTCCTATCCCTGTGGTCGATAGCAAAGTACTTGGCATTCTTTGCCGTCTTGGTTCGATACCAAAAGAAAGCTTCGGAGAAAGTCATTTCCCCATAGTTATAACCAGCCAAGAGCGGCGATGGATTGGTGCCCCAATGCGTGATCCGCTTTATATCCTGCTTTTGTAGTGGGCGGAGGCGAATGTCGCCTTCCCCTTCATCATTCGATTGTCTACCAAGCATTTGGATCATTTTCATAACTTAAGTCACCAAACTTGGTGAGCTCCTTCTTGAAGTAAAGCTGGACGGTGCCGACGGGACCGTTCCGGTGCTTAGCGATGATGACATCGGTAATGTTCTGGTTTTCTGTCTCCTTGTCGTAATAGTCCTCTCGGTAGAGGAGCATAACCACATCGGCATCCTGCTCGATGGCTCCAGACTCTCTCATGTCGCTCATCATTGGTCTTGCTCCTTCCCTCGACTCGGCCTTTCTGGAAAGCTGGGATAAAGCTAAGACTGGGCAGTTCATCTCTTTAGCAAGACCCTTCAATCCTCTGGATATGGTGGAGATTTCTTGCTGGCGGTTCTCGCTCCTTCTGACATCTTCCACGGTCATCAGCTGCAAATAGTCGATGACAATAAGATCTAGGCCGTGCTGAAGTTTCATCCTCCTACACTTGGACCGAAGCTCTTGAATGGATATGGAGGAGGTGTCGTCGATGTATAGGGGAATCTCGCTCAGCTCTTGCGATGCTTCAAAGAGCCTGTCCCACTTATCCTGTCCATCAATCTCTCCCGAGATGATATCCTGGAGGCCGATATTCGAAGACATCGCTAACAAACGCTGGCTAAGCTGCAGCTTGCTCATTTCCAAAGAGAAGACAGCAACCCGGTTGGGATAGATCCCTTCCTTATCTTTGTAGCGAGCAACGTTATAGGCGAGGTTCACGCCTAAAGCGGTCTTGCCCATAGAAGGCCTTGCCGCCAAGAGGATGAGGTCAGATTTTTGCAGACCAGATAGCTGGTTATCCAAGGAACGAAAACCTGTCGATAAGCCGGTCAACTGCCCTTTGTTTGAAGATAGGAGGGAAATCTGTGATATGGCATCAGGGATAGTTTGGCTGAGGATGGTCAGCTCCGCATTGTTCCTGTCTTCATTGATGCGAAGCAGGGTCTCTTCCGTTGAGGCTAATATGGAGCTGGAGTCCTCGCTTTCCCCATGAGCCCTGTTATAGATGTCGGAACCAAGGTGAATCAGGTCCCGAAGTTGGGCCTTCTCCTTGACGATATCCACATAGCTTTGAAAGTTACTGGTGTAATAAAGTTCGTTGAGCAGGTCAATAACGTAGGCTTCCCCTACCTTATCCAAGTTGCCCATCTTCTTCAGTTCATTGACAATCGTTTGAAAATCGATGGGTTCGGCTTTGATGTCTAACTGGAGCATGGCCTCAAAGATATAGGCATTTTTAGGATAGTAAAAGGAAGCGCTAGTCAACTGCTCGCTAGCGGCATTGATGGTGGTCCTATCTAAAAAAATACAGCCTAGGACGGCGCGTTCTGCACCGTCATTTGCAGGCTGTTTCGGCATTTGCTCTGTCATCACTAGGCCTCTTCAACTTGTACCTTAAGATTGGCCACTATTTCAGGATAAACACGAACATCCACGTGATAGTTGCCGACATTGCGGATACTATCCTTCAATTCAATTTTCTTCTTATCGATATCTGTGCCAAGCTCCTTGTTGAGGGCATCAGCGATGTCTTGAGCGGTAACGGAACCGAAGAGGCGGCCGCCCTGCCCACCCTTTGCTTTGATGGTGACTTGGCAATCCTCAATCTTTCTTTTCATCTCCTGAGCATCTTCGCGGCGCTTTAGAGCTTCTTTTTCCTCTTCCTTCTTTTTCGCTTTCCAACGCTTGACCACATCTGGAGTTGCTAGAACGGCTAGTCCGTTCTTAGCGAGATAGTTATTGAAGTATCCTGGTTTCGCATTGACGAGGTCGCCCTCTTTACCCAAGCCATCAACATCTTTAATTAGAATTACTTTCATCTTCGTCCTCCTTGACAAATTCAGTTATCGCGTCTTTTAATTGTTGTTTTGCTTCTTCCATCGTCGTATCCAACTGGGTGGCTGCTGCGGTCAGGTGACCGCCACCGCCCAGTTTCTCCATGATGAGCTGGACGGAAATCTTTCCAACACTTCTAGCGGAGATGTGTATGCGCCCATTGGATGGGGTTAAGACGAAAGCAGCTTCGATTCCACGGATAGCAAGTAGGGCATCCGTTGCCTGTGAGGCAACTAAAGTGGACCCTTCCATGTCGTGGTCGAAAGTACCGATGATAAAGCGGTCATCGAAGTATTCGGCGTTGCTAATAATTTCTGACTTGCCTCGCACCAGATCAAAGTCGTCTTTGAAGAGCTCCTTGATAACGGTCGAATCAGCTCCGTGCCTTTTGAGGAGGGCAGCCGCTTCAAACGTTCTAACACCCGTTTGGTAGAAGAAATTCTTGGTATCCACCGTGATGCCAGCTAGCAGACCTTCGGCGATGACCTGGGGCAGCTTGAAGTTTTCATCATCATAGCTCAAAAGCTCGGTAACTAGCTCGGAAGATGACGATGCGTAGGGTTCGATGTAGGAGATAACGGCATCCTTGATATAGTCGTTACCCCTCCTGTGGTGGTCAATAATGATTACCCTGTTACCCTTATCCAAAAGATCGGGATTAGCGGTAGAAGCGTGGCGGTGGTTGTCGACGACCACGACCAAGCTGGCTGCTGATAGCTGCCTCATCCCTTCCGCCGGAGTTAAGATGAAGTTGCTCAAATCAGGTATGTCATTAATTGCCTTGTTATAAAGGTTTTCGATTGCCGGGGTCACCTCATCCAGCACAATATAGGCTGTCTTCTGGTGGCTACGAACGAGGGCTAATATACCCAAGCAGGCACCGAAAGAGTCCATATCTGGGTTCTTGTGCCCCATGACCAATACATCCTTAGCTTCTTCAATAAACTGGGAAATCGCATTGGACGTAACTCTTGCCTTGACTTTCGTGTAGCGTTCGGTTGCTTGGGTCTTTCCCCCAAAGTAACGGAGCTCTTCCCCATCTTTGATAACAACTTGGTCTCCGCCTCGGGATAGGGCAATGTCAATCGCATTTCTTGCTTCCTTTTGCAGATCTTGGGGATTATGGTTACCCCGCCCAATACCGATGGAAAAAGTTGGGCGGATTTTTTCTTCTAAAGGTAAGTCTCTCAAATCCTCTAATAAGTAAAACTTCTGTTCTTCGGCTAAGCGGAAGAGGGCCTCTTCCATGACAATCATGTAGCGGTCAGATTCATACTTAACCACGAAGGCATCATAATTTTGTGCATAGCTATTGACTAAACGGTCAACCTGGGCAAAGGTCAAGGGCCTATCTTGCTCAGGCGTTTTCGCTCTGATCTCATCGTAGTTATCGAAATAGACGGTCCATACCACCATCTTCTCCGCAGCCCAAGCGTCCCTGATCTCCTCGTCCTCAGTGTTGTCTACACCGTAGAGGAGGACCAACTTTTCCCCTTGGGAGTTTACGGTCACGTTGTGGTAGAAGAGGAAGACTTTGTCATCCATGCTGGTACGGAAGTATTCGTCATCCTTTCTCAGTAGGTTGTCCAAACTTACATTGTCAAAAATGTTCTTGTAGTCCCTACCTAGGAGAGAGGCCTCAATACCAAAGATGGACTTGAACGAGGAGTTATACCAGAGGAAGTTGCCCTGTTGGTTGAGCACCGCCATGGGAAAGGGCATGCCGAAGACGGCATTCTTGGTAATCTCATCAAAATCTAGATTCAGGTCCTCAATCGCTGAGGTGACAGCAGTCTTGCTCTCCTTCTCTTGCATATAGGCATTGTAGGTGAGGTAAACCGTGCCCAAAAGCCCGATGATTCCGGCGATAGGATTCCAGACGAATAGGCCTATGGTCATTAAACCAGCAATGATGGGATAGACGATGACATCGCTCCAATTGACTTGGCGGATATCTTCGCTTCCCTTGTTTTTCTGTCTATTATCTACCATGAGGGCCTCCTGGGAAATGAATCCGGCTTCTGATGTCCACAAGGGTATCGATGACCCCTAAAAAGATTAGGGCGTAGATCATGACGTTGCCGAAAAAGATCACGAAAATCATCACCAAAAAGTAACTGACTAGACGCAATTTCAGCATCATGCCTAGGGTAGCCATCCCGTTTAGGGCAAATAGGCTTGCTCCGATGAGCATGATGTTGGACCCAAGTATGCTAAGCATGGGATTATTTCCGCCTAGGATTAAGCTGAAAACAATGATGGTTACGATGACAAAAGCAAGGACCTTCGGCATCTGCAACTTGGAGAGGAGCACCTTCTTCTTCAAGATGTTGCCATGAAAGAGAATCGATGTAGAAATGTAGTAGTTCAAGGTAACCAGAGCTAAACCTGCCACAAAGAAGACACCCACCAAGTTCTGTATGATGCTGGCGGTCAGAATGGCTGCGGAATAGGCAACTTGCGTGTTAAAAAAGTTGTTATTGAAATCGGGTAAACTATCCAGCTGTTCCAAGATATCACCTAACTGGTCTTGGACCAAAAGGGAAATGGAGTTTTGGAAGCTGACACCTGTTATTAACTCTGTTATGTAGAGCATAGCAAAGGTAACTACGATAAAGCCAATCGTTGCCAGGAAGATGGTTCTAAACTGGTCGAACTTCCTTTCGATGAAGATTGCAATCATCGCTGAGAGGATGATGATGGTTGGCATTACCGCTATAGCGGTCTCTAGACCATACATGAAATAGACGATAGCGCTGGTTGCTAGATAGCTTAGCATCGTCCACCTCCAACCCTCATTCACCCATAAGACCGTATAGGCAAATAGGGATAAGAGGGAGACTGCAGGCAAAATAGAAAGCTGCGTGTAGATAATCGCTACCCCCAACAGGGTGGTCGCCAGAAAGTTAACCGGCCCTGAATATTTGTTAAAGTTGAATTCCATTATTACTCCTTCACTTCTTCAGTGAGCTTGCGTTAAAACTGAACTTTTAGCCGTCCAGTTGAAGACACTTAAGTATTGTTTGATTATAGCATAAAACAAGGATTAACTTATACCCAGGGTTTTTCACCAACTAGCAAAAAATCCTCGGGCCATTCACATGTCCCGAGGATTTCTTATTCGTATTGGTCTGCCTTACTTTGCTTCGTAAGGGATCAAAGCGATGTGGCGAGCTCTCTTAATTGCTAATTGAACGTCGCGTTGGTGCTTAGCGCAAGTGCCGGTAACTCTTCGAGGAAGAATCTTGCCTTGCTCGTTAGTGAATTGCTTTACACCCTCAGCATCTTTATAGTCAAGAACTTTGCTCTTATCTTTGCAGAATTGGCATACTTTCTTTCTTGGTCTAAATCTTCTATTTTGCATGTTGAACCTCCTTTTAATCTAGTCGATTAAAATGGAATGCGATCGTCGTCTACTGGACTGAAGTCATCTCCGAAGAAGTCATCGTTGAATGATTCCTTATTTTCGGTCTGGTTGTTCTTTGGGTTGTTGTTGGCTGGTTGCTGATGACTGCTGTAACCTGAACCATCGCGGTCTTTCCAATCGATAAACTCGACGGATGAAGCGACGATGTCGGTGGTGTAGCGGCGGCTTCCATCTTGAGCTTCGTAGGAACCCGTTTGGATACGGCCTTCTACTAAAACTCTCTTCCCCTTAGCGGTATATTGGTTGACATTCTCGGCCAATTTACCCCAGCAAATGATGTTGATGAAATCTGCAGTTGGCTGATTCTTTGATTCCATTTCTTGTTTCTTGTCGCGTGATAGCTGTTTGTCAACGGCAATGGCAAAACGTGCCATTGCGTTTCCAGTATTATTGTTGTATGTGAGTTCAGGGTCTCTCGTCAAACGTCCCATTAGAGTTACATGATTCATTGTAAACCTCCTGTTTCGTTCATTACGCTTCTTTCTTGATTGTCAAGTAGCGAATGACTTGGTCCATGATACGAGCTCTACGTTCAACTTCTGCAACTACTGTTGGATCTGCTTCATAGTTAAGAACATAGTAGTAACCTTCTTTGATGTAGTTAATCTCGTATGCGAGTCTTCTCGTTCCCCAATCATCGATTTCTCCTACATTGCCATTTGTTTCGATTGCTTCTTTCAAGCGGTCTAAAACAGCTGTGCGACCTTCGTCTTCAAGATTTGGCTTTAAAACGACAACCATTTCATATTGATTCATGCTTTCACCTCCCTTTGGAATTTGCCCCGCTTTCATATCGGAGCAGAGAATGTATATTCAGTATAGCAGAAGTGGTAGATATTTGTTTTCCACTTTCTTTTTTGGTCCCTTTTGGAACGTGCTTGGTTCTTTTTTGCACGCAAAAAGCACCTCTCTACATAAAGATACCTACTCAGTATACAGGAAACACCATAAAAATCAAGTTTTTTCTTGATGACTGCCTTATAGGTCGCGAAGGGCTCCGCTCTAGTTTATCCCCTTCAACTAGGTTAGAATAGAGTAACCAAAAGATTATGAAGCAGCTAGCTTGCTGCTAGAAAGAAGGGACCATGACTGCCAAGAACACCTTTACCTTAATCGAGAAGCGTTATCTTCCCGAGGAAGATGCCACGCTCTACCAATATGAACATGAAAAAACCAAGGCTCGAGTCCTCCACATGAAAAACAAGGACCCCAATAAGGTCTTTATTATCGGCTTTCGCACCCCACCCCTAGGCTCAACCGGTAACTGCCACATTCTGGAGCACTGCGTCCTCAATGGGTCAAGGAAGTATAAGACCAAAGAGCCCTTTATGGACCTCTTGAAGAGCAGCTTGCAGACCTTCCTGAATGCGATGACCTATCCTGACCGCACGGTCTACCCGGTTGCTTCTAGAAACGATGCGGATTTCGCCAACCTGATGGACCTCTACCTGGATGCGGTCTTCTACCCCAACGCGACGAGAGACCCCTTGATCTTCCGCCAGGAGGGCTGGCGCTACGAAATCCTCGATAAGGACGAGCCCATCAATTACCAAGGCGTGGTCTACAACGAGATGAAAGGCGCCCTGTCATCTGCTGAAGACCAAGTGTCTGACCAAATCTCCACCCAACTCTATCCGAGCTCAATTTACGGGGAGAATTCGGGTGGCTACCCCTACCAGATTCCCAGCCTTAGCTTTGAAGCGTTCAGCAACTACCACAAGAACTACTACCACCCATCTAACTCCTGGACTTTCCTCTACGGGGACATGGATGAGAAAGAAACTTTCCAGCGACTGGAAGAATACTTTGCGGATTTTGACTACCAGGACGTTGACTCCTTACCAAAAAAAGTCCACCGCTATGGTAAAGAGCAGGTCTTCACCGAACATTACTCCCTGTCTCCTTCCGAAGATCCCGATAAAAAGACCTACCTGTCCTACTCCTGGCTTCTCCACGAAGCCAAGGATGAAGATATGTTGCTCATGCAGCTTCTGCCTGCGGTCTTGGTGAATTCGGAAGCATCGCCTTTACGTCAAGCGCTCTTGCAAGAGCTGGATTGTGAAGATGTCTACTGCGAATTTAGCCCAGTTCGGGAACCAGGCTTTTCCATCGTGATAAAGAACGTCCATCCCGATAGCGCTGAGAAGTTCCAAGAAATCGTGGATAGGAAGCTTCAGTCTTTTGCCAAGGAGGGCCTTGACAAGGACCTCTTAAATGGAGAGGTCCTCAGCGCCGAATTTAGCCTAAGGGAAAAGGGAAACTACGCTACGAAAGGCATTATCCTGGGTTTAGCCTGCCTGTCTGGCTGGGTCTACGACAAGAATCCGATCGATTCTCTCGCCTACAAAGACAAGTTGGAAGCGCTTCGACAAGGTGCCCAAGGCCGTCTCTTTGAAGACTTTATCCAAGAGAACTTCCTCGAAAACAAGCACCGGGTCCTCATGGTCCACAAGCCCCAACCGGGCCTAAATGTGGAAAGAGACGAAAAAGTCCGAAGGGAACTGGATGCCCACAAAGCCTCCTTGAAAGCTAGCGAGCTTGACGACCTCATCGATGAGAACAAAGCCCTGCTGGCTAGGCAAGACAGCCCAGATTCGGCAGAAGCGAAGGAAACTATCCCCCAATTAAGCCGCAGGGACCTACCCACCCACCTGGACAAGACGCCTCGAGAGCTAGTGGAAAAAGACGGCATCACTTACCTTTACCACGACCTGCCCACCTCAGGCATTCATTATGTGGACTTTGCCTTTGACCTGAGCCATGTGGGTAAAGAAGATGGTCTATACCTTGCCCTCATCTGCGAGCTGGTGGGCATGGTAGATACCGACAACTACAAGTATTCCGACTACGCCAAGAAGGAATCCCTCTATACTGGCGGTATCACCACTACTCCCCGCCTCTACCAAGATATGGCTGGCAGCCGTGATGACTTTTCCAGAAGGGTCATCCTGTCGACTAAGTTTCTTGGCTTGGATAACCTAAAGGATGGCTTAAAGCTGATTGAAGAACAACTTTTTCACAGCCGCTTTGAGGATGACAAGCGGATCATGGAAGTAATCAAGATGATTCAGTCCTACTATCAGGGGTCGCTTGTGGGGAATGGCCACCAATTGGCAAGGGCACGAGCTTTTTCTAGCTTGTCGGCTTTAGATAATTACAACCAGGTCCTCAACGGTTTTGACTACTATCTCTTTATTAAGGATTTGGTCAAAAACTATGGCCCCCATCATAAGAAAAAGTTGCTTGAAAACTATAGCCGCTTGTTCAGGACTCAAGGCCTGGTTGTCAATATCACGAGTGATGGAGCTTCGATGAAAAAGATTGGTCAAGCCATCGGAGATATGGTCGCTGCTTGGCCTAAGGACAAGGATCCTGCAGTGGCTGTTTCCTTTACACCTTTTGCGAGAAAGGAAGCCTTCATTACCTCAACGGATGTCCAATTTGTATCGACTGCGGCTGAGTTCTCCAAGGAAGCCTTCACGGGCGACCTCTTCGTCCTCCAGCGCATCTTGTCCAACGAGTACCTCTACAATGAGGTTCGTGCTAAGGGCGGGGCATATGGCGTGGGGATGACTATCGGCGTCAGTCAAAAGTTCGCCACCTACTCTTACCGGGACCCCAAACTCCTGGAAACCATCGCTGTCTACCAGAAGCTGGACCAAGCGGTCGCCAAGCTGGACCTGAGCGACAAGGATCTTGACCGCTTCCTGATCGGTGCTGTTGGAGCATTCGACCAGCCGATGACAGAGCGGCAGAAAGGACTTCAAGACCTCACCGATTACCTGATCAATAAACCAGCAGATCTCAACGACCGCTTGCTTCAAGAGATGCTTTCAACAAGCCTTGCTGACTTGAAGGCTTACCAGAAGAACTTTGCTGACATGGATGATGATAATCACGTCGCAGTCATCGGTTCCGAAGCCAAAGTCCTAGAAGCAAAAGATTACTTTGATGAGATTGTAATCTTATAGGTGTATCAGCTCCCTGGTGCACCCCTTGCTTTACGAAACCAGCTGCAAAGTAAGCTAAGCTCCTAAAGTTAGACTATTAGAAGAGACATGTCAAATTATTGAAAAAAGGGGTCTGGCAAAAGCCAGACCCCAAAATATTGCTTATATTATTTTCTTTATTTAGTCATCGATCGAATCGCTATATCCATTACTCTCATCCGTCTCGATAAAGATGGTCTTCAGTTTTCCGCGGATGTCCATCAGCATAACGCCGCCGTTGTCGCAGACGAGATGGTGGCTCAGGTCGCGGTTGTTAAAGACCCAGCACATAGCTGCTGCGATGACATTGAAGTGACCGACGAGAAGAACTTGGCTCTCATCAGCTGCTTGGGGGCGGAAGCCTCGAATCATGGGATTAGCCGATCTTTCTTTCGCAGAGATTTCGTCTAGAAAAGCCCAGACGCGGTCGCACAGGTCGTGGAAGCTCTCTCCAGATGGGATGCGGTAATTGACGGGATCGTTCTGATATTGGGCGTAAAGGCCCGGGAAGAGTTCCAAGCACTCCTCGTGGGTATGCCCAATAAAGACACCAAAATTCCTCTCCGCTATCCTTGGCTCGATGATTGGTTCTTCGTAGCCGAGGATTTTTGCGGTGTTGATTGCCCTGGGCAGGTCGCTGGAATAGATTTTATCGAATTTGATGCGAGAAAGCCTATCCGCAACCGGCTTCAAGTGGTCGGCTGCTTCAGGGGCTAAAGGGGTGTCAGGGCTGGAGTAGGTCGATTTTTGGTTGGACCTACTGATGCCGTGGCGAACGATATATATTCTCACAGGATTTGTCTCCTTCAACTAATTTCATGACGTTAGGGTTTTATTATAGCCCAAGATTGCCCTATTCAACACTTCCATCGATTCTTTCGAAAAAAACGACGACTTTTCTGAAGAAAGATGTCTACCAGTCGATAGCATTCTCATAGATTGAGGCGGTGGCGGCAAAAGTGATTGCCGATAGGAGGACCTGGAAACCTAGCGCAATGACATGGAGGCCCAAGACGTTGCCGCCTGGGATGCTCATGGCTAGAGGCCAAAGGGCAAGATAGTAGTTGTTGTTAAAGTTCACCCCGCGAGCTTGGCTGAGGGAGAAGGTCTCCAGATTGAGATAGTGGGGAGCCTGTTTCAATAGCTGTAGGCAGACAAAGGTCAAAGCAGCGTATAGGATAAGGAAAACCACAATGTCAATCAGGTGGAGAATAGTTGTCGTCACCGGTTTATTCTCCCTATTGCGGAAGAGGTAAGCCCTTCTGATCGTCTGAATAAACCAGAGGAGGACAAATGCGGTTACCACTTGGAAGAAGATGGCAATGGAGATGGTTGCGACGGGAAATACCCCCATCCGAGAGAACCGAGCAAACAGCAAGCTGACCATTCTACTGCTCGAATTGGCCGTCTGCAGGTAACCGGCCACAATCTCCGAAAGAAGGACTAAGAGCAAGGAGACAATGAGGTTGAAGAGCTTGGCAAAGACCAAAGCATTGGATTCCATGGGAAGGAGGTGCTTCCATTGGTCCTTGTCCTCGTCGTATTCGCCCCAAAAGGCCTTAATCCCTTGGAGGACAAAAGGTGCCCACAGGATGACGTGGGACAAGATGTCTAAGACCCGAATGATGGTCGACTGAACCGCCGGCCCAGCCAAGCTGACCTGCCTGGTATTGAGCAAAAAGATCAACCCTTGCACAAGACCGAAGAGGATAATGGAGACCAATTTGCCCGCTAGTTCTTTTGTAAAATCACGTTTGAATACACTAAACATGTTAGCTCCTCGCAAAAATCGCTTTATAGGTGTCGTCGATGGTCATCCCCCGGTCCCTACGTATTGCCTCGGCCAAGGCAAACTCAACAATCCTGCCCTCGTTAAGGAAGCAGACATAGTCGAAAATTCGCTCCAAGTCGCGGACCTGGTGAGTGGAGATGATCATGGTTGCTTCATCGCCGATACTGTCGATGATAATATCTAGAATCTGATCTCTGACCAAAGGATCAACGCCGCCCAGAGGCTCATCCAAGAGGTAGAGGTCTGCCTTGCGGCTTAGGGCAAGAGAAACCGCTAAGCGGTCCTTGTACCCCTTTGATAGGGATTTGACCTTAGTTTTCATGGGAATCTGCAGGCGGTCAACTAGGTCGTCGAACTTTTCTTTATCGAAATCATCGAAGAAGCGGATGTAATCCTTCCGCAAACTACTGATGCTGTCTGTGCCCTCTAAGATGGTTTGGTCAGGCAAATAGCTGACCTTCCCCTTTGTCTCGGTTCCGAAGGGCGCGCCATTTACATAGGCTTCCCCACCCGTTGGGTGGATTAGGCCAGCCAGAATCTTTAAGAGGGTAGTCTTGCCAGCGCCATTGGGCCCCAAAAGCCCCATGACATGCCCCCTAGGGAGGACTAAATTTAAGTCATCCAAAATACGCTTACCTGCTCTCTTCTTGGTCAGGTGGTTGACTTCAAGGCAGAGCCCCTCCTTGTTGTAGAGGACCTCCGTTTTACCAGCTTTTGCTTGCTCTTCAATTGTTCCTTGTTCTATGCTTTTTGTATCAACCTTTGACTTCGACATACCTTACATCTCCCTTGTTGACCAAACGCTTAATCGCCTGATTTGTATCCACACCGATAGCTGCGCTTGCCCGCAAATAATCCTGAATCAGCATCTCCTGCAAAGTTTCCCGCAAGCCTTCGATAACAGTGGCATCCTCCGTGACGAAGACTTTGCTTTCCTCATCCCGACGCAAGATGCCCTTAGCCACCATCTGCTGGATAACTTGGTTGACGATATTCACATTCACTTTATACTTCTTGGCAAGGTCCTTGCTGGATTCCAGCCGTTCACCTGCCTTGATTTCATCAGAAAGGATGGCTTTGGATAACAGCCTGGTAATCTCTTGATTCACTGTTGACTCATACATACCTGTCTCCTTCTTTTCATCACATAAACGGTTTATTCTCCTATATTACCATACAAGCTAAGGCAAATAGGACAGAAAACTTGAAATTATTACAGAAGATGTATAATAGATAAAGCGTATTTAGAAAGGTGTTAACTCTTGAAACTCATATTCGCAACAGACCTAAACTTTGCCATCGGCTTGGAAGGAGAGATGCTCTTCTATATCCCCGATGACTTGGCACGCTTTCGACAATTTACCGAAGGCAACATCGTCATCATGGGCAGAAAGACCCTAGAGTCCCTGCCGGGGTCAGCCCCCCTGCCCAACCGAACCAACCTGGTGGTTACAAGTAGCCAGGACCCTTTACCAGAGGGCGCCGTGCAGGTTAAATCTCTGGACGATTTGGATACCATCCTCAAAGAGCACAACCCCACAGGCGAAAAAGAGGTTTTTGTCATCGGCGGCGGTGCTCTTGTCGCAGACCTACTTGACCAAGTAGACGAGGCATTTATTACCATGTACCACAAGGACTACAAGAAAGCGGATACTTGGATTCCCAACCTCGATGCCGATGCCGCTTGGTGTTTAGCCTCAGAGTCTAAGCCCCACCCCTTCGAAGATAGCTACTACACCTACCGCGTCTATAAGCGGATGGATAAGGTGAACGGTATCAGATAAATGTAATCAGACAGCATAGGAAAGCCCCTAAACCTAGTCGAGTAGGTTTAGGGGCTTTGTTGCGTGAAGTCTTCCTATCAGTTTTCCTGCTTACGAATTCTCCGCCAAATCACTGTGGCGAGTATGGCGGCTGGGGCCATAAGCCCCATCACCAGCAAATTGAAGAAATAGGGGCTGAGGTCGTAGCTTGCCAGGCTGGAACTCTCAAAAATATATTC
>CAYFUF010000009.1:0-25179 GCA_964346245.1 uncultured Peptoniphilaceae bacterium | reverse complement strand
GGCAAGTCAGCTGTTGCAGAAGACATTCATAGCGCAGAACTTGCAGTAGTCCAAATCTTCTGTTCGCTCATCAAAATCCTTCGCCTCAATTCTTCTGACGACAGCTAGACTTCTTGATTCAATCTCTTCCAAGTCGCTCTTCGTAAAAGTAAACTCAACTTCTTTATCCTCTGCTTCGCCGGTGAAGTAGAGGATATGCTTTTTTGTCTCTAGGTCACTAGCATCGAGCGCTAACAAGCGGCGATAAAAGAGGAGCTGGTCTCGGTAGTTTCGCATCCGCTCGCTCGATTCCTTAGGCTTGGAACCTGTCTTGAAGTCCACGATGCTGTCTCCCTTAGCCAAGACGAGGTCCAATTGACCAATGAAGATTGCCTCTTCTGTAATGTATTTCACATTCTCTTCAGACCCTGTTATCTCCTTCATCCAGTCCCCTGCTCTACCCTCCAGGTAGGCGAGGACTTCTCGAACTGCTCCCATCAGATCGTCTTCGCTAAAGTCTGCGCCCAGATTCTTGAGGCCGCCCGCAACGCCTCTTACGGTCTCCTCCACCCAGTCTTTCTCTAGGCGGATGGGTTGTTTCTTTCGCATGGCCCGGCGAACGGTGCCGTGGAAGAGCTCGATACTCCGGTGGACCAAAGTGCCGTAGAGGGCTTGGGGAGATGATCGGTCAGGCATGCCCATCTGTCGCATGAAGAAGTACTTTCTGGGGCACTTGTCGTAGAGCTGGATATCGGTGGTATAGGCGTAGGAGCCAAGAACCTTTTCAGCGGTATTAAGCTGGAAGTCAAGCCGAGTGCTTGCAGCAGGGGAAATAAACAGAGGCTGGGTCATGTTGATTGCCTTAAACTCCTGACGGACATCCTCTTTGCTTGGGCTAACTGAGCTGAGGCCCGCTTGCTTATTCATAAAAGCAACCTCTTTGTCGATTCCACAGAGGTAGAGCAAATCCTTAGCCCTGGTGAAGGAGGTGTAGTAAAGTCTAGCAGAATCGATATCCTCAGCCAGCTTCTTTGGCATTCCCTTACCTAGGCTGGGGTTTTTTGTTAGTTGGGCCATAGGTTCGAAACTATTCCCATAGAATTGGCCCGCCTGCTTGGGCTCCATCAGAAAAACGACAGGGAATTCCAGACCCTTTGCCTGGTGGATGGTCAGGATGTTGAGATAGTCCTCATCGCTTGGTCCCAGCTCGACATTGCCGTCTCCTTCTACCTGGGCAGTCTCTAAAAATGGAATGAAGTCATTGAAGAAGTCTTTGGCAAAGGCCGGAAAGTCCTGGGGATAGATGCGGAGCATGCCCTTCTTCTGGCAGAATCTGCTCGTCAGCTGGAGGAAGGTGGCAAGGTGGTCCAACTGGAGCAGGGCGTCCTTCTTCCCAGACAGAGCTCCTTCCACCAAGCTGTCGAAGGGTTGGCAGCGCAAGAAAGCTTGGCCAATCTGCACGGGGTCAAGTCCGTCTTCGGACAACTCGTTCAAGTACGCTTCCACGGTTTGCCTTTCGTCCAGTCTCGTCTTTGCTAAACTATCCAAGGATTGGAGGTTTCTTCTCGCATTCTCGCCGTAGCTTCCCCTATCTTGGGCAGCCTCAGCGAGCTCCTTGCGGAAGAAAAAGACGTAGTGGGCAAGGAGTCTTTTCACTTCGGTGAAACTTAAGATTGCTCCCTCCCTTGGTGCATAAACGGGCACGCCCCTCACTCTTAATTCTCGTATGAGCTTTTTCATGGGTTCGCTCTTCACGGAGAAGCTGAGGATGACCATCTGCTGGTAGGCTAGCCCCGCTTCTTTGAGAGAGAGGACAGCCTCAATAATCTGTTGGTGAAGACTGTCGTAATCTTCGCCTGCAATGACCTGAACGGCACCCTCCTGGGTCTTCGCTCGGGCACTTTTTAAATCTTTTTGGAAGCGGTAGTCGCCTATTTTTTGCATATCATAATTTGGCTGATAGGCTTCCAGATCTCTGTAAGGGTAATCTAAGTAGTTGTTAGCCAAATGAAGAATCTTTTCATCTGACCGATAATTGATGTGGAGGTTAATCCGCTTGGCCTCCTTGTAACGTTTTTCAAAGGTTAACAAGTTTTGAACGGTTGCCCCTCTGAAGCGGTAGAGGCTTTGGTCATCGTCTCCTACCACACAAAGGTTGCCGTAACGGGCGGACAAGAGCTCAATTAGCCTCTCTTGAATGGGGTTGGTATCCTGGTACTCATCCACCATCAGGTAACGGCAACGTTTTTGGAACTCGTCTCGCACGTCCTCATGGTTTTGCAAAAGAAGTAGGGCATGCCAAAGGATTCCCGAAAAGTCCATCAAATTATGTTCAATCAATTTCTCTTGATAGAAATTCAGAGCGTGGCGAGCCCGCAGGGTCGCCTCGTCCTTTTGTTGCAAGTCGACAAAGCCCTCCCGCAGGTGGTTGTACCAGTTTTTCACCTGCCTCACCTGAGAAAACTTCTTCCACGATGAGATGGGCTCAAAGAAGTAGGCAAGACCACCCTTGTTATAGAGCTCATCAAAATTGTCCATGATAAAAGCGATCTGCTCAGCGTCATCCATCTGCTTGTAAAAGGACCGGTAAGGCAAATAGTCAAAACCATAATCCAAGATCTGCTGGGCAATTTGGTGAAAATTGCCAGCATTGACCTTTTCAACAGAAACGCCCTCTTTGCCTTGCAGGCGCTGGGACAGGCGGCTGATCAGCTCCCTTGCTGCTTTTTTAGTAAAGGTGGTGATGGTTACCTCTCCTGGATTGACCTTCTTCTCTTCCAGCAGATAGCAAGCCCGCTCGACCAATGTCTTCGTCTTGCCTGTGCCAGGGCCTGCCAAAATGAGCAGGTTTCCCTCTGTTGTTTGGACCGCTTTTCTTTGGGATTCATTTAGCAAATCAACCACCTCCTTTTCTACTATCATATCCTATTTGTCCTGTTAAACGGTCAAGTTTTATGCCAAAATTCCCATTACAAGGTATAGTAAGAGTAATAGAAATTATTCATCAAGGAGTTTGTCATGACCAGAAAGAATTGGAATGAATATTTTATGGACTTAGCACAGATGGTGGCCATGCGCGGAACCTGCGACCGTGCCTACGTCGGCTGTGTCCTCGTCAACAAGGAAAACCGAATCGTCTCCACCGGCTACAATGGGTCAATAGCGGGCAACCCCCACTGTGACGAAGTCGGCCACACCATGAGAGACGGCCACTGCATTGCAACCATCCATGCCGAGATGAACGCCCTCCTCTACTGCGCAAAGGCTGGCATCTCCGTAAATGGCAGCATCTGCTATGTGACCCACTTCCCCTGCCTAAACTGTGTCAAGTCCCTGATTCAGGCAGGCATTTCAAAGATCTACTACCACGAAGGTTACCGCATCGACGATTACGCCTTAACCCTCCTAGAGAGAAACCAAATCGAAGCCATACAACTTTAGCTAAATAAATTATAACTTTAACAAAAGCTTAATTTATTTGATAAATCATAGATTTATAATGGATTTAGTTGATGTTTTATCGAAGGGAGATTTTTATGTGTAACGATAAACATGATCAAAATAACGAGAATAATTCCAACAAGAATGAGGATCAACGTAAGCGCCGGATACCACATGTTCTGTCCTTTGGCCTCCTTCTTCTTGTGTTTATCATTCCCATCTTCTATATTTCAACCGATGGATTCAAGAACTTTCCTCTGGGCCAACAAGCTGAAGAAAGCCAAGATCTTGCGAGCCAAACAAGCGAAGAAAAACCGGTCGAGGAATCTGTCACGAGCCCCGCGTCCAACCAGCCCGCAAGCTCAGAAGAGCTCTCCACTAGCCAAGACGTTAGCCTAAGCGAAAGCTCAAGTGAGGATTCCATGAGTCAAGATGTTAGCTTAAGCGAAAGTTCAAGTGAGGAGTCCGCTCTTAGCGAATCACTTGATGAATCGCTTCCTAGCGAATCAGTAGCTGAGGATTCTACTAGCAGCGAATCGGTGGCTGAAAGTTCAGCCGAAGAAGCCGTGCAAAATCCCGGGGCTAGCTATGCCCAAGGCTCAGCCAACACAGCACCTACCGTCCAAAACCGCCAGGCTACAGGCGCCAACCATAACGAAGCTGCAGGCATCTACGCCTATTCCGTTCCTGAAGTTAAAGAGGCAATGTTCGGTGGTCAGGCCCTGGATGGGGACAAAAAAATTGCCTTCCTCACGTTCGATGACGGCATCAGCGCCCACACCGGCGAACTGCTCGATATCCTCAACCAAGAGGGTGTGCCTGCCACTTTCTTCATCCTCGGTTCGACCATGCCAGAGTCCAACCGGGAAAGTCTAGAGCGTATGTACAATGAGGGACACGCCCTTGCCCTCCACTCCTACAACCACATCTATGAGAACCTCTATCCCGGCAGATACGGCAATGTGGATGAGGTCATCTACCAATACGACCTATCCCTATCCGCTCTTCAAGCCATCCTGGGCGATAGTATCTCCACCGCCGTTTGGCGCTATCCAGGCGGCCACATGAGCTGGTACAACCTAGGTCCTTCCGATGACGCCCTATACGCTAGAGGAGTCAATTGGATTGACTGGAACGCCTTCAATGGCGATGCCTCCGGCAACCCACCCCAAACTATCCAAGGGCAAGTCGACACCGTCTTCGATGGTTGGAACGCCTACGGCAAACCTTCCGCCATCGTCGTCCTCATGCACGACACGACCGAAAAAGAGCTCACACGCCAAGCCCTACCCGCCATCATACAAAGCCTGCGCGAAGAGGGTTTCTCCTTCGGCATCCTAGAGTAGCATCCATACGAAATCAAAAAATCACCCCAAGCCAAATCCAAAGCGCTTAGCGCTAAGGACCTAGCTAGGGGTGATTTATTCTTTTTAACTACGTTCCACCACAAAGACCGGAGCTGAATAATAGTCGCGGGCACCGGAGATGATGCCCTGTTGGCCAATGCGGGTGTAAGAACCGGCGAATTTCTCGTTATAGAGGAAGAGGCCGATGACGTGGGCAAAGGGGTTAACTTGGAAGCTGCCCTCTTTACACTCTAGGATTGGAGTGGGGTCAACCTCGACGTATTCTTGGTAGATGTATTCATCAAAGGGAAGCGATTCAACAAGCTCTGCCCAGGCGTCGGGATCATGCTCCTTACCCACATAGACGCCTTGGGAGGCATAAGAATTGTAGGGTTTGAGGATGATGCCCTCCCGATTGGCTAAGATTTCTTCTTTGTCGACATCAGTTAGCATTTCCTTTGTCAGAGGGACATGCTTGGCGATAAAGAGGTTTTCTTCATCGGTCAAGATTTTCTTGGTCTTCTCATTGTGGAGGACAGCGAAGGTAATCTTGGCGTGCATGATCTGGGATTGGAAGGAACCCAGCATCATGAAAGCATTCTCTAAATAGGCCTGGAGGAAGTCCGGGCACTCATCGATACGTGAGACAAAGTCGGAAGTCACGATGCGGCGGTAGACCATATCGATGGCCGCTACCTCGCCTGTGTTAATATCCTTGCCATGCAGCTTACCTTCCTCATACCACATCTCCCTAGGGTCACAAATGAGGGTAAAGTAGCCCTCGCTGTTAAAGACCTTTTGGAATTGCTCAAACTCCTTGGTGGTGCCGAGGTCGGTGAAGTCGACTATGGCCACCGTACGGGGCTTGGTGCCGTGGCTGCGGCTGTAGATGCTGGTCAGCTCGTCAACTAGGCTTTCAAAGAGCTCAAATTGCTGGATGGTCCAGTCTTGGCTCATCTCCTTCATGATCTTGGTCTTGCCAAGGATGCCGCCAATGACTCTATCCTCGTTCATGGCCGATGAACCATCGGTGTTTAGTTCGCAGAATTTGAAGTCCTTGCCTCCGTTATAAAAGATGTCGTAACGGCCAACGGGCACGGGAATCTTGTAACCTGGGTCATGCAGGATGAGGTTTTCTAACGTTTTGCTGAAACGGAAATCCTTGCGGTAATCCTCGTTGTCCAGATAGTGCTTAACCACTTTCCGCCCGATGGACACTATAGTAGAGATAATCTTTTCAAACAGCTTCACTTGCTCATGCTCGAAGAACATCCCCTGGTAGGTCATAGGAATGACCACCTGCTTGTAGAGGCGGCGGTCTTCCTGGGTTTTATTCAACATCAGCTCACAATCCTTGATGTAAGCTTCAGGGTTACTTTCAACTCGTTTAATATACTCTTGTGTAAATTCAGGATAAAACATTCCTGCTCCTTTTTCACGCTAAAATTCGACTTGGAAGGCGGCGATGGCCGCATCGTAGCCGTCATTTGCTTCGATGCGTTCAAACACCAACCTCGGTGTATCTAAGTTATCCCATAAGTCCCGAAGAACTTGCAGGTATTTCTTGTCTTCCTCTTCAAGGCCCTTCTCAGCTAGGTCCAAGAGTTCTAGACCCCACTGAGCAAAGTACTTGGAAAAGTAGTAACCTTGAATCCCGTTATCATTACCCGAGTTCTTTCCTCTTCGAACCAGGTCTTGACTAATTTCGGCGAAGTAGCTGTCCAGCTTTTCTAGGGACTCGGGGTGATAGAAGATGCCTTTGATCATGGCCGCTGCCCCGTAAGCAAAGCGGGAGGGTACCTCATCCATCTGCCTGAGCTCAATGTAGCGCTTAGCCCGAACATCAGGAAAGACGATAGAAAGGCCATGATCCAAGATTCCATCCGCCTCTTCCTGAGTCTTTGCCCCTTGTAGGGCCTGATCCAAGGTCATCTGACCGCTTGCCTCAACACTGCCGTCCTGTTGGGGAAGGAAGAGAATAGGCACATCCAAAAGCCAGTCCGCATAGGTCTCGTAGGAAAAGTCCTCGTCGAAGACGTGAGAGATGAGGCCGCTTCGGTCATTATCCATGTTCTGCCATACCTTCTGCCTTAAATTGAAGTGGTCAATCCTTCTTCCCTCGTGATAGGGGGAATTGTCAAACAAGGTGTAGAAGACGGGTGACAGCGCACTAGCCACACGGAACTTCCGCTTGAAATCCTCAGCTGATGAATAATCGATGGCAATTTGAAGCGCGCAGCTTTGCCTCATCATCGTCCTTGCATAGGTTCCTCTTTGACTCAGGTAGGCATCCATAATCCCATATCTTCCCTTAGGAATCAAGGGGATATCGTCGATAGGCGTGGCTGGGTCAATGCCCAAGGTGAGAAGACCTGCCCCCACAGCGTGGAAGATTGGGCTGATTAGGGCAAGGGCTGCCCTGTATTCTTCTTGCAACTTCGCCACCGTATCCTGACGCTTCACGCTGATCTCAAATTGGGCACCTGGCTCTATAGAAATGTCGAAATCTGGGGCAGAGATGCCCATGATATTTTCCCCTTCATAAATCCCAGTCATGCCCTCTTCCTTAGCAATCTCTTCTAAGATATAGCGGACACCGCGGTCTTCGTAGTAAGACCTTCTTCTCTTGGTCTCATTGTCGATAACAAAATGTTCAAACTCTATGCCCACCTTGAAATCTTTTCTGTCCTTTTCGCCTGCTTGTATATAGGCAACGACAAAGTCGTTGCGCGCTTTTCTATTGCTTAAGTCTTTCATCATCTTCCTCCATCTGCACCTACTCTTGATTATACCCTGTCTTCCTCAAGTACCGCAGCCACTTGCCCCATCTCTTTCAAGTCAGCGAAGCGCTTCTGTAAAAGCTTGTTGGACCAAGAGCCCATGCCGCCGTTATTGTCACGGGCGGTCATGTCGAGCAGCCTATTGTAATTTTCTTCCAATTCGTCCCGGCTGGGGTAAGGGATAATGCCCTCCTCATAATGGTAGCAATCTCGAAAGAACTGGGCAATCTTCCCTAAATCCGAAAAGTCTTTATCCAGCATTCCGTTGTTTGCCGAAAAATCCTCCCTCAAGAGAGCATCGCTCCTGTCAATCCAAGAGTCATAAATTGCACAGTAGGCCAAGCGTTCGTTTGCATCTAGGTTCAGCAAGATTACTTTGCTGGGCCTGATATACACCATGTATGGGGCAAGCCTATCGTATTCTTCGGCATCGATGGCTTGGATGAATCCGAGCATGGCCTGTATCACTTGGACTAAGGGCCGAGACCCCTCCACTCGGATAATCCCGATCTCTCTAGGCCGCATGCCCCCAGCAATCTTAGCCTCTATTTGTTGGCAGTCAAAGAAGGAGGGTGACCAAGCTGTAGCATGCTCAGCTGTGCCCTCGAAACCGTCAGCTACAACTGCCTGGGAATTGGAGCACTCCTCCTTGAGCAGCTTGAGGATATCGCCGTCGCTAAAAAACTCCTCCTGGTTCATGGGCAGAGCATTGGTTAAAAAGAGGTAGAGATTGACCACGGCAAAGCTTGCGATACCAGCATCAACCCAGCTTCCCCTGGACCAATTCACGATAAAGATAAGCAAGCTAAAGAGAGCGTTGGCAATAAAGCCTGCCGAATAGTGGCGCCTAAGCCCCTTCTTGCTGACCCCTTCTTTGATTTGCATGGACACCCTGCCCAGGGCAAGGGCGGATAGGCCGCTCTCCTTATTGCGGTGGAGAGAGAGGCCATCGTTGGTCGACCGAATCTGCAGCGATAGGATTTCAAAGAAATCGAACTTCATGCCAGCGGCTAGGCCGCCGATGAGGTGCCCTAGTTCGTGGACCAATGCGCCTAAAACCACCCCCAAGAGAATGCCAATGCCGACTGCGGCTATGGCAAGCATAAGATAGGGCAGAGATTCGAGAAAGTCAAAGCCATAAACATTCTTCTGCCAAAAATATAAGATAAAAAAGCCGAAAACCAAGCCGATAATGAAGCTGATTATCGTCAAGGCCTGCATAGGTTTGTTTTTATTTTTAAGCATATTTACACATGCCCTTTCTTTGGGTATAAAGTCTGTAGAAAAAATCGCCGAAATGAAAGCACTGAAAGGGAGAACTATGGCTGCTGAGTTGACCATCCAATATATTTACAATAGTACTTTTACGATTGATTACTTAGACTACTTTATTGTCATCGATTATTTTGATGGCAAACTGGAACTGCCAAAAGAGAAAGACAAAAAGATTATCTTTATTGTAACTCATAGTCATGCCGACCACTACACCCCCGATATCTTTACCTATCCGGGTAGCGAGAACGCCCTCTATGTCCTGTCCAATGATGTGGAGGCTCCAGATTACAGGGACAAGGTAACGGTCATCAGCAAATCTGAAGAAGAGATGGAAAACAAGAAAAAAGCTTACGATACCAGCCGAGTCTACCGGACAGGGCCCAACGAGCACTTTGATTTTGCTGGTATGACCTTCCATACCTTCGGATCAACTGACCAGGGTATCTCCATTTACTTCGAAATCTATAACATGTACTTCTTCCATGCAGGCGACTTGAATGCCTGGAAGTGGTCCTCCTTCAGTGAGGAGGAGCAAGCCCAGGAGGTAGCCGATTTCCAAAAGGAAATCAATAAGATTAAGTCGTATGACATTGATATTGCCTTCGGTGTCCTTGACCCCCGCCTGGAAGAGAATGCCTATATCGGTCCCGATATCCTCATCAAAGAGCTTGAGCCCAGACTCTTTATCCCTATGCATTTTCGGGATGACTTGGCCATCACCAAGCGCTACGCCAAGGACCGAAAAGATAATATGAAAACTCAAATACAGAGCTTTCGCAGCCAGTACGAACAGCTTATTATCCGCTAGTTCTCCTTCATAAGCATTCCAATCTCCTTACGAGAGCTAGCCCATGAAAAAGGCCCTATCCACATATTGGATAGGGCCATATTTGTTTGAGAATGAATTAAGAGACTTCTTCAGCCTATTCTACTTTGCCAATTCTTGTGTATCGCGTGCAATCATCAGCTCTTCATCTGTTGGTACGACCATGATCTTAACCTTAGAGTCGTCTGTGGAGATGACCTTTTCCTTTGGCTTACGAACACTGTTCTTTTCCTTATCGATGACTGCACCGATAATCTCGAGACCGTCGCAGATTGATTCACGGTTTAAGGCACCGTTCTCACCAATGCCGCCAGTAAAGACGATTGCATCGATGCGGCCGCCCATTTCAACAGCATAGGAACCGATCATGCCGCGAACGCGCGCATGGAAGATGTCAAGGGCAAGTTGGCAACGCTCGTCACCTTCTTCTGCTCCAGCTTCCAAGTCTCTGAAATCAGAGGACTTGCCGGAAATACCAAGAACACCAGACTCTTTATTAATCAAGTGGTCAATAGCATCGGTATCCATGCCTTTTTGGCGCTCAAGGAAAGGAATGATGCCTGGATCGATGATTCCTGTACGGGTACCCATAGGAACACCATCAACTGGCGTAAGACCCATGGAGGTGTTTTGGCTCTTACCATTAACCACTGCGGTTAAGGAAGATCCGTTGCCCAGGTGGCAAGTGATGAGGTTAACCTCTTCAACAGGTTTGCCCAATAGCTCTGCAGTCCTTCTGGTAATGAAGTCGTGAGATGTGCCGTGCATACCGTAGCGGCGGACGCCATCTTCGGTGTATAGCTCATAAGGAAGTGCATAGATGTAGTTGTGGGCTGGCATTGTTTGGTGGAAAGCGGTGTCGAAAACAGCTACCTGAGGAACGTCATCCCCAAGAAGTTTTTGGCAAGATTCGATACCTTGAATGTTGGCTGGGTTGTGCAGTGGAGCTAGTGGGATATTGGCACGAACAGCTTCAATCACATCATCATTGATCAGCGTGGAGCTGGTGAATTTTTCGCCACCATGGACAACACGGTGACCAACCGCAGAAATCTCTTCTACGCTGTCCAATACGCCGTGGTCGCCGTCAGTTAGGGCGTCAAATACAAGGGAAATTGCCTTCTCATGATTTGGAATATCTGTTTCCAGTTCGAATTCCTTTTCGCCAGCTTCTTGCTCGATGCGGGAACCGCTGATGCCGATACGCTCAACGAGGCCTTTAGCCATCACCTCTTCGTTTTCCATATCAAACATTTGATACTTTAATGAAGAACTACCACAGTTAATAACTAAGATTTTCATATACACTCCTTGAATATTTCTTTTTTTGCTTTCATCCTTACAATTCTACCATAAAGGAGAAGGATAGCGGCCATCTTCGACAAACTTTTCAAAGCCTTTTTTAACCTCTTCCCTATCTTCCTGATAGGTTACGCCCATCCATACATCATCGGTAGGCAGGACAGTTACAGTTGCGCCATGACCCTTAATTTGATTGCTGACAACGCTGGGTAAATAGAACTCCGCCTTCAGTGGATTCTTGTCCACTTCCTCCTCAAAAAAGAGGGTAAGGTCTCGGCGAACGGCATCCATGAAATCTGTCTGGAAGCCCCAGAAGTTCATGGAAACAAGCGTGTCTTCCCCTAAGCTTTCAAAGCTTTCTCCACCGTCCTCAGTGAACTTGCCAAAAGGGCCGTCAGCATAGATTTCCTTCCGCTCCGTCACCGTCTCCAGTTGGTCGCCTTCAACGGTACAGACGCCCCTTGATACCGACCCATTCTCCGTCAACGTGTTAGCCAGCTTGTAGGCCACCATGCTGTATTTGCCCACCTCAGCCTCATTAGCTTTAAGAAAGTCATACATGAGCTGGAAAGCTTCCGGGCCGTAGTAATCATCGGCATTGATGACCATAAAGGGTGCATCTACCTGATTCCTCGCCGCATAGATAGCGTGTGCTGTTCCCCAGGGTTTAACCCGCCCCTCAGGCACGGTGAACGTCTCCGGGATATCCGCTACATCCTGGAAGGCAAACTGCACATCCAAATCCTTGGGCAACTTGCTGGCCAATATCTCCTGGAAAGCCGCATGGTTTTCCTGTTTAATGACAAAAATAAACTTCTTGAATCCTGCTTTCACTGCATCGTATATGGAATAATCAATGATAATTTCTCCATCAGGCCCGACGGGATCAATCTGCTTTAACCCGCCATAACGGGACCCCATACCTGCAGCCATAATAATGACGATTGGTTCCATTCTCTTCTCCCTTATTGCATTTTTATCTCTTTGATTCTTGTATGTTCCTATTGTAACATGAAATACTTTTGCTCACCTTTTGCCTGTCCTATGTTAGAATAGGGATAGATTTATTTCGACCATTCTGTGGAAAGGAGGGGCCATGAATTTTAACAGCAAAGACAAGCAACGAATAAAACTCATTCTCTTTATCGTCACTTGCTCAATCATCATCTTTACCTTCCTGCAAAATTTCGGGTCCATCCTCGTATTCTTCCACCTCATTGCAGGAATCCTCAGTCCCTTCCTCTTGGCGTTGGGCCTTGCTTTTTTGGTCAATATGCCCATGAGCATGATTGAAAACAAGCTCCTGAGCCACCTACCTCTACCAGCCAAGCTGCGCAGAGCGCTTGCCCTGGTCCTCTCCTTCATCATCGTTATTGCGGCGATTGTCTTCTTGCTCTTCACGGTCATACCACAGCTCATTGCATCGGTTCAGACCCTGATTGCCAACATCCCAAGCTTCCTAAGAAACCTAGAAAGCTTCCTTCGAAACTCGGAATGGGCGGAGCCTTTCGTCGACCAATTTACCGAACAGATTGCAGATATCAACAATTCTACCTTGATGGAGTACGTCCAAAATTGGCTCGCCCCACAAGGTGCTGACTATATTAACCGGATATTGGATACCCTTATGGGTACCATCTCCAGCGTCTTCACCAGCACAATTTCCTTCTTCCTCTCCTTCATCTTCTCCATCTACATGCTGAATTCGAAGGAAACCCTAATCAGGCAAGCCAAGGAACTCCTCTACTCCCTGAGCTCGGAGAAAGTCGCTGATAAGGCAATGTATGTCGGCTACACAGCCTATGACAACTTCTTTAACTTCTTCACCGGACAGTTTATGGAAGCGATCATCCTAGGCATCATGAGTTTCATCGGTATGACCATCCTCCAGCTCCCTTACGCTTTGGTCATCTCCACCCTCATCGGCTTCGGCGCCCTCATCCCAATGATTGGCGCAATCCTAGCCGGCATGGTCGGTTTCTTCATCCTCCTGACCGTGTCCCCCATCCAAGCCCTGGGCTTCTGCGTCTTCATCGTCATCCTCCAACAGTTTGACGGCAACCTGGTCTACCCCAAGGTTGTTGGCCGCCAGGTCGGCCTCCCCTCACTGTGGGTCCTCTTCGCCGTTACCATCGGCGGATCCCTCTACGGCATCTTCGGCATGTTGATCTTCGTGCCCATCGCCTCCACCATCTACGACCTGCTCAGTGACTACAAGACCAAGAAGCTTTCCGAAGCAAAGATCAATGTTGAACTAAAGTAAGTAAAAGGAGCTGCGCGCAGCTCCTTTTTTGTGCCTATTTTATGGTCATGAGGCTGTTGGGGGCCATACCCCAAGATATAGCCTTTTTGCCCCCGCATGACCCTCGAAAAGATTAAACAGCTTCTTCTTTCAGTTCCTTGGTCAAGGCTTCAATCTCATCGATGATAGAAGAGATGTAGTCAATGGTATCCAATAGGGGTTCTTCCGTCGTCACATCCACACCGGCCATCTGAGCTAGCTGTAGAGGTCCCTTGCTTCCACCCGTCTCCAAGACCTTTATCCAATCTTGAGCGACTTGCTTACCCTCGGCAAGAATCCGCTTTGCCATCTGGGTGCCGATAGTCAAGCCTGCTGAGTAGGTGTAGGAGTAGAGGCCCATATAGTAGTGGGGCTGCCTCATCCAAGTCAGGGTTGATCCATCAAGAACCTCCACCTCGCTTCCCCAGAAGTCTTCCAAAACCTTGCGGTAGATTTCACTCAGCTGGTCAGCGGTCAGGTTACCCCCCTCGTCAACTATCTTATATACTTCCCTTTGATAAGCCGCCTCCAGGAGGTGAGTAACGAAGTTGTGATAGTAAGTCTTCGAGATCATCTGGGACAGAATCCAGCGACGGCGGCGCTTATCGTCGCCCGCCTGCTCGAGCAAGTAGTTTTCCATAATGATCTCATTGGTTGTTGAAGGGGCTTCGATGATATACATAGAGCACCTGGTGTTGTAGAGGTTTTGATTTTGCCCAGCAATCACGAAGTGGCCGGCGTGCCCCAATTCATGGGCAAGGGTCATCACCTCGTCCATCTTCTCATTGAAGCTGGTCAGGATATAGGGGTGGACACCGTAAGGGCTGGAGCAGAAAGCGCCCGTCCTCTTGCCACGGTTAGCGGCATAGTCAATCCAGCGGTCATCAAAAGCCTTTCGGACAATATTCTGGTAATCTTCGCCGAGAACCGATAGGCCGTCGACGATATAGTCCCTTGTCTCCTCATAGCTGACATGTGGGGCATAGCTAGGGTCAACCTCAATCTTCAGGTCTGCTGTAGTCACTTTATCCAAGCCGTGAATCTGTCCTAAAAGCTTAGCATAGCGGCGCATAGCTGGCGCCAGCTTTTCCATAATGAGATCTATTTGTCGGTCATAGAGGTCCCTAGTTACCTCTTGGCGATCAAGGAGCATGTCGAATACAGAGTCGTATCCCCGTAAACGAGACATAATTTTTTCCTTTTGAACCTGAGTATTGTAAACAGAGGCTGTCCCGTTCTTGTGCTTGTCTAACTCCTCGTAGAAGACATCGAAGGCAGCCCTTCGGACATCCGTGTCAATTTCCTGCTCCATCTTTCCCTCGAAGGAGTTATAGGTCATCTCATATTCTTTGTCGTTGACCCTAAAGTTAGGAAAGTCAATATCTCCAAACTTAATGTCTGAATAAGTCTGATAAGGGGCCTCCAAGGTTGGGTTCAAAGCGGCCAGAGTAGCTTCCGCCTCTGCACCCAAGAGGTGGTCCTTCTTCTTCAAGAGCTTGTCCAAATAAACAGCATTCTCCGATGATTTTTCCTTCGCTTCAGCCAACACATCGGCGTCCATTTGGGCAAGGTCGGTATCTAAGAAAGAAAGAGCAGCACCTAGTTCAGCTAAATCGTTAGCCGTCGCCAGGTAGCGCTTATTCTTCTCTGGATTAGCCACATCCGTTTCCACATCAAGGGAGCTGTAGGTCGCAATTCGAATAAGCTTCTCCTCGATGTCTCGGTTTATGTCGAGCGCTTCATTGACATCTTCTGCACTTTCAATCTTGCCACTGAAGCGCTCGACAAAGTCTGCTACCTCTTCTCTTACCTCCGAAAGGGTCTGGGCAAAACTGTCCAAATCTTTAAAAAGGTCACTTAAGTCCCAAGTCTCTTCAACAGGAACTTCATTACGATTCTTGATTACTTCCATTACTACCTTCTTTCTACTTATCTCGTTTTGGACTATCCATTTACTTCTTTCACTTCTTACTAGTTCTATTGAATTAGCTTCATGCTCCTTAGTATAACATTTTTCAATCCCGCTGCCTTCCGCTATAATGAGATTAACGTAAAAAAGCAAAGCAGAAAGGATAAAAGATGAACGATCAAGCGAAATTAAAAGAATACGCCAAACTGGTTGTGGAAGTTGGCGTTAATGTACAAGAGGGAGAGCCAGTCCTCATCACCTGCCCAGTAGAAGCGGTAGAGTTTGCCCGCCTCCTCGCTGAGTATGCCTATGAGCGGGGTGCCAGTGAAGTCGTCATGAACTGGAAAGACGATAAGCTGACCCGCCTGAAATACGAGAACTCCCCTATGGAAGTGTTTGAGACGGTTCCAGATTGGGCCTTCGATCGCGCAAAATACTACTATGAGAAGGGGTCCAATGTTATATCCGTCTACTCCGAGGACCCTGAACTCCTCCAAGGCATCGATATGAAAAAGATTGCTGCTGCCAGCAAGGCAAATAACACCAAGATGAAACCACTAGACAAGTACACCATGAATGACATCGTCTCCTGGTGCGTGGTTTCCATTCCCAATGTAGCTTGGGCAAAGAAAATCTACCCAGACATTGAAAGCGACCAGGAAGCGGTCGATAAGCTTTGGGACCAAATTTTCGATGTCACCCGCATGAACGAGGAAGATCCCGTTGCAGCTTGGGAAAGCCATCTGGATATCCTGACTCAAAAGGCAGATAAGCTCAATGAACTCCACTTCAAATCCCTCCACTACCAGTCATCCAACGGGACAGACCTTGTGGTTGACCTGCCTGAGAAGCATATCTGGATGAGCGCAACCGCTAACAATGCCAAAGGAACTCGCTTCCTACCTAACATCCCCACCGAGGAAGTCTTTACGCTTCCCTCCCGCACTGGAGTTAACGGCAAGCTGGTTTCCACCAAGCCGCTCGCCTACAACGGCAACCTGATTGATGACTTCACATTGGTCTTCAAGGATGGTGAAGTGGTGGAGTTCACTGCGAAAAAAGGAGGCGAGGCGCTCAAGTCCCTCTTCGATGAGGACCCTAACGCCCGCCGCCTAGGTGAGGTTGCGCTAGTGCCATATGACTCACCAATTTCCAATGCTAACCTCCTCTTCTACAACACCCTCTTCGATGAGAACGCCTCCTGCCACTTTGCCTTTGGTGCATGCTATCCCACTACGCTAAAAGGCGGAACCGAGATGAGCGAAGAAGAGATCCTTGCCGAAGGTGGTAATGACTCCCTCCTCCACGAGGACTTCATGGTAGGCGCCTCCGATTTGACCATAACCGGTCAAACTCACGATGGCCAAACCGTCCAGGTCTTTGTTAATGGAAACTTTGCAATTTAGTTAAATTGATAGGGCCGGCTCTCCTGCTAGTATAAGGAGGCCGACCCTTTTGCTTTGCCTTCTTTCAATGAGGCTTGGACATCCAGAATCCGCTGGTTACTGCTTCCCCTAAATCTTAACCGTAGATCCTTCAACTCTTCTTTAAAAAGGCCATCCACCAGCACATCGCACAAAGCAAGTAATCGAACTTTCGACTCATCTTCCATGAGCTCTTCGAAGGTGTATCCGGAGTAAATCCAAATATCTTTCTTGGCATAAGCCTGCCTATGGGCTTTTTGGGCTCCCATCTCATTTAGGCGGTCTATCTCTTCTCGTATAGGCCGCAAGTACGCCTCCAGACCCTGTGCTTGGAAGGGTTCGCCACCCAAGAGAGTCAGCCCAGCAACATAATCCTTATTCAGCTCTTCCTTTATTCTATCAACGATGTCCATCGTCATCTCTTGGCCGTAGGAGAAGGACTGGTAGGCCTGATTAAAGCAGCCAGGGCAAGCGTGGCTACAGCCAGATGTAAATAGGCTGACTCTTATCCCCTCTCCGTTGGCAATATCCATCGTTCTAAGCTGGGCATATTTCATAGGTGTAAGACCCTCGCCTCAATCTCTTTGGTACGTCCTTCATTCCAGAAATTCTCTCCCAGGTAACCGCAGGTTCTACGGATGACCGTCAATTTCGTGCGGTCGTGATTGTGGCATTGAGGACACGCCCAGTCTCCCTGTTCGTTAACGAGGATTTCCCCATCGTAGCCGCAGACATGGCAATAATCCGCTTTGGTATTAAATTCACCGTACATGATATTGTCATAGATGTAGCGCATAATTGCTAGAACAGCGGGCACGTTACTTTGCATATCGGGAACCTCTACGTAGGAAATCATGCCCCCAGTAGATTTCTCCTGAAACTTCTGTTCGAAGCTGTACTTGCTAAAAACATCGATCTTCTCCCTAACATCCACATGGTAACTATTGGTATAGTAACCCTTATCGGTGACATCTTTAATCTCTCCATACCTCTTCTTGTCGATAGAGGCAAAGCGGTGGGTTAGACTTTCCGCAGGCGTCCCGTAGACCGCAAACTGAACACCCGTAGATTCGGTCCACAGATTCTTCTTTTCGTTTAACTTATCCATTATTCTCATCGCGAAAGCTTCCCCCTCTGGCGAGGTGTGACTCTTTTTAGTCACCAGCATTGACGCTTCATAGATACCGATGTAGCCGATGGTCAAGGTCGAGTAACCCCCATACAGGTAGGGCTTAATCTTCTCGCCAGGTTGCAAGCGAGCAATCGCTCCATGCTGCCAATGAATTGGGCTGACATCCGAAGTGATATCCTTTAGCAGCTCGTGTTTAACCATCAAGGCCTTTTTCAACAGTTCAAGTCGCTCGTCCAGAAGTTGGAAGAAGAGATCTTCATCGTCTCCTGATATGATGCCGATTTGGGGCAGATTTATGGTGACAACGCCCTGATTGAAACGGCCATCAAACTTGTAGTTTCCTTCACCATCCTGGTATGTCGATAAGAAAGCCCGACAACCCATAGGGGAAAACACGTTGCCCTCATACATCTCTCTCATTTTCTTCGCACTAATGTAGTCAGGATACATCCGCTTAGCCGTACATTTTGCTGCTAGCTGGGTCAAATAATAGTAGGGCGAATCAGGATAGATATTGTGCTCATCCAGCACATAGATCAGCTTGGGGAAAGCTGGCGTCACATAGACATTATCCTCATTTTTAATGCCCTGAATGCGCTGGGTCATGATCTCTTCATCGATCATCGCTGCTTCTTTCGCATATTCATCATCTGGACTAAAATGCATAAAGAGGGTCACAAAAGGAGATTGGCCATTCGTCGTCATCAGCGTATTGATCTGATACTGTATGGTTTGCACACCATCTTTGACTTCTTTTCTTGTCCTTTGCCAAGCTGCTTCCTCAATCTTCTTATCATCGACCTCCTCTTTGTAGATTTCTTGAAACTCCGTTTTAATTGCCTGTTTATACTTATTAAAGGATTTCCGCACGAAAGGAGCGAGTATGCGATCAATACCATTAATCGATTGGCCGCCATATTGACTGGAAGCCACCTGGGCAATAATCTGCGTTGTGACCGTGCAGGCAACTTGGAAGCTCTTGGGTTTATCGATCTTCTTGCCGTTGATTACCGTCCCCTCATTCAGCATGTCCTCCAAGTTAATCAAGCAGCAGTTAAACATGGGTTGGATGAGGTAATCTAAATCATGGACATGGATAGCACCTGTATCATGGGCTTCGAGCACATCGGGAGGCAGGAGCTTCCTCTTGGCGATATCTTTGGATACTTCCCCAGCGATTAAATCCCTCTGGGTCGAAACAATGCTAGCATTCTTATTTGAGTTTTCATCCCTCAAGTCTGCATCGGAGTTTCTCAGCAAGGAGAGGATGTCTTTGTCCGTCGTATTCTCTTTTCTCTTATAAGCGCGAACAGCCTTGTAACCTTCATAAGCCTTGGCTGTTTCACTGTTATCGTGATGAACAAGCGCATAGTAGACATCATCTTCAATCTTGTAGATGCTAATAATTCTGCTTTCATTTTCTATGTAGGTGTTGCTTAGTTCCATAGCAATCCTAGCTGCTTGCCCCTCAACAAATTTGCCCTGAGGGGACTTCATTGCCTTTACGATTGCCTTCTCAATCTTACTCGCATCGAAAGGCACTACCCGGTTATCTCTCTTCTGTACAAACATCTCTTCCTCCGCAGACTATCCGTCTTGATATCTTGTGTATTATTTCTAAAAATAATGTTTTGTGCACTACATATAGTGTTTCTAGTATAGACTTATCGAAAGACCGCCGTCAATGCGAAATTATTAAGGCATGATTAAATCGGCATGAGAAGACGAGGTCGGGCATAAAAAAAGAACTGACAACAACTATCGTGTCGTCAGCTCTTTACTTACTTTAGATAAATCTTGCTATTCTTCCTTACCTCTCAGCAAGATGTGGTGAACAAATAGGTTCATGATGATACCTACAACAACCGCAATAAAAATACTGCTGGTCATAAACATGCGACCGAAGTCGCCAAATGTTGCGACCCACTCTGCACCGGCGCCTCTGGAGTAGACTGGTAGAATTACGCCTAGACCAATAGTGGTACCAGCGATGAGGTTGTTAGCCAAAGACGATTTTTCCGAGGCTACTACTTCGATACCCGAGAACATGATTAGGGCTGCGCTGATGATAAAGACAGCGCCGACAACTGGTCTTGGGATTGCTGCCAACATGGTGGCAAGCTTTGGTGATAGGCCGTATAAGAGGAACATGACGGCCGCAATTTGTGTGATAAAACGGCTGGCAATACCTGTGGAAGCAATAATACCAATATTTTGTGTATAGCTGGTTACAGGAAGGGCACCCAATACGCCGGAAGCCATACAACCTAGACCTTCCGCTGCAATTCCTTTATTGATGTGCTTGACCCGGTAGGTCTGCTTACTAACCGCACAGGTTGCTGCATAGTCGCCCATGGACTCGAAAATGGAACCGATATATCCTGTGAAGCCAACCAGGATCGCCGCTGGAATCAAGACGAAAGGTGCATCGACGCCGTCCCAACCTCTAAAGGGGAAGAGGGATGGTATCGCAAACCAATCCGCGTCCGCAACCATCTGCCAATCGTATCGGCCAAGTGGAGTGGCGGCAATAACGCCAACAATAATAACAGCAAAGAGGACGAAACCGCTGGACAAGATTCCTCTAAAACGGAACTTTAAGAAGAGACCAACAACGAAAGCTGCTAGTGCCAGGGCTAAGTCTGTCGTGTTTAAGGTGGAGAAAATCCAAGTGACAGCGATATTGGTGGCGACGAAACCGATAACGGTAACGACCGAACCGGTGACCACTGCTGGAATGAACTTTCTTATTCGCCCAAGAATTCTAGTTGTTCCAATGATAAACTCTAGAAGACCTCCAACGAGCACTGCTCCCCACATGGCTGGAAAACCGTAGACTGCAGTTACATTACCCATAGCGGTAAGAACCGATGACGAGGGGCCTTGGACGATAGGTAACCTGTTTCCGATGGTCGTTTGAATCAGTGTTCCTACACCCATAGCCAAGAAACAGGTACTGATCATTGTAACGATAACTGATTCAGGTAGACCCGCTAAAGCAACGAACATACCTGACCAAATGAAGGGAGTAAAATCAACAAGGGTAATCTGGAAAGCATAGAAGAGAGTCTCGAGGAAATTATCTGGTCTTTCTTCCACGCCGTAGGTGAGTTCGATAGAACTCTCTGGATCAACATCAAACACAGGCTGCTCTTGCGGATCTGTGTACTGTTCCCGCTTCTGGGGAAGTTCATCCATCTCTTCTTCGGTCGTCGCTGGCTTAGGATCGTTCACCGTAGGCGATTCTTTGGGGTCATGATGATTTGTCATAATAAACCTCCTCGTTAGTTATGTACGCCTACCTATAATCTAATCCTCGCAGTTATCTTTACTACATTAGACTCTTACTATTTATTTGTACATTGACATGAAAATGAAAGGTTAACTTTGTTAACTCTCAACAGCAAACGCAAAGTTCTCAGCTTCCTAACTAATCTTACTCTTCTTCGTAATCTTGTGCCCAGGCCATCGACCGTTCCAATGCCCGCTTCCAGTTTCTCCGTTTCTTTTCTCTACGATCTAAGTCCATCTGAGGTCGGTAGACCTTACCACCCATGATATGGGCTCTAATATCATCTAGGGAGTCCCATACTCCTGCATGAAGGCCTGCCAAGAAGGCAACACCCAGGGCTGTGGTCTCCAGCATCTCCGGTCTCTCCACCACTACCTGGCTGATATCTGCTTGGAACTGCATGAGAAAGTTATTATCGCTTCCGCCACCATCCACCCGGATTTTCTTCAAGGGAATCATAGAGTCTTGGGCCATGGCCTGCAAAACATCATTGGACAAGAAGGCCTCCGATTCCAAGACCGCCCGAATGATGTGGTACTTATTGGTAGACCTGCTGATACCGACGACCGTTCCCCGAGCGTAAGGGTCCCAATAAGGGGCGCCTAGGCCCGTAAAAGCAGGGACCACATAGCAGCCATCCGTGCTTGCAACTCGGTTGGCCATATACTCAGTATCCATAGCCGTATCCACAATGCGAAGGTTGTCTCTTAACCATTGGACGGCCGAGCCTGCAACAAAGATGGAGCCTTCCAGGGCGTAGGTAACCTTCCCCTCCCTGAGTCCCCAGGCGATAGTCGTAATGAGACCATTCTTCGATTCCACTGCGGCCTCTCCCGTATTCATCAGAAGGAATGCCCCCGTGCCGTAGGTATTCTTCGCCTCGCCTTTATCAAAGCAACCTTGACCAAAGAGTGCCGCCTGCTGGTCGCCAGCTACTCCTCCGATAGGAATGGTGCTGCCAAAGTAATTGGGGCTGGTCTCTCCAAAGAAACTGCTGGACGGCCTGACCTCTGGTAGCATATTGCGTGGAATATTCAGCTCCTCCAAAATCTCATCGTCCCAATCCAGGTCGTGGATATTGAAGAGCATTGTCCTAGACGCGTTGCTATAGTCGGTGACATGGACCTTTCCCCTCGTCAGGTTATAGATCAGCCAGGTATCGATCGTTCCAAAAAGTAACTCTCCCCTTTCTGCCCGGTCTTGTCCACCATCGATGTGGTCCAAAATCCAGCGAATCTTGGTAGCGGAAAAGTAAGGGTCTAGGATGAGGCCCGTCTTTTTTCGAAAAAAGTCAGTCTTTCCCTCATCAGCCAGCTTCTTGGTCATCTCAGCGGTCCTTCGGCACTGCCAAACAATAGCGTTATAGACGGGCTGGCCGGTCGCCTTATCCCACACCACGGTTGTCTCCCTTTGGTTTGTTATACCGATTGCCGCAACATCTTCCCCCGTCAAGTTGAGCTTAGCCAACGCTTCACTCGCTACGCCCAACTGGGTAGACCATATCTCCGTGGCGTCCTGCTCGACCCAGCCCAGGCGGGGAAAGATCTGCCCCAGTTCCTTTTGAGCCTTGGCACAGACCTGTCCTTTATCATCGAAAATCAAGCACCGTGCGCTTGTTGTTCCCTCGTCAAAGGTCATCAGATACTTAGTCATATCCCCTCCTTCATGCTCATATCTCACTCAATCGTCTTTTGGTCGCTTCTCCTTCTAGTATACCGAAGAAGAGAATAAAAAAGACTCGATCTTGATCTTTTTTCGCAATGCCTATCCCCTCATCTCGGATGACTAGGCGAACATGCTTGTCTTCTTCCGTCAGGTTAATATAAATATTGCCTCCATCTGCTTTGGAGTACTTGACGGCATTGCTGAGGAGATTTCTGACCACATCACCCAACAACCTCTCGTTACCGAAAAGGCAGATATCCGGACTTCTAAAATGGATGCGGACATTGCGGTTGCTGGCATGGACCCTGATGGACTGAATCTCTTCCTTAATTCTTTGGGTAATAGAAAACTCATCCCGTTCGTCATAATCGCTATAACCGGTATCAAACTTGGATAACTGGATAATTTCATTGATCATATTGAGTAGGCGGACGCCCTCTCGGTGGATGATGCTAGCAAACTTCTGAGTTTCATGAGGACCGGCCATGCCACTTTCAATCAACTCGGCATAGCCGTTGATGGAGGTCAAAGGGCTTTTTAGCTCGTGGCTGACGTTGGCGGAAAACTGCCGGCGCAAAGTTTCGTTCTCCCTTACTTGGCTCAAGGCCTCCTGGAAGGCCGCCTTCTGCCTCTCGCTGCCCAGAAGGGAAACCAGCTCCTTCTCGACAGCGGAGTAGTCGGTATCCTCGTCAAAGGATCCAGAGAGCAGGCTCTTCAGGTAGTCCACCATGGACTGGGCAGGACCCGTTTCGGTATCCCGCATCCACTTCATGACCCATATAGCGATTAAGGCCGCAATCAGAAATAGAAAGAAGGTCGGTGCCCAAAGGTAATTAAACAGCTCAGCAAAGGTTGGCTTCAAAACTCGAATAGAATACCTGCTTCCTTCTTGGGTGGTAAAGGATAGGTCCACATCGGCCTCCTCCCCTTCCTCTTTGGCGATGACAAAGCCCTTGAAATTGCCCTTCTCGTCATTATGCTGGGCAATGAACCGGTCAACCTCTTCTTCTGGCTGACCCGCATAAAAGCTCATTACCCCCTCACCCTCTTTGATGTTTCCCTGATAGAGAGTTTTGGACAAGGAGGAATAGAAGATGGGTAGGGAAAGAAGCGCTAGGACGAGCATGGGATAGAGGATATGTCTCAAATATTTTTTTGCATATTAGCTATCCCTTTCTTACGGTTTTCTTAATTGCCTAGCTTGTAGCCGACGTTTCTGACGGTTTTAACGCTAGCACCTTTGCTGCCTAACTTCTGTCTCAGAGTTCTGATATGGACATCCACGGTCCTTGTCGCCCCTGCATACTCGTAACCCCAAATCTCATTCATGATGCGGTCTCTAGAGAGGACCACGTCCAAGTTTATCATGAGGTAATAAAGGAGCTCAAACTCCTTATAAGTAAGTTCCACTTCCTCATTGTCGACAACCACCTGCCGCTTTTCCAAGTCCATCTCGATGCCTTCGTAGATCAGGGTGGCTTTCTCATCCTCATCCCCTACGCGGCGCAGGACTGCGCGGACACGGCTAATCAGCTCCATGACACCGAAAGGTTTGGTGATGTAATCATCGGCACCCATATCTAGACCCCTCACCTTATCAAATTCGGAGGTCTTTGCGGTCAGCATGATGACGGGGACGTCCTTGGTATTGAGGTCTTGCTTGACGTGGTTAAGGATTTGGAATCCATCCTCTCCTTCTAACATGATGTCTAAAATAAAAAGGGAGGGAATCTTTTTCTCTATCGTCTTATACAGGCTGGTGGCATCCTCAAAACCGGTTGCCCGAAAGCCGTTGTTGTTGAGTGCATAGGCAATGAGTTCTCGGATATTTCTATCATCTTCTACAATATAAACATGTTTCAATACTTACCTACCTCTCCTATAAGAAAAGGGCAAGGCGATGGAGAGAAGGACTAGAACCTTTAAGACGATGCTTACAGCACCCTTCTTGCCCTTAGTAATTTTTTGTGTTGCCATTCGTTTTTCCATTACTTCTTCTCCTTATTCTTTACGACATTGAATGCCACGTTGATAA
Organism: uncultured Peptoniphilaceae bacterium; assembly: GCA_964346245.1. Lineage (GTDB taxonomy): Bacteria > Bacillota > Clostridia > Tissierellales > Peptoniphilaceae > CAYFUF01. Next base: position 492 of record CAYFUF010000009.1, on the reverse strand, counting down.
CAAGGATAAAGATGAAGAGGACGGCACCGGTTGCAATCAATAGCTCTCGGTGTAATCCACCAGCATAGGACATTTCCGTTACAATATTGGTCGTCAGCGTTCTAGCTTGCTTAGTCAAACCAGCTGGCATGATTGGGCTGTTACCGATAACCATGGTAACGGCCATCGTCTCGCCGATTGCCCGGCCAATGCCCATGATAACAGAGGATAGAACGCCAGAGCTTGCTGCTGGAAGGACAACGGTGAAGATTGCCCGCTCATGAGTTGCCCCTAGGCCGATAGCTCCCTGGTAGTACACATCAGGCACTGACTCTAGGGCTGACTGTGACAGGGATATAATGGTCGGCAAAATCATAATGCCTAATAGGATAATTGCTGCGAGTAGCGATAGGCCGAAGCCACCGAACTGTTGCCGAATAAGGGGGACGACGACTGTTAAGGCCCAGAGACCGTAAACGATAGAAGGAATACCTGCAAGGAGGTTGATTCCGC
>CAYFUF010000008.1:45098-47857 GCA_964346245.1 uncultured Peptoniphilaceae bacterium | reverse complement strand
AGAACCGCCACCTAGCTTCCCCTATCTTTGCGGAAATTAGCGAAGATTTGCCACGCACCCTAATCTTCACGGCTGAATTCTGCCCACTGCGCGACGAGGGTATTGCCTATGGCGACAAGCTCAAGGAAGCTGGCGTTGAGGTCGAGCTCCACAACATCGAAAACATGCCTCATGTCTTCATGAACATGGAAAACCTAGCCAAAGAAGAGACTGAATTTGTCTACGGGAAGATTAACGAGTTTTTGAATAAGTAAGTTAAATGATAAAAATAGACTGCTGGGTTAGAGATAGCCCAGCAGTTTTTTTGTATGTTATAGTAAGGGTAATCAAAAACTGGAGATGTTGCTATGAACAAGATTAATGTAGGCTGCCCCGCTTGCGAGGCGCCGCTAGATGTCAAGAGTGATATGAGTAAAATTGAGGCTGGGGTCTATGAGGTTTCCTGCCCCGCCTGTGGCTACGAGGGGCTGATTGAATTGGAGCGAGTGGCTGATGAGGAAGTTGACCGCCCAGTCGGACCCAGACGCTTGAAGGATTTGGGCCCAGAGGAAGCCAAGGCAAGGCTTAAGGTCATTATCCCTATTGTGGCGGTGCTGGTGATTGCAGCTTTTGTTTTTCATTTTATCCAAGGCTAGTTTTGACAACAAAGACAAATAAACTTAGCCGGTCGTAAAGCTATTTTACCTAAAGTAGAAATTTGTATTAAAAACGTTTTTAAAGTAAGTGTATAATGAGAGAAGAGATTGATATGGGCATGTGCCCATAGAATCTGTACTTTTATCTTTATTAGGAATGCTAAACTAAAAATACTTATCGAATGATGCGAGGTGGATTATGCTATCTAAGCGAATTGAACAACTGGCGGTGTCGCCTATTCGAAAATACAACGCGCTGGCTTCGGCGGCGGAGGCACGGGGAACGAAGATTCTGAAACTGAATATTGGTCAACCAGATTTGGAGACGCCGGGCCTTTTCTTTGATGCCTTGAAGGACTATCCTAGCAAGCATGTCCCCTACTCCAATTCCCAGGGCAGCGCCGAGATGTTGGCTGCCCAAGCGGCCTATTATAGGGCAAGGGGGCTGGATTTCAGTGAGAGCGAGATTTTTGTAACGATTGGTGCGATGGAGGGCATCGAGTTCGCCCTGCTAACCCTCTGCGATCCGGGCGATGGTGTCCTGCTCATTGCCCCCTTCTACAGCAATTATCAGCTAGCGCTGGATATCTACAATATCGAGATCCACGAGGTAACCACCCATATTGAAGATAACTACGCCATCCCCAGCTTGGAGGAGATGAAAAAATCTGTAAAGCCGAATACGAAGGCAATCCTCCTCGCCAACCCCGGTAATCCTACTGGCCGTGTCTATACTCAGGAGGAAGTTGACCGTTTGGCACAGCTTGCCAAGGAACACAACCTGGTCATCATCGCGGACGAGGTCTACAGGGAGTTCAATTACACGAACAGGGACTTCGTGTCCTTTGGGGATATCAGGGACTTGGAGGAGCAGGTCATCCTCGTTGACAGTGCCTCTAAGAAGTATTCCGCTTGCGGTTCGCGCATTGGCACCCTGGCAACGAAGAACAAGGAGCTGGGCACGGGGATTATGAAGTTATGCCAAAAGAGGCTGTCTGCTCCGACGGTGGACCAGTACGGCATTGCCTGCCTAGTCAACCTAGAAGATGACTACTTCCAGAAGGTCACTGGGATTTATAATGCGAGGAGATTGGCCCTTCAAAAGGCTCTTGAGCAGATTCCTGATCTGAAGTTTTCCAAGCCCGAGGGTGCCTTCTACACCTTGGTCGACCTACCCTTGGACGATGCGGATGACTTCGTCATATGGACCTTGAACGAGTTCGAAGATAAGGGCGAGGTCCTCCTGACCACTCCCGCCGAGGGTTTTTACAACACGGAAGGTTCTGGCAAGAGCGAGGTCCGCATCTCCTACTGTGTGGATGAGAAAATTTTGGTTCGGGCGGTAGAGATTCTGGATAAGGCGCTGGATGCTTATCCACGGTCTTATCGGAATTTGAGTAAGTAAGGTTTATGGGGACTCTAGATGAAAAATATAAGTAATCGCCACAAAACAATTCATCCTTATTGACTAAACATTAACAAACGGATACAATGTATCTGTACGTAAATACTGTCAATGGAGGTTTTCTATGAAAGGTTATGCTATGCTGCGCATTGGCGAAACCGGCTGGATCGAGAAGGATCGACCAACTTGTGGACCTGATGATGCAATCATCCAACCCCTCGCACTATCCCCTTGTACTTCGGATATACATACAGTTTGGGAAGGTGCACTAGGCGAAAGAGAAAATATGATTTTGGGCCATGAAGGCTGCGGCGTCGTCGTCGAAGTTGGCTCCAACGTAAAAGACTTTAAGAAGGGTGACCGTATTATGGTCGCTGCTATCACCCCCGATTGGCAATCCGTCGCTGCACAAAGCGGATACCCAATGCACTCCGGTGGCATGCTAGGCGGATGGAAGTTCTCTAACTTCAAAGACGGCGTCTTTGGCGAGTACTTCCACGTAAACGATGCAGACGGTAACTTAGCTTTATTGCCAGACAATATCTCTCCTGCTGAAGCTTGTATGCTTTCTGACATGGTACCAACCGGCTTCCACGGTGTTGAACTGGCAGATGTTCAATTTGGTGATACCGTTCTTGTAATCGGTATTGGTCCTGTTGGACTTATGGCCGTTGCAGGTGCTAACCTACGCGGTGCAGCAAAGATCGTTGGCGTTGGTA
>CAYFUF010000008.1:36539-44998 GCA_964346245.1 uncultured Peptoniphilaceae bacterium | reverse complement strand
GGCGTTGGTATGGGTCACAAGAAGATCGTCGGTGGCTTAATGCCAGGCGGACGGGCTCGTCTAGAAAAACTAGGTGCCCTCGTTGCTTCCAAGCGCGTCGATGTCTCCCTCATGCTGACTCACAAGTTTGAAGGCTTCGAGCACGTTGAAGATGCCCTCATGCTCATGAAAGAGAAACCAAAAGATTTAATTAAACCAGTCGTCGTCCTCTAAGAAACGACAACTGAAAGAGTCAAGAGAAGTGCGTGATAGAGCAAGTCGATACGCACTTCTCTTCTTTTTGAAAAGATGGATAGAAATTGAGGTATCGCCTTTGAAAGTATTAGTCATATCCGGTTTTCTCGGTGCGGGAAAAACCAGTTTCATCAAGAGCCTGGTGAAAGCAACGGGCAAAGAATTCGTCGTCGTTGAAAATGAGTTCGCCGCCGAGAACGTGGATGGAAAAATCTTGGAACAATTTAATGACGATAAGCAGATGAAAATCTGGGAGCTGACCGAAGGTTGCATTTGCTGTTCGCTGAACATGGACTTCACCTTCTCGGTTTTAACCATCGCAAATACGCTGAACCCAGAATACCTCATCATCGAGCCCTCCGGCGTCGCCCAACCCAGCGCCATCCTGGAGTCTTTGGCCAAAATCTCTTATGACAAGATTTCGATTCTGGCACCCATCACCATCGTCGATAGCAAGAATTTTATGGGCCATGCCCGGGACTTCCCCAACTACTTCAACGACCAGGTCCTCACCGCTGGCACCATCGTACCCAGCAAGTGTGAGCATATGGATGCGGCAGACTTCCAACTAGTAGAGAACTTTTTGGACTTGGCGGAAGATGTCCGCTTTATGGAGAATCATTACAGCGAGTGGGATGAAGACACTTGGATTTCGCTTTTGAACAAGGAGTGGACTGGCAAGGACATACAGGCGGTCGGTAACCGCTTTGTCCAAAAGAACATCAAAAAAGAGGCGGACACCGACCTGTCCACCTTCACGCTTGATTCGGTTGATGTATCCTCCGTTGACGTTCTTTACGCCTTTATGGAAGACCTCCTCCACAAGCACTTTGGTCACATCATTCGAGTCAAAGGCTTCGTTCAAATCGCAGATGAGCTCGTTTTGTTGGAGCTAGTCGATGAAGAATTCTCCATCCTGGGCCTAGGCAAGCTTGACGACTTGCAGGCGCCAGCCGATGAAGACCAAGAGATTCCCGTAAACAAGCTTGTCTTTATCGGAAAAGAGTTGAAGAAGGATGTAATCACAGATCGATTAGTCAGCGGTGCCAGTCTCATGAGATAGGTGGTAAGGGCCATCACCCCAATATAGCCATATACGCTATTCATCGAAGACCTCCTTGTCACCTCTTTTAATAGGGAAAAAGTGGGCCGCGAAACTGGTAATGAGTAGGGTTAAGAGGATAAGCCTGACACCGGGACTGATTTCTTTCAAACCTGGCAGAACCGAGAAGATAAGGGAAGCCAGCATGGAAGCTATAATCAGTCCTTTTACTATGCCATTTTTTTGGCGGCGGGTACGATGATGGGAATCCCGTCGCGTAAGCCTTTTTTATAGATGTCAAGAGTAGACATGGAAACCTCCTGTGGATATTAGCAACTAAGATATCATATATTGCTTAATTTAACATACATCGAGTTCATGATTTCGAATTTTGAGCTATAATAGGTCTAGTGAAAACCCAGAAAGGAGATACAATGGTAAAAGTTGATTTTTATAAAGAAGGCGGAGTGAAGGTAAACTTCGTTGAAAAGACGGAAGACAAGGCACCTGTGGATGGGGTATTGAACAACCTCTACTTCGATGGCAGCCTAGGAAAGATTTCCTATGTGGCTGATGGCGACGGTGGAGTCAACATCCTCGTCGGCCTAGGTAAGTTGGACGACCTGACCCTGATTGATGTCAGAACCTTGGGGCACAAGTTGGCTAAGGAACTCAAGCAAAACAAAATAAATGAGGCAACGGTCAATATACCGGACTTGGGCTTCTGTCAGAGGAAGACGTCTATGGCCTTCATCGAAGGGGTCATGAACATCGACTACCACTTCAGCAAGAAGACCGAGGACAAGGAAGATTACGAGCTGACTCTGCATGTTGTACCGGATCATGGCCCAGAAGAGAAACACCTGGAAGGTCTCAAAAGAGTCCAAGACCAGATGGCTGGCGTATTCTTTGCCCGCGAGCTAGTCAATGAGACCTCCAATGTTATCTTCCCTGCTAGCTTGGCTGACCGTGCCCGTGAAGGCCTAGAAGCTTGCGGTGTCACCGTGACGGTCCTTGAAAAAAAAGAGATCGAAGACCTGCATATGGATGCTTTCCTAGCGGTTGCGCAGGGCTCTGATAAGGACCCTCGTTTCATTATTATGGAATACAAGGGCAACCCCGAATCTGAGGAAGTAACCGGCCTCGTCGGTAAGGGATTGACCTATGATTCAGGTGGCTACTGCATTAAGCCTGCCAATGGGATGGCTACCATGCACTCCGATATGGGCGGCGCAGGCACGGTCATCGGTACCATGCTTGCCCTAGCTAAGTCCCAAGCCAAGGTCAATGTCACCGCGGTTGTTGCCGCTTGCGAGAACTTGGTTTCTGGCAAGGCCTACAAAACAGGCGATATCATTGGATCCATGTCTGGCAAAACCATCGAAGTCCTCAACACGGACGCTGAAGGCCGCTTGACCCTGGCTGATGCCCTCTACTACATTACCTCTGAGAAGAAGGTTGACCGCGTCATCGACCTCGCTACCCTGACGGGTGCTGCACTGGTTGCCCTTGGTGAGGAATACACCGCCGCTGTCACCAACAACGACGACTTCTATATGGACTTCCAAGAAGCTTGCGATCTTGCCGGCGAAAAAGTCTGGCTCATGCCAAACGACAAGTCCTTCGCCAAAATGAACAAGGATTCCAAGGTCGCCGACCTGCTCAACTCTCCTGGCCGCCTAGCTGGCACCGTCACCGCAGGCCTCTTCGTCGGTGAATTCCTCGCTGACGAGACTACGCCATGGTTGCACCTCGACATCGCAGGCACCGCCTTCCTCAGCAAGGCTCACGACTACCTGCCTGAGCGTGCGACAGGTGTCCATGTCAAGGCCCTCTACAATCTACTAAATCCTATCGAGGCTTGCTAACTTCCCGTTAACCAATCCTGACATCAAAAAGCAGCTCATGCAGCTGCTTTTTTTGTGCTTGAGTTGCTTGTGTTGTTGCGCCCCCTCCTCTTTTTTCGGACAAGCAAAAAGGCTGCGGCAGAATAGTCAACCATTCTGCTGCAGCCTTCATTGTTAGGCTTAGTAGAGTCTCTTTGCTATATTTCGTAGACCATAGCCCCAGTTATAGGTTATTTCCGTCACAGGCTCAAGCGCGTATCCATGCTTAAGTGCGCTATGAAGAATGTAGTGCACGCCGTTATTCTGCCCAGCGTACATGGCCGTGTGGTTAGCCCAGTTGTTGTCCGTATGGTGATAAGTGTATCCTGGATTCCAGCCAAAGAAAACATCCCCTGCTTGCAACTTGTCGAAGTCTCCACCAAAGTAGATTTCTCCTTCAGGATAGTGGAGCTGTTCGTTGACCATCGCGTAGCCCGTAGCATAATCGTTGAAGCCGTTATAGGGGTAGCTTGGGTCGAAGTTAACGGGTAGGGTCGAGGCTGATGGCCCAGGGAAATAGATATTGAAGCCGCTCAAGATGTGATAGGCTGCGCCTGAGCAATATACGCCAATGTGTTCATCTAAATCGTAACCGTACCACCAGAAAGGCACGTTCTCGTAGCGTAAGCCGTAGTTAATGAGGTGTTGGCCTCTTGCTTGTTGCTCCCAGTCTGCATCATTGAGCCAAGCGTTGGATAGTTCGGCGTCCGTTGGGGCGTACAAGTATATTTGCCTTGCTGGCTTACCGTTGGTGAAATTCTTCACTGCGCCAACTTCCAACTTGCCGGTATACTTGTTGAAACTATAGAGGCCGTCGCCTGTGGACTGTACACCCTGGTAGCGGAAACTATAAATCGGATCGAAGTAGTAGAGACTGCCATCGATGCGTTGCCAGCCCCTGGAATCGCCTTTATCGATGGTGAAGTAGTGCCACATATCAGACACGGCCTCGCCAGGCACGAAGCTTGGCGTAGGAATATACTGCCAGCCTAGGGCAAGCGTGCCGCTTGGCCGGAACCAGTAGGAGTTTTCACCACCATAAGGTCCGATTTCTGTTTCGTAACCCTCATCATGGCGGCCTGTCGTTTCATCGATATAGTACCAGTAGCCGTCGATAAATTGCCAACCGACTGCCTTGGATCCAGTAGCTGGGCGCATATAGAACCAGCCATCATCGATGAACTGCCAGCCCTTAGCTAGCGTACCGGAGTTTCTAAAGTAGAACCAGCTACCATCAATGAACTGCCAGTTAGTGACCATGCTGCCAGAAGTCATTCGGAAGAAATACACCTGTCCATTCGCAGGGTCTGTCCACCATCCCCTATAATAGCTTTGACTTGGGCCCGCCTGAGACAGCCAGATGCTGCCATTCTCATGGAAGAGCTGGTCGACATTCTGTCCCTTATCATTGAAGTACTTCCATACTTTATCGATAACGTTGCCTTCGTTATCTTTAAGCTCAAACCAAGACCATCCTTCTTCCGAAGGACTGCCGTTTTCATCTAAGTAGTACCAAGCGCCCTCAATGTACTGCCAACCTGTAGCTAAAGTACCTGAGTTCATGCGGAAGTAGTGCCACGATTCGTCAATGAATTGCCAGCCTTCCACTCGGCTTCCCGATGTCTCGCGGAAGTAGTAAGTCTGTCCATTGACAGGGTCTGTCCACCAACCCTTGTGGTAACCACGGGTTGGACCGCTCTCGGATAACCAAATCTTACCATTCTCCTGATAAAACTGATCAATACTCATGCCGGAAGCATCAAAATACTTCCACACATACTCGGTGACTTCAAGGGTTTCTGGGTTATAGGTAGGAACCCAAAGCCAACCCGTCACCTTCTCGCTGCCAATGTAATAATACCAATAATCTTCCTCGTATCTCCATCCCTCCATCATTTCGCTGGGGCTTTCGAGATCTTCCTCTGCCGGTGTTTCGATCGCTTCAGTAGCTTCGATAGCGTCGATAGATTCAATAGTTTCAGTTGCTTCGGTCGTTTCTGTCATGTCCTTAGCATCTTCGTCAACCACTTGGTCGACTTCCTCAATAGTCGCTTTTTCCTCTTCCACGTCCAAGAGCTCTATACTCTCTTGGCCAGAGGCGTCAACTTCATCTGCTAAAACGTTTCCATCCGCAAGAGAAAAAACGAGCAGGAGGGTAAGGCAAAAGCCCAACAACCATTTTCTTGTTTTCTTCATCGGTCATCTACTCCTTCTATAAGTTATATATATGATATAACACATAATCTTCCCAAAATGTTCCGAGTTGACAGAAAGTATAAATTTTTATTGTGACGGGAATTGATTGGTCTGTTCATGTAAAAGAGCGCCCAAATCGACTGCTTCCTAGGTATGATATCAAAAAAAAAGCCCGCCAGGAATAAAGCCTGCCACAAAGTTGGACCTCTGGTCCAACGCGATGAGGGGCTTAGTAAATCCTAGCGAGCCGAAATGTTCTTATCTATTAGCTAGTGCATCATCTGCCCAATGGGCATCCTTCAAAAAAGCTCGGCCCACACCGACCATGTCGGCGTAGTCGTCTTCCAAGACCTTGTTGGCTGCGTCGATTGTCCGAACGCCGCCTGTTAAAATCACGGGAGCGGTGATGGTCGTATCCGCTTTGATTGCCTGACTGGCGTCCCGGAAATAACCAGCCCCCTCCAGCCTTGCGGTGGTGTATCCGAAGATGCCGCCGCTGATATGGATGTAGTCAATGTAGGAGTCAAGGTTGCGGACGGCGCGGGCACCGTCTTCGACGGTCGCCCCGCCGTCTGTGTAATCGCAAGCGCCCAGACGTAAGCCGACGATGAAGTCATCTGATACCTGCCGGCGAATCTCCTGCAAGACCTCCTTATGGAAGCGGGTCCTGCTCTGAATTTGCGAGGTGCCATACTCATCTACCCGCTTATTCGTCAGAGGCGAATAAAACTGATCCAAGAGATAGCCATGGGCTGAATGAACCTCCACCCCATCGAAACCCGCCTCTTCAGCTCGCTTGGCCGCCGCACCAAACAGCTTAACAAGCTCGTCGATTTCTGCCCGTTTCAGTGCCACAGGCTCCGCAGCCCGAAAAACCTCCACCGCTGGATGCTTAATCGCTGAAGGTCCAACCGGCTTGCTCCCACAAATTGGCTCATTGGTCCTAGACCCTGCATGATTCAGCTGCATGATGGCAGTCGAGCCCGCCTGCTTCATGGTCTTCGCTAGTCGGCTTAATCCCTCAATGGTCGAATCATCCGCTACGGACAGCTGGTTCAAACTTGCCTTTCCGCGCTCAGCAACAAAAGCGTGCTCCGTAATCATTAAGCGAATTGCACCAGACTGAGCCCGCTTTCCATAATAATCTATAAGTTCGTCAGTGACATAACCCTCAGCCGTCGAATTTGACGTCGCCATGGGCGGCAGCACCAGGCGATTTCCAATCACCCTATTTCTTATCTTAATCTCTTCTCTCAGTTTTGCCATTTCCTCGCCTCCATTACAATAATCACCTTTAATGATATCAAATTTGACTGGTTTTGTGCTAAAGCTTTGGGACGGGAAATGAGACACATGCCACAGACTTAAATGCCCGGCTTGAAGCGGTCGTCTTCGAATACTTGGCGGAGGTATTCGATATCCTCGGTCAGCTCTAGCGTGCCGACATACTCCTTATCCCGGTTGAAAACAGCGATATAGCGGACATAGACGAGCTGGTCACCTCGGCGGAAGAAGCGGCGCTCAACGGTGCGCTTGCCAGATTTGAAGTCATGGAGGAGCTCTTCAACGACGGGGTGAGACTTGGGTGGGTGGCAGAGGAGGACATCTCGTCCGACTGTAGTGCGGGGGCGCTTGAAGATCATATGGTCGCTTTCGGAGAAGAAGCGCACTTTGTCATCAGCGCCGATGAAGGTGAAATCGACCTCGCTGGCATCGATGGCTGAGCGGACCTCATCAACGGTCATGATGCCGTTACCATCAAAGGATAGCCAGCCCTCTTTGAGCGGATTGTCTTCGCTTGCGGTTGGCGTGTCGGGTGCGCCCACTAGGCCGACCTTCTTCACCTCGCTAATAAGCTCATCGTTGTGGGCAATCCAGGCATCGATGTCCTCCTGGCGAGCACCGTCGAAGTCGTTGAAGGTGTAGGCATAATCTTGACCTCCCTTAGCGACCGACAACCAGCCCTCAGCACCGATGTTTTCGATCAGCATGGGCATGAGGATGCGCTCTTCCTTCGTCTGCATCTCCTCTAGTTGGGTCAAGTAGCTACTTCCTGCTTCGATGATATCCTTAGCATTTCCCTCGCCTGGTTGCTCAAGCAGCTTTTTCCACTCCTTGCGGGCTTGGCGAATTTCGTCGTCGACGCCCCACATGACCTTCGGAGGCGCAGTTATTCCGTTATCCTCCAGGAAGGGGAACATGAGGTTTTCCTTGCGGTCGTAGTGGTAGTCCCAGCTGGCTAACCTGTCGATTCCTTCCAACAAGGCGGCCTGCTTAGCTGAAGTGGCGGCACCACCAGCCAAAAGCTCCTCTTGGTAGCTCGTAAACAAGGGCTTGAAAAACTGATCGAGGTAGTTTCGCAGGCCCTCAATCTCCTTGATAAAGACATAAGCGGGGTGTCCCTTCTGGTTGGTCACACCACTTGGGTCGGGCTGTACAATTTGATCGAGGACAACGCCAGCATGCATGCTGCATAGGCCTTGAATCTCTTTGGGGTTGATACCTTCTTCAATCAGGGCGGACTCAGCGCGGCCTAACTCATCAGCGGTGACTTCTTCCAGGAGTTGACGAAGCTCCTGTTGTGCCCCTTCCCTGTCCCCATCCTCATGGAGGCTTCGTAAAACGGTCATTAGTTTTTCTTCTCGGCTCATATTCATCATTTGCTCCTTTATGTTTCATGCCGGCAACAAAACGCCTGCCTTATTAGACACTATTACTCTAACAAAAAAGGCAGGCGATAAAATTGACTCAAGTCACAAAATTGTATTTTTTGGAATGAAGAGCGCAGATAAAAAAGCCTATCCTTCATCGATCGAATCGGGCCATGCCCCGGTAACAATCGGCAAGATCTTCTCCAGGAGCTCCTGGTCCTCCCACACGATAAGGGCAAGACGCCGGCGGGCCCTTGAGATGCCTTGGTAGAGCATCTGGGTGTAGAGAAAGTCAGTATCGAAGGGCGCCTTTGCCTGGAGCAGACAGTCCTCGTAGTAGAAGATGTCGCTTAGGACCATGACCACTTGGTCAAACTCCTGACCAATGACGGTGTAGGAATCATAGGTGCTGGACAGCTGGGCGAAGCTATCTCTTTTTTCCTCGGGATT
>CAYFUF010000008.1:3962-36439 GCA_964346245.1 uncultured Peptoniphilaceae bacterium | reverse complement strand
CTCGGGATTTGAGCTCGATGTTGATGACCTTAGACCGCCCAATCCGCAGAAGGTCAAACTCCTTGCCGATGAGAAGATTGATGTTCATTCATCCAAAAAATTATTTGACAAGCCCCGTTTTATTGTCTATATTATTCACATAATTGAATGATAAACCAGTTGAAAAGAAGAGTAGCTGAAAGGAAGATCCTACAGAGAGCCCTGTAGTGCTGAGAGGGGCGGGTTGGAGATTTGGCGAACATGGCCTTCGATGGGATAATTCGATATTAGGATTATACGGGAACTCCCGTTACAGAGTTAGAGCATGATGGTGCTTGAAGTGGTGTATCTTTGGATACGCAAGTAAGGTGGTAACGCGGAGAAATTCGTCCTTTTTGTCATAGTGACAGAAGGGCTTTTTTAATGGGAGAAAGCTCAAGGCTTTCTCCCTTTTCATTTATAAGGAGTTGTGATGATTGATTTACGAAATATAACCGTGGATTTTGATACGGTTCGGGCGGTGGACGATGTCAGCTTGCGCGTGGAAAAAGGCGATGTGTATGGCATCGTCGGCTTCTCCGGTGCAGGCAAGTCGACCCTGGTGCGGACAATCAATCTCCTCCAGCGGCCAAGCAAAGGAGAGGTCATCCTGGAAGAGAAGGACGCTACAAAAGAAGGTGATCCCATCAAGAAGAACCTGATGGAGCTGTCCCCCGCCGATTTGCGCAAGGAGCGAAAGAAAGTTGGCATGATTTTCCAGAACTTCAACCTCCTCTACAACCGGACAATCTTGGGTAATGTCATCTACCCTATCCGTAAGATCAGTTTGAGAGACCGCCTAAGGTTTTTTGTGGAGGGCTTCAAGGATCCAGCCAACAAGAAGCTGGCGGACAAGCTTTTCTACAAGTTCCGCAAGGTGCAGGAAATAAAAAAGGAGAAGTTGGAAAGAGCCCGCTGGCTCCTTGACCTCGTCGGTATTGCCGATAAGGAAAAGAACTATCCCCGCCAACTATCTGGTGGTCAACAGCAGCGGTGTGCGATTGCAAGAGCCTTGGCCAGCGACCCCCAAATCCTTCTCTGCGACGAGGCAACAAGCGCCCTAGACCCTAAGACCACCAAGCAGATTCTGAGCCTGCTTAAGGACATCAATGAGCGCTTGGGTCTGACGATCGTCATTATCACCCACCAGATGGATGTGGTCAAAGAGATTTGTAATAAGTGTGCAATCATGCAAGACGGAAAGATAGTCGAGGCGGGTACCAGCCTGGAAATCTTCGCCAATCCCAAATCTACCGTTGCCCAAGAGTTTGTGGAAACAGCTACCAACACGAGAGAAACGATCGAAAAGATTCGCACCAAGCTCATTCAGCTGGATGATGACGAAGTCCTGGCTGAACTCAAATACTTTGGCGATTCTGCCACCGAGCCCATGATCAGCGAAATCTACACCCGCTGGCAGGTCAAGACCAACATTCTGGCTGGGTCAATCGAGCTCATCTCTGATGTACCCGTCGGCAACCTGATTGTCAGTTTCAAGGGCAACCTAGACAAGCTGCCCCAAATCGTTGATTATCTGAAAAAGAAAAACACCAGCCTACGTTTACTGGAAGGAGCTAACGATGAACTTCTCTAACATTATAAACGGCTTTAAAGAATACTTTTCCTTCTCTTGGTCCATCCGAAATGACTTCGTCAAAGAGACCATAGCTACCATCCAGATGACCTTGACCTCCGCTATCTACACAGCCATCATCGGCCTTACCCTAGGGGTCCTCCTCGTGGTAACCGCCAAGGGCGGCATCCTGGAAAACCGCATGGCCAACAACATCTTGGACAAACTGACCAACCTCTTTAGGGCCCTGCCCTTCATCATCTTGGTTGCTATCCTTGCCGACTTTACCAAATTGCTAGTGGGCACCCGCATCGGTAACGAAGCGGCCATCGTCCCCCTAGCCGCAACGGCAATTCCCTTCTTCGCCAAGCAGGTGGAACAAGCCTTAACCTCCATCGACCACGGCGTGGTAGAAGCAGCGCAGTCAATGGGCGACAGCCCGCTTGACATCATCTTCTCCGTCTACTTCCGGGAAGGACTTCCCCAGCTGATTCGAGCAGGGTCGATTACCCTCATCAGTCTCCTAGGCCTCACCACCATGGTTGGCACCATAGGCGGTGGTGGCATCGGAAAGCTCGCTATCAACGTCGGCTACAATCGCTACAAGGACGATGTCACCCTGATTTCACTCATCATCATCTTAATCTTGGTCTATGCTATCCAAGGCATTGCCAACATGCTCATCCGAAAGACCAGCCACTAAACCGGTGAATATTGATTATTATCAATTCATATAAAACAAGAATTAGGAGAATACCATGAAAAATCTCAGAAAACTATCTGCCCTTCTGTTGACCCTGACCCTAATCTTTAGCCTCGCTGCCTGCGGCAGTAACGATGCTAGTAGCGAAGACGACTCACAAGACGTCTCCACTGGAAAGCCTGAAGTCATCAAAGTTGGCGTCGTTGGAGAAAACAACGAGCCTTGGGAAGATGTCGCTAGACGCTTTGAAGAAGGCGAAGGCATCAAGGTTGAAATCGTCACCTTCACGGATTACAACCAACCCAACGAGGCGCTTGCCTCTGGCGACCTTGACCTAAACTCCTTCCAACACAAGATTTTCTTGGAGAACTTCAACACTGAAACAGGCAATGACCTGGTTCCCGTTGCTGACACCATCCTCGCTCCAATCGGCCTCTATTCAAGCCAAATCTCAAATGTTAGCGAAATCAAGGAAGGCGACCGCATCGCTATTCCTGATGATGTCACCAACTACTCAAGGTCCCTCTTCCTCCTGCAGACCGCTGGTCTAATTGAAGTCGAAGGTGAACCTGGCGAAGCTATTACCCTAGACAACGTCACCGCTAACCCACTAAACCTGGAGATCATCCCCATGAACGCCAACCAGACCGCCCGCAGTTTGGACGATGTCACTGTGTCGGCGATTAACTCGGGTATGGCCGTTGACGCTGGCTTCTACCCCACCGAAGATGCCATCTTCCTCGAGCCTGTGGATGAGAACTCTACTCCTTACGTCAACATTATCGTTGCCCGCCCCGAGGATACCGAAAACGAATGGTACCAAAAGCTCATCAAGGACTACTACCAAACAGACGCAACCGCCGAAGTCATCAAAGAAGCCTCAAAGGGTTCTCAAATTACCGCTTGGGACGGCCTAGACCAATAGGTCAATCCCCTAGAAAGTTGGATTCATGACGATTAGATATGATGCCGACGTCCTCGCCGTTGAGGACTTCATAATAGAAACCAGAAGGCACTTCCATGCCCACCCTGAGGCTTCTCTCAAGGAATACGAGACCGCAGCCTACATCCGGTCCGCCCTGGACGACATGGGGGTAAGCTATGTGACTGTTGGCGAGACAGGCACCCTCGCCACCGTCCAAGGAGCTCTACCAGGCAAGACCATCCTCCTTCGCGGAGACATCGACGCTCTCGAGCTCCAAGACACCAAGACCGTTCCCTACGCCTCACAAAATGAAGGCCTCTGCCACGCTTGTGGCCACGATGCCCACGGCGCCGCCCTCCTTGGCGCCGTCCGCGTCCTCAACGGCCGCAAGGACAAGCTGTCCGGTACGATCAAGTTTGCCTTCCAACAGGCGGAAGAGATTGGCGCAGGCGCCCGCATCTTCGTTGCTGAGGGTCGCCTGAAAGACGTCGACTATGCTTTCGGCCTCCACGTCGCATCTCAAGAGCCCTCCGGCACCATCGACATTACCCCAGGGCCCAAGACCGCCTCCACTGACAATTGGACAATCACGGTGACCGGCTATTCGGGCCATGCCGCCCGCCCCCACCTCGCCCACGATGCCGCTCTCGCCAGCGCCGCCATCCTGGTCGAACTCCAAACCCTCATCTCCCGCCAAAGAGACCCCCTCAAGCCAGCAGTCATTACCGTTGGCTCCATCAACTCCGGCACTCGCCGCAATGTCATTGCAAGCTCCGGCGAGCTCCAGGGCACCCTCCGCTGCCTCGACCAAGAGACCCGGGAAAACCTCCTTGCCAAAATCGAGCATGTTGCCCACCTAGTCGCCCAGGTCCACGGCTGCACCGCCCAGTTCGAAAACTACAACGCTGCCGAAATCACCATGAACGATGAACACGCCACCGCCTACGCCCAAGAGGTCCTCACACCCCTCTTCGACCAAGGAGCCGTCCATACCAACACCCAACCCTCCCTAGGCGGTGAAGACTTCGCCGACTTCTCCCAAGCCGTGCCCTCCTGCTTCATGTGGATAGGCACCCAGAGCGGCCCCCAAAACGCCGTCCCCCACCACCACGGTGACTTCGACATCGACGAGAGCCAGCTCAAGTCCATGGTCCAAGTCCTCACCGACCTGGCGATGAACACCAACCGCCTCTAGTGGTCCTTTGGGGGCCATATTCGTGTTATCCCTATTTTGGCCCCCAAGATTTTCCTCCAGCCCCACCAAACAAAAATTGTCCAACCCTTTACAACATTTTTTCCTACTTTGGAGTATAATAGGGGCGGACAATAATTAGTCAGTGATTTAGTTATTAGGAGGTAGAAATGAAATCTTTAAAAGGTACCAAGACGGCAGAGAATTTGATGATCTCTTTTGCAGGAGAATCCCAAGCTAACATGCGCTATACATACGCAGCTAGCCAAGCGAAGAAGGACGGCTACGTTCAGATTAAGAACATTTTTGAAGAGACTGCACGCAACGAGAAGGAGCATGCTAAGCGCTTCTACAAGTTCCTTCGTGAGGACTATGCATCAGAGGAAGTTATCCGCGTAGAGTGGGACTATCCTGTTGTTTACTCAACGACTGAGGAAAACTTGCAGGGTGCTGTCAATGGCGAACATGAGGAAGCATCGGACATGTATCCAAGCTTCGCTGATGTGGCTGAAGAGGAAGGCTTCCCTGAGATTGCTTACGTTTGGAGAGAGATTGCTGAAGTTGAAGAGGCTCATGAAGCCCGCTTCCAGAAGCTACTTGACAATGTGAGAAACAAGACCGTCTTCCACCGCGATGAGGTTGTTCGCTGGAAGTGCAACAACTGTGGTTACATCCATGAAGGCACCGATGCACCAGACCGCTGCCCAGCTTGCGATCACCCACAAGAACACTTCGAGCTATTCGTAGAAACTTATTAAAAAGATTAATGGATAGTGAAAAGAGGGCCGACCGGCCCTCTTTTTTGTGTCTATGTTTCTGCCCCAAAATCGATCAGCTGACTATCCTTGTTGAAGAAGGTCTTAGCACCTTGGAAGATGACGACGGTGGAGCTGATAACGACAGAACACATGATGGCCATCATGATGGCCGTCTGATAACTGACTGCGGTGATGGGCAAAGACCCACCCAGAATCTGCCCCGTCATCATGCCTGGTAGGAAGACAATGCCTATGCCCAGCATAGAGTTAATGGTGGGTGTAACAGCATTGTTGAAGGCCCGGTGGATAAGCAGCTGGGAGGCCTGGCTGGGTGTGGCGCCAAGGATGAGCTTTTCTTGGACCATCTCCTTATTGGTATCCATCCCCTCAACCAGAGCGTTGAGGCCCAGGTTGACGCCGGTCATGGAGTTGCCTATTAGCATACCGCCGACGGGGATGAAGGCGGTGGGGTCATACCAAGGCTCTGCCCTGAGGACAAAGAAAGTAAAGAAAAAGACCGTAAAGGTGGTGCCTAGGAAGATGCCTAGGGCAATCACCTGAACCAGCTCCTTGTGTAGGCCGCCCTTGTACTTGCTGACGATGGTGTAAACGCAGAAGGCTTCCATAACGAGGAGAACGAAGAGGCTTATTGCCCAATGAGGGTTGTCAAAGACAAGAGTTAGAAGGATGCCCGCGAACAGGAGTTGGACCGTCATGCGGATGGAGGCAATCAGGATGTCTTTCTCCAAGCTCAAGCGCTTGCGGTTGACTATAGCAAGGACGATAAGGACATAAATGGAGGCGATGGCAATCTGCAGGAAAGATTCCTTAGCCGCTGGTGAATTAAAGAGTTGGTCCATTGCCCACCTCCTTAGCTAGCACCTTGCCGGCCTTCATTCTGACCACCTCGTTGGCGTGGGCGAAGGCAGTGTCTTGGCTGTGGGTAATCATGATGACCCTGCGGCCCCTCTCCCGGACCTCTTCCTCGATGACCTCTAGGATGATTCGACTATTGCTATCATCAAGGGCCGAGGTTGGCTCATCCAAGAGGAAGACCTGGCTCTCGCTTAATATGAGGCGGATCAGGCCGATCCGCTGCTTCTCTCCACCGGACAGGTTGTCCACCTTTTTGTCCAAAGGAAAGCTCAGTTGCAGCCTGTCTAACAAGCGCTCCATGTCCTCATCCTTTGGTACTGGCTTGTTTTGCAGGCGAAAGGGATAGGTCAAGTTGTCCTTGATGGTTGGCTCAAAGAGAACTGGGCTTTGAGATAACATGCCCACTTCTCTCCGGTGGCTGACCGAATCCAGCCCTTGCAAGTCCCTCCCCTTATAGAAAATGCAACCAGAGCTGGGCGACAGCAATTTGTTGAGGAGGCGAAAGAGCGTGGACTTGCCCGACCCGCTGGGGCCGATCAGGGCGGTGATGGGTCCGCTTATCTCCAGGTCCTCTATCGCCAAGATGTCTTTATAGTGCATGTTATCGAAACGAAAGAGGGTTTCCTTAGCTCTTGCCATTACGTCTTCCTTGCGTGAAGTACCAGACGATAGTAACGATGATCAAAATGCCAGCCAAGCTAAAGCCAAACTTGATAAAGGCAATCAAGCCTCGAATAAATAAGATGATGATACCGATTATAGCGGCAGGTATCAGGGCCGATATACAACAGTTTGTAGAAATCAAATGATTCCCCTTTCCAAATGTTTGCTGAGTGTTCTAGTCGCGAGCTGAATTTACTTTAGCTTCCGTCAGCTTCAGCGCCAAAGCAACCAAAAGAACACCTAAGCCGTAGAGCAGAACAATGTCGTTATAGATGGAGAATATACAAAGGGCGGCACCTAAGAGGGCAATGCCCCCATACATCAATCGCTTATCTTTACCCATTCCCCCTCCTTTCCTTATTATCGGCTGTCAAGATACCCAGCCCTTAATCGCTAAAATTCCTTGCTTGATCGTTAATAAATAGTGGTCTGAGCCCGCTTGGCCCCTCTTCAAAGGGAAGCCAGACAAGGGAGAAGGCCTTGACCTGTATGTCTTTCTTTTTGGGGCTGATCCTCACTTCGTCAAGGAGGTTCCCATGCTGGTTATAGGAAGCGGAAAGCTCTTCTAGTTCCTCTTCCATCTCTTTGACCAAAGTGTCGTAATCCGCTTGATACTTTCGTACATTCTCCTCTGCGCGGACAACATCCTGCTCCTGCTGGCGGGCTCGATTAGCTGATCGAATCGATGAACCCGCCTTATTAGCCGTTGTTTTCCCTAATAACTTCCTACTCAAGATACTATCCAGTACGGTTGAACCCATACTGATTGCTGTATCGGCCTTGGCTCTGTTAGCCTGTTCCTTCTCCTTGTCCACGGTCAATTCCGCCTTGCGGATCTTCTCCCCTAAGCTATCAAGTTTCTTTTGGTATTTGAGGCGGAGCTCGTGCATGGCCCGATTTCTCTCTTCATTGAGCGTCGCCTGAGTCCTAAACATAAACTCTTGCTGGCTCTCGCCTGGGCGGGAATATTCGCCACTGAGCTTGTTTTGGAAGAGTGGCAGGTAGTCATTTCGGTAAACCGTATCCACCAAATCTCTCTCCCAATCATTGAAGGTCGTTTTCAGGCCGCTGCCTGCAGGGAGCGTAGCAAAGGATGCGCCGGATTGCGCTTGGTTTTCCATTCGGTTTAAGTCAAAAGCAAAGCCGGTATTCTTCGTCCAATCGACAGGAATTACCTCGTTAGTAATATAAGTGTTTTGGACGACCGATTTCATCTCCCGAACATTGGCTTTGGCATCATCGAAGTGGACGTCGTAAGCCGCTAGTAGGCTCGGCTGGTAGAGGACTTTATCTGCTGGCGCTAGTGCTTGGTAAAAATACTGGTCAACGCCCTTAGCGATCTCTGGAACGGGTCCGCTCACCTGGGGGGCTAGCTCTTCTTGACTTGGTATTCGAGCTTCACCGTAAATTGGCGACTGAACTGGACTACTGCTTGTATCTTGAGCGATGGAACCCTTCTCCAAGTCGCTTATTTGATCCTTGCTGAGTGGGCCAGCCAAGTAGGACATTGCCCACCGCGTTTGGAAGAGTAGGGGCCCTGTTTCGTGGACATTGTTCACCAGGAAGGTCCGCTTGGGTAGGCTGGATATGATAGCAGAAAGGTCTCCTTGTAGGCTGGACATGCCGGAAGCGGAACGGAGGCCGTCCAGAAGGCGGTTCTTGTCCTGCTCGGTTTGCAGGCGACCGATAAACCAGGTGCCGATGTTGGACAGGCCCTTGTAGTCAAGGTCGACGGGGTTTTGGGTCGTCAGCATGACCCCTAGGCCGTAGGCTCTAGCTTGCTTGAGCAAGATAATGAGGGGCTTCTTGGACGGTGGGTTAGCGGACGGTGGGAAGTATCCAAAGATCTCATCCATATAGAGGAGAGCTCGCAAGGCGGTCGTTCCCGTCTGCTTTCTTGTCCAAGAAACCACTTGGTTCAAGATCGAGCTGACCACAAACATCCGCTCGTTGTCATTTAAGTGGTTAATGGAGATGATGCTGATCCTTGGCTTACCCTCGTTGGTATAGAGGAGCTTGTCGATGTTTAGCGGCTCTCCCTCCATCCATAAGCTGAATTGGGGCGATGCGAGGAGGTTGTTCAACTTCATGGCCAAAGTCTGCCTCTCTTTCTCTGGATAGAAAGTCTCTAGGGGCAAAACGCCAATGGTCTGCAAGTTAGGTTGTAAGATGGACTGGATGAGGGATGGGAAGGAGACAGACTTGCCCGCCTGCCACTCTCCGATAAGGATGTTGGACAGGAGGATGTGCTCCTTGCTGCTCAGAGGGTCGCTATCGATGGAAAGCAGGGCTAAAAGGCTGGAGACCATAGACTCCGTATAGTCAGCCAAGGCTTCCCGGTCGCCCAAAACTTGGGGTGTTGGGCTGTCCATCATTTGGACCATAGACAAGGGCCTGCCGCCAGAGGAGCCTGGCGTATAGATAGCTATATCTGAGCTTTCCCGCATCGTCTGTATGCGCTCGGGGCTAATGTCCCAGGAGGCAAGGCCTTCCTTCCACTCTTGCGACTTTTTCTGGGCAAATTGGTCAATGTCCATCCCCGCCTGGTCTGCCTCGCTAGCCAAAAGCCACGGTTTGAAATCTTCAGGAGCAAGGTTGGGGAAAGACAGCAAGAGGTTGGTCATGTCGCCCTTAGGGTCAATGACAAGGGCAGGAATGCTGTCCATGGCCGCTTCCTCTAAGAGGTTAATGCAAAGGCCGGTCTTGCCTGAGCCCGTCATGCCGACACAAACGGCATGGGTCGTCAAGTCTTTGGAGTCATACAGGTAGTATTGGTCGGTCGTTTCTTGATTTTGTTCGTCAACTACTCTACCTAGGTAGAATTGTCCTAGATTTTCGTACATTTGCATATTAACCTCCTTCGTTCTTATTTATATTATAGCTGTAATAGGTCAAAGGTTAAAGAGCCCAAGAAACCCGCATTTGATTGACATTCAGGCTTTTTTTCAATAGACTAGGAAGGTAATTTACCAAGAGCATTGATTTGAAAGGGTTCTTATGAGAAACAAAAGCACGTTGATAAAATTAATCTTTCTTGCTCTCTTTGTCCTGACCTTGACGGCCTGTGGCGAAAAGCTGAGCGAGAGGGAGGATGTCGAGATTACCGATGTCCATATACTAGTACCAGATGGCTTCCAAGAAGTTAGCGAGAACATGTGGCTCTTAAATGCTGAGTCCGATGACCGGTCAAGTATTAACTTAACCATTAGCCCCCACTTCTCGGACAAAGAGGACTACACCAAGGAGTCCATCCGCCAGCTCATGCTGGACGCTTACGAGCAGCAGGGTCTGGAGATTGAAAACTTTGAGAACACCGATATTGACTACGGTGCAATCGATGGTTTCGATACCGCCCAATACGAGATGACCTATCTTCTGCAAGGAATTCCCATCCACCAAATCCAGCTGATTATCTTCAGCCAGGGCGATGATTATACCTTTACTTTTACGGCCATGGACAATGAAAGCTGGATAGATGCCTTCCAAGAGAGCATCGACAGCATAAAGATTGAATACAACGAGATATAGCCCAAAATCTTAAAAACAGATTAAGAATGACAGCAGTAGGCAAGCAAAAATCTTTTTCCTTCGCCAGGACAGGAGATGTTTGTAATGCCTACTGTTTTTTATGCTAAAATATCAATTAATATTAAGAACAAGGAAAACTTATCGAGGTGAATATGAATCCTATCATTGTGACAAAATTTGGTGGCTCTTCTCTTTCCAACAGCCAACAATTCATCAAGGTCAAGAAAATCATGGAAGCCAATCCCAACCGCCGCTTCCTCATCCCCTCCGCGCCCGGCAAGAGCAAGCGGGAGAAGCACAAGGTAACCGACCTCCTTCTCATGTGCCACCAGTTAGCCAGCCACAATCTTCACTTCGGCGAGATCTTTAGCGTCGTGGAAGACCGCTACCTGGGCATAGAAAGAGACCTGCATCTTGGCAGCAACATCGAAGAGGAACTGACGACGATCTACACCAACATCTTCAACGGTGCCAGCCAGGACTACTGCGCCAGCCGCGGGGAATACCTGAACGGCCTCCTCCTTGCCTCCTACTTAGATTTTGACTTCGTCGATGCTTTCGATGTCATCTTCTTAGATGAAGGCCGAGTAGATTTTGAAAAGACTGCCGAGGCCCTTGCAGAGAAGACTAGCAAGGATGGCTACTATGTCATCCCAGGCTTCTACGGACAGAATGAAAAGGGACAGATCAAGACCCTTGCAAGGGGCGGTTCCGATATCAGTGGAGCAATTGTCGCCGCCTGCGTCAATGCCGACCTCTACGAAAACTGGACGGATGTTTCCGGCTTCTTGATGGCTGACCCTAAATTGGTCCCCCATAGCAAGCCAATTGAGCGGGTAACCTACCAGGAATTGAGGGAGCTTTCCTACATGGGAGCACCTGTCCTCCACGAGGATGCTGTCTTCCCCGTCCGCAACAAGAACATCCCTATCCATATCAAAAACACCAACCATCCGGACCATGTAGGAACCCTTATCCTGCCTGATGATGACGAAAAGGTGGAAGATACCATCGTCACCGGCATCACGGGCCGCACCAACTATTCCGTTATCCGCGTTGAAAAGACCAGGATGAGCGAGGACCTGAGCTTCTACCGCAAGCTCCTAAGCATCTTCGAAAGCAACGATATTAAGATTGACCACATGCCTACCTCGGTGGACTCCATCTCCATCGTCGTCCGGTCCACTGCCCTAGATGGTATCGAAAAGAAATTGACGGAGGAAATCTCCATCTACTGCAACCCCGACCGCATTGTAATCAGCAAGGGTCTGGCTATCATTGCCGTTGTTGGTCGAGGCATGATCAGCAACAAGGGAACGAGCGCCAAGCTCTTCAGCGCCTTGGCTAAGGACGGCATCAATATCCGCATGATCAGTCAAGGGTCAAGCGAGATGAACATAATCCTAGGCGTCAGCAACGAGGACTTTGATGCTGCTGTCGTTGCCATCTACCGAGCCTTCGAAGGGAGGGGAAAATGAGTAAAATTGTTGTCGTCGGTGCAACCGGCCTGGTGGGATCCACCATCCTTCAGATTCTGGAAGAAAGAGATTTTCCCGTGGAGGAGTTGAAGCTTTTGGCATCGCCTGCTTCTAGTGGCAAAACCATTGACTTTAAAGGCAAGACCTACGAGGTCAAGGCTTTAGCTGCCTCGGAGTTTGAAGGCTTTGACATTGCCCTTTTCGCCGCTGGATCATCGGTGAGTCAAGAGTTCGCGCCTATCGCAGCGAAGGCAGGTCTTCGGGTAGTTGACAATTCCAGCTTCTTCCGCATGTTCGAAGAAGTGCCCCTCGTGGTTCCGGAAGTCAATGCGGGTGTCATCAAGGAGTCAGACAGAATTATTGCCAACCCCAACTGCTCCACTATTCAGTGCATGCCTGCCCTAGCGGCCATAGATAAGGCTTACGGTCTGAAACGGGTCGTCTTTTCTAGCTACCAGGCCGTCTCTGGCTCTGGTATGAAAGGCCTAGCCGCCTTGGATGGACAAGACAATGGCTGCTACGCCCACCCCATCCAAAACAACGTCCTCCCCCATATCGACTCCTTCCTCGACACGGGTTACACCAAGGAGGAGATGAAGATGATCGAAGAAAGCCAGAAGATCTTAGGGCACCGATTTGGGGTCACCGCGACCACCGCCCGCATCCCTGTCCGCTACGCCCACAGCGTATCGGCCAACGTGGAAGTCGACAAGCCCTTCGACTTAGGAGAGCTAGCTCAACGTTTAGCTGAAGCAGCCGGTGTTGTCCTCATGGATGACCCCGAAAATAACGTCTATCCTACGCCTCTCTTTGCCCAGGGCAAGGATGAAACCTATGTAGGCCGCCTGAGAAGGGACACCAGCGTCCCTAACGGGCTAAACCTGTGGATTGTTTCTGACAACGTCCGCAAAGGGGCAGCCTTAAATGCGGTCCAGATTGCAGAGTACCTAGAAAGGACATTCGGATGATAAACATTGGACTGCTGGGCTACGGCACAGTAGGTCACGCAAGCTACGCTATCCTCCAGGAGGAAAGAGAGCGAATCAGCCAAGCCCTAGGACAAGATTTTCAAGTAACGAAGATCCTCGTCACGGATACGGAAAAATACCGGACCGAGGACGTCTTCGACCGGATGACAACCGACATCAACGAGATTGTGGATGACCCCGAAATCGCTGTTATCATCGAGCTAACCGGTGAAGTCAATGACATGATTGAGCCCATTAAGAGGGCCATATCTTCGGGCAAACACCTCATTACCGCCAATAAGGCTTTAGTCTCTGCCCACCTGCAAGAGCTGACCAAATTAGCCAAAGAAAAGCAAGTCGCCTTCCTCTATGAGGCTGCGGTGGGCGGGGCAATGCCCATCCTCAAAACCTTGAAGCAGGTGGCAATAACCAACGAAATCTCCGCCATCGAAGGAGTCTTGAACGGCACATGCAACTTCATCCTGTCCAAGATGGAAGAAGGGATGGAATATGCCACCGCCTTGAGCGAAGCCCAGGAGTTGGGTTTTGCTGAGGCTGATCCTACCGCAGATGTGGAGGGCTATGACACGATGAGGAAAATCCACATCTTAGCCAATATCGGCTTTAAGCAGGTAATCCCCGCCTCCTCTATCTACCGAGAAGGCATTACCCAGCTCAAGCACGAGGACCTACAGGCGGCAGAAGAAAAGAACCAATGCATCAAGCTTTTGGCAAAAGCAACTCAGCAGAACGGGCACATTACCATATCTGTCCAACCTACTCCTGTCGATGCCGCTTCCATACTAGGCCGCCTGAAGGATAGCGAAAATGCTGTGATTGTCCGCGCCTCTAATGCCGGTCCCTTGGTCTTCAAAGCTTTCGGTGCAGGCGGCCGCCCAACGGCCTACTCCGTCCTGACCGATCTCATTACCATCTACGATAACCACAATACGCTAGCAACCAGCTAAGGAGCTTGTTATGGACTACCTATCAACTCGGACTTCGGGTTTAGTGGAAACAGCAAGTGAAGCCCTCCTATCAGGCTTGGCGCCTGATGGAGGGCTCTTTGTCCCCGACCACTTCCCCCATTTCGACTGCAAACTCTTTTTCAATAAGCCCTACGAAGATATTGCCACCACAATACTGACTGCATTCTTCCCGAATTTTGCTCAAGAGAAGCTTTCGGAGATGACCCGCCTATACCTAGACAAATTCGAAGGAGGCAATCCGGCTCCTTTAACAACCCTAGGAAACAGGATATTTTTGGAGCTCTTTCATGGCCCAACGGCCTCCTTTAAGGACCTTGCGCTAAGCCTCCTCCCCAGCCTGATGGAAGCGGCTTATGAAGACCTGGGCGGAGGTGACCGCATCCTCGTCCTGGTGGCGACATCGGGCGATACTGGTTCAGCCGCCTTAGAGGGCTTTGCTTCCAATCCGGCTATCGATATCGCTGTCTTCTATCCAGAGGATGGGGTCTCACCGATGCAAAAGCGGCAGATGGAGGCCGTCAAGAGCCCCAATACTCACGTCTTTGCCATCGACGGTAACTTCGATGATGCTCAGCGGGCGGTCAAGTTTTTGCTCAACGATCCTGCTAGCAGAGCTTATGCTAAAGAGAGGGGTTGGGTCTTCTCCTCTGCCAATTCGATTAATATCGGCCGTTTGATTCCCCAGATGGTCTACTATTTTAGCTCCTACGTGAGCTTGGTGGACCAAGGCATTTTGCAGGATGGGGACAAGCTGGATGTATCCGTACCTACGGGAAATTTCGGGGATATCCTAGCTGGAGTCTATGCCAAGGCCTGCGGCCTCCCTCTCGGCAACTTCTACTGTGCCTCCAACGAAAACAGAGTCTTGGCTGACTTTTTTCAAACAGCCACCTATGATGCCAAGAGGGACTTCATCAAAACCTCTTCCCCTTCCATGGACATCCTGATATCCTCCAATCTGGAGAGGTACCTCTACCATCTTGCTCAAGGGGATGCTGACCTAATCCGGCAAATCTTTAGTGATTTGAAGGAGAAAGGCTCTTTTGCATGGCCCTTAGACTTAGCCAAGGACATGCGGGGGTCTTCCACCTCCCAAGAGGAGACTTTGCATGTAATGACTACTGTCTTTGAACGACATGGCTACCTGCTTGACCCCCACACGGCTGTCGCCTACCAGGCAGCTGAGCAAAGTCCCAACCACTGCTTGGTGGTTGCCACGGCCAGCCCTTTCAAATTTCCAGAGACCAGCCTGGCAGCTATCGATCCAAAAACAAAGGAACTCAACCTGGAGGAGATGATGATCCGCCTAAGCCAGCTGACCTCTCTACCGATTCCAAGCCGCTTGAAGGCCCTTCTCAAGGAAGATGGGGTATCCAAGAAGAGGATACGCGTTGATGACATTAACCATATCGTAAAGGAGATACTAAACTATGAGAGTTAACGTTGCCGCAACGACAGCCAATATAGGGCCGGGATTTGATTGCCTGGGGATTTCTCTCGACCTCTACAACAGCTACCAGCTGGTGGAGACAAAATCCAAAGATGATGAGCCCAATCTCGCCACCAAAGCCTACCGCTACTTCTACGAGCAGATTGAGGAGCCAGCGCCAGACAAGGAAGTGGATATCATCGAAGCCAACATTCCCCAAGCAAGAGGCCTGGGTTCCTCGGCCAGCCTCATCGTGGCAGGCCTTGTCCTTGCCAATGAGGAAAACAACAGTCGCTATACGGACGAGCAACTTTTCGCCCTTGCCACTGATTTGGAGGGTCATCCCGATAATGTTGCCCCCGCTATCTTTGGTGGCTTCAACGTGGTTTCTCACGATGCCCTCCTCCAGCAGGTTAACTTTGATGTGGATGACCTCCTCTACTTCTATGCCTTCAATCCGGACTACAGCCTATCCACGGAAGACTGCCGGGCAGTCCTCCCTCAGGAGGTGTTGCACCAAGATGCGGTGAAGAATTTGACCCATACCGCCCTTTTGGTCGCCAAGTTAGCCAAAGGGCAATGGACAGACCTAAAGGACCTCTTCGAAGATTTCCTCCACGAGCCCTACCGCAAAGAGCTCATCCGAGACTATGATCAGATTAAGGCCCTCAACTATAGGGACGATGTCATTGGAGTTTACCTGAGTGGAGCAGGCCCAACGATGATCGCCTTGAGCTACAATGAAGACTT
Organism: uncultured Peptoniphilaceae bacterium; assembly: GCA_964346245.1. GTDB lineage: Bacteria > Bacillota > Clostridia > Tissierellales > Peptoniphilaceae > CAYFUF01. The sequence continues at coordinate 20,589 of CAYFUF010000008.1, read as the reverse complement.
GCAAAAGGAAATCACATTTCCCTTCGAAGGCTCCATCCTTAAACTCAAGGCGACCAATGAAAAGTATTCTATTGTCGAATAGACCAATGCTTTCTGCTAGAGAAAGGCAATCTTCGCTTTTGAACCACCTGCAGCATCCTTGCTCACTACAATCTGCTTGTCCATCCGCTGCTTGAGCTCGTTGACATGGGAAATAATACCGATTAATCGGCTGTTGCCCGACAGGTCAACTAAAACGCGGATCGCTTGTTCCAAGGACTCGTCGTCCAAAGAACCGAAGCCTTCGTCGATAAAGAGGGAGTCCAATTGGATTCCGCCTGCTGACGATTGGACCTCGTCCGCCAAGCCCAGAGCCAGGGCCAAGGAGGCCTTGAAGGACTCCCCACCCGACAGGGTCTTGGTGGACCTGGTCGACCCATTGAAGTGGTCAATAACATCCAGTTCCAAGCCGCTTTGCTGGTTGAGCTTGCCCGCTTCCTCCCGTCTGACCAACTCGTATTGGTTGTTGGTCATCGCAAGGAGCCTATTGTTCGCCCGACCCAGCACCCGGTCAAAGTAGTGCATCTGGATGTAGGTTTCAAGCATTATTTTTTCTTTACCAGCCAGCCTGCCATTGACCGTGTCTGACAGGGTCTTCATCTCCTTAAGGACTTCCTCTTCTTTTTGGAAGTTGGCATGTGCCTGTTCAATCTTATTTAACAAACCTATATTATGCTGAATCCGTCTATCTTCCTGACGCTCAGCGTCTTCCAAATCGGTCTTCTTCGTCCCTATGGTCGCCATATCCGCATGGAGTTTTTCTCCATCAATTGCCTTGAGCTCTTCCAGATTCTCTTTTATCAGCTTAATATTCGCGTTTAAAGAAGCCAAATCTTTTGTCGTCTTTTGGTAGGCTTCTCTTGCCCTATTCAACGTTTTTTTCAGTAATTCCCGCTTTTCTTTCAGCTTGTTAATCTTACTTGTAGCACTATCCTTGCTTTCGTAATCTAGCTGGCTCTGTAAGTGACTTACCTGCTGGCTAGCATTTTCTGCCCGCTCTCTAGTCAAGCTAATCTGAGTGGCAAGCTTCTCCCTTTTTTCATTCTTCTTGTCCTGGTCCGCTCTGCGCTCATCTAGGCTCTTTTGCAGTTGGGCTTTCTTTGCAATCTTGCGCTCTTCTTCAGCGATAAGTTCCTGCAAATCGCTGATATCTCTTTCGATGAGATCAAGGTCTTCTTGGCTGGATTGAAGACTGTGCTCCAATGGTTTCGCATCCGTTTCCACCCAACCCATCTCCGCCAGAGCTTCCAGAGCAGCGTTCAGATTGCCAGAAAGTTCGTTGACCTTGGCGCTTGCCTTTTGCATGAGCTCATCGGCAGAGGCTGATTTCTTCTCCCATGCTTCCAGCTCTGCCTGACTTGGCGCTTCCTGGTGGAGCTCAGCCTTATTGGGGTGGTCTAGGGATCCGCAGACTGGGCAGGGCGAATCGTCTTCAAGCTGGCTGGCTAAAATGCCGGCTTGGTTATCATAGAAGAGGGTTTGCAGGCGATTTTTCTTCTCCCTTATCTGACCAGCTTGGTCTCTTTTGCCCTGGTAATCTTCAAGCTTATCCTGATGGTCTTCTCTTCTTTCCTTAAGAGTGGTGAGCCTTTGATAGAGCTTTTTCTTGTCCTCGGCTGCTCTTTCCTTCTCTTTCTTTTGATTGACAAAACGTTCCTTGTCCGCTTCAGCATTTGCTAGGGCCTCTAGGCGGTCCGTCTCATCCTTTAGCTTGTTTTTATTATCTTCAATCTGCTCGAGCAGGGTCCTAAGCTCCTTCTCCGCTTCCACCAGCAAACCTTCTTGCTCTTTTTTCCCTTGCTTCAAGTTTTCCAACTGGTCGTACTTGACCAGGTCGCTTTCAATTTGGTTCATCTCTTTTTGCAAGGCGTCGAGCTCAGGCTCCCTCTTCTCAACTTGGTCGAGTGCATCCTTGGCTTTGACCGCCTCCTCTTTGACGGCACTTGCTTTCTTTTCAAAAGCCTCCAGTTCCTTTTGGAGGGACTCTTTGTGCTTGGCTTTTTCCATCTGACCTAGGAGCTTCTCCCAGTCAGTATTCACTCGCTCTAGCTCAGTCTTTAGGGTGTCGTAGGCCTCTAGGTCCTTGCTGTTAGCAGCCTTGATGACTTCTATAGCCTCACCGGTTTGCAAACCGCCCTCTTTGGCTTGAATCAATTTTGCCGCTAGCAAGTTTTCTTCATCCTTAATGAGCAAGTCACTCAGGTTTTGGCGGATTGCGTTGTAGACCTCCTGGACCTGTCTTTCCTGATCGGAGGCATCCCGTTTAACCCTCTCCTGAAAATCTTGGTAGAGCTTGGTCTTAAAGATCTCACGGAAAATTTCCTGACGATCCTTGGTGTTGGCATCCAAGAGCTTGCGGAAGTCGCCTTGCGCAATCATGGCAATCTGAGCAAATTGGTTGCGGTCGACGCCTAAGAGGTCGGTAATCTCCGCCGTCACATTGGAGGCACCTGTTACTACTCTGCCATCGGGCATATTGAGCGTGGCATCCGCCGCTTGGCGGGTAAAACCCTCCCCACTCTTCTTCAAGCGGTCATAGGCTGGGTTCCGCTCAATCTCGTAGCTAGCACCGGCATAGTCGAAACAGAGTTTGACCAAGGTGGGCGTATTCTCTTCGGCATACTTGGACCTTAGCATGGTGGATTCACGAATGTCGCCCGAAGCCGCCCCGTAGAGGGCAAAGGCAATCCCATCAAAGATGGTCGTCTTCCCCGAACCCGTGTCGCCCGAGATCAGGTAGATGCCGCTTTGGCCCAGCTTGCTAAAATCAATCTCCTCCACACCAGCGTAAGAACCAAAAGCCGATAGGGTCAAATAGGTTGGTCTCATGCTTTCTCCTCCCAGATCTCTTCCATCAAATCTTTGGTGTAGCTTGCCTGCTTGTCCGACAGGGCCTGACCATTTTGCACCACATAAAAGTCCTTGACCAATTGCAGGGGATCCTGCTTGGCCATGGTGGTCGGTATCGTCAGCTTGCCGCTAGTTTGTGTCCTCGTGTTGTCATAAGTAATCTGCATGATGTTGGGATATACCTTTCGCAGGCGATTAACCACATCGAATAGTTCCTCTTCATCCGTCAGGATAATCTCAAAATAATCAACGGTGTTCAGCTTATCGTAATAGCTCTTGGCCATAAGCTCGTGATAAGTCCCCCTAATCTGGACAATATCCCGCTTGGGCTTTAAGGGCAGTGCGCTGACCTCAATTGACCCCTTAGCGCCCAGCTCGACCAAAGTCAGGGACTTAACATGGTTAATTTCCGACAGGGAATACTTGAGGGGGCTGCCGCTGTAGCGGATGGTGTCCCTAGTCATCCTTTGCGGCTTGTGGATGTGCCCCAAAGCCACGTAGTCAAAGTCGTCAAAGACCCAGGCATCCACATTCTCCGACCCGCCAACGGAGATCCTCTCCGAATCGGACGTCGTTGCCCCAGTCACAAACTGGTGGGCAATCAGTATGTTTCGCTCATCTTTGTGGAGTGTACACTCGCCCAGAACAGTCTGAATTGCCTGAGTATAGGAATCTATCGTAGCATCGGGATAGTAACGCCTCACGTGGGCTGGCTTGACAAAGGGCAGCATGTAGAAGTTTACTGGACCATTTTTATCCTCCAAGCGAATCCCGCTAATCTTTCCTCCGAAACTTGGTGCAAGGTAAATGCCTGATTTAGATACCAACCTGGAGGCGAAGGAAATCCGCTCAGCGGAGTCGTGGTTGCCGCTAATGATAAAGCTAGGAAGCCCCCTTTGGGCCATCCCGTATAGAAAATCATCAAAAATTTCGACTGCTTCGACAGGGGGAACGGGCTTGTCGTAGATATCGCCTGCGACGATGACCGCATCCGGCTTGACCTGGTCGATGATCTCCAGAATCTCTTGCATGATGTAGCGCTGATCTTCAATCATGGAAAACTCGTTGACCTTCTTGCCCAGATGAAAATCAGATAGGTGAATTATTTTCATAATGACTCCTTTTTCCTGTTTTGAAATCATGTTTTCCTAAAATCGTTTGCCTACCTCCTAGTATAACGGTTAAGTCTTCCTAAGGTAAATCATCCCATGAAAAAAGGAACAGGCCTTCCCACCTGTTCCTTTTTTCAGGATTCTAATTTGTCTAATTGTTAGGATAGACTCGTAAGAGAATGACAACGTTCCCTCATTACGACCAATATAACAAATTAAAAAGCTTCTTGCAAATCTTCTTTACTTCGCTAATAGACTTGCAAGAAAATAGATAGGTAATAAACAATTTGCATTCTGTCTCATGTGTAAAGCCGCCCCAAAGGTCTGGACGGCTTATGAATATATAGTAAATTGGCTTTTCTTAATCCATAACAGTCGCGGACTAACCCGGTCCCTCAAGCGGAACACCTGTTTATGGAATTAGTAAGTTGCTGGTTGGTCGGCAGGAACGCCTAGGATTTCATCCAAGAGAGTCTTATAGATGCTCCAAGCTTGTGGAGCCAAAGCATTATCGTTCAGGAAACCACCGCCATCCTCAAGGGAAGCGAGGGTAACTTCATCGCCTCTCGCAAGGTTTTCTGCGGTTTGGGAAATGATGATGTAACTTTCTATAAAGAGCGCTTGGTTTTGTCCCTCTAACTGATCGACAAAAGCTTTGGTCACTTGGGCAAGGTCTCCAGGCAGGACTTGCTCTTCACCCAATACATTGAGCCAATCTGCAGCTAGGTTAGCCGTCTTCAAGGAAGAACCCGAAGTACCAATCTCTAAATCAGCGATAGGTTGCAGTAGCTCCGCTTTAATCCTGGCTTCTTGCTCTGGCGTAATGCTCTCATCAGGTTCGCTGAGCTCTTCCGCCTCTTGGCTAACACTCTCTTCGCTGGTCTCTTCCAGTGAAGCCTCTGATCCCGACTCTTGGCTCTCTTCCAATTCGGATGAGGATTCATTAACATCCTCTGAAGTCTCCACTTCTTCTTGTTCCTCTTGTGATACCAGCTCTGCTGTTACCTCGTCCGTCGATGCTAGCGAAGTCTCTCCCGTATCATCTCCTGAGCAGGCGGTTAAGGCAAAGCTCAAACCTAAAATAAGTAGTAATTTACTTTTCATTATCATCCTCCATTATTTGTGATATTATAGATAACTATCTGTGAACTTTACCCATTTTGGGTATTTCTTCACTTTCTGTTCAATACTCTACATGGACCCTATGGTAAAATAATGTATGCCTTATGATAAAAAAGCACATAAGTTTACATCGAAGACAAAAACCTCATTGAAAGGAGGTCCCATGAAACGAAAACTCTTAGTCCTTCTCTTCCTTGCCCTCATCCTGGTGGCTTGTGAAAATGAAGAGCAAGAAACAAGCCAAGAATCAGAAAGCATCGAAGTTCCAGTCGTTGAAGTCTCTGAAGAACAACCTTTACCAGAGAACAAAGGAAGAGCGGTCACTTCAGGCCCACTCTACGATTTCGCTGTCGGCCTAATGACAAAAGATCCCGACCTCCTCTATACTTCTGTCTATGTCCCCTTAAGTATACTACCAGAAGAGGAATCCTTCCACACCGCAGCCACATCTATCCTAGAAGATTACTTCAATTGGGATGTCTACGAAAAGGATAAAGATGAATTACTTGTCTATGCCAAGGACGGCTTCATTGATATTGAAGTCTACTCTCAAGAGATGGGCGCAATCCACGACCGTTACGACCTAACCTTCCCCACCAAGGATGGCAAAGTCGTATTCGACGAGCTCTACCAAGATATCGTCGAGTTGGAAGTTCCGTCAAGCATTGCCTTCAGCCTCAATGGCAAAACGCTAGAGCCCAACTTCCTCAAGAAAGACAGTATGAGCATCTATGACCTCAATAAGGTCATGGTGGGTGCCTACACCATCTCCTTCGAACCTTCCTACCTAGACCTGGATGACTACAGCTTCTACGTGGATGGCAAGTCCACCAAGCAAATCGTCAGTTTCGAAGAAGTCATCGGCGGTGACCAGCTGCAACTTAACCCCCAAGCCAAGGCGGCAGCTGAAGAGGATATCCGCGAGTTTATGACCCAAATACTGGACCAAATCACTGATAATGCCCAAGAGACCAACCGCATCGATGCCATCACTTCCACCCTCAACAAGGAAGCTAAGCTCAAGCTGATGGAAGTCATCGAGGAGCAAATCGACAGTCTCCACCATTACAACGACCCCAGATTCCTTGACCTCTTCCCCTATGAAGGCCCAGATGCCCTCAAAACTACAGATGCCAAGAATTTCCAAGTCACCTATGACGTCGCTTTTCGCATTGAGCGCAAGATACTCCAGCTGCCCAAGAATGTGGTCCTGACCATGGGCTTTGGCTGCCACATCGACGATGGCGAGGTCACCATTACCTCCGTCTTCATTAAAGACGGCATCCGCGACTTCGACTACGACCACGGCAAGTAAATCATTTAAAACATAAGGGCTGTGTCAGATTTATCTGACACAGCCCTTTCATTATTCTATGCAATTAACTATTTTTTACTTCGTGGCGTCGATAATCAGTTGGAGGTAACCAGCGGTGTCAGCTAGGGTAGCTCCCGTTACGGCATCGATTGGACCGCCTTCCGAACCGTCAACAACTTCTTGCACTTCTGCTGCTGTCTTGCCTGCAGTGAAGTCCTCGATTGCTGCTAGATTATCCTTGAATTCAACAGTAGATCCCGCTTTCTCTGCCATGACTTGTGAGTAGCTATCACTGGTAATGACCTTAGAAACTAGTGGAGTCTCTGGGTCTGCGTAACCTTCTGCGAAGGCAGCATCAGATGATGGAACGCCCTCGCCTGCGGAGAATTGGAACTCATCAATTGATGCGGCAACAATCTTGTCGCCTTCCATAGCAACGACTGCATCGCCGAAGCTGCGGTCACCATGAGGTGCACCCAGGGTGGATTTTAATTCAACTTGACTGGCATCACTGACCATGCCAACTGTAACATCCGTGTCATCCTTAGCGGCATCAACGATGCCTTGTAGGTAGCCAACGGTATTAGCTAGGGTTGCACCGGTAACGGCATCGACTGGTTGGCCAGGCGTTGCGCCATTAATGACTTCTTCAAGCTCTTCAACTGTCTTACCCTTGGCGAACTCGATGATGGCTTCGTAGTTTTCTTCCATCGTATTGGTTGCGCCAGCAAACTCAGCCATGTTAGCAGAGTAAGCTTCATTGTTCTCTAGTTTGGAGGCAAGGATTTTACCTTCGGCATAGCCCTCTCCAAAAGCTCCATCAGAGTTAGGTACGCCAGTCAGGCCGCCCTTAGCATCTTGGAATTCGAACTCATCGATAGCAACATCAACAATCTTGCCATCAACCAAAGCAACGACAAAGCGGCCAAAGCCACGGTCTCCATTAGGTGCAGAATAGCTGCGGTGTAGGCTTAATTCCATGCCGCCAGCAGTTTCCCCGCCCTCTTCAGTTCCCTCAGAAGCTTCTTCCGATTCTTCTGTTACCTCTTCAGACTCCTCAGAAACTTCCTCAGATTCCTGGCTAGTTACGCTTTCTCCACTCGTTTCGGCAACGGAAGATTCAACGCTTGACTCTTCTGTAGACTCACCGCCATTATCGCAGGCTACTAGGAGCATAGATAAGGCAAGTGCAAGTATTGCTAGTTTAGCTTTCATATATAGATCCCCTTTTGATCTGTGAATTTAAGCGCTTTTTTGCGCTTACTTTTTCATTATAGGCAGGTGAAAAAATAACTGTCAACATTAATAAGAATGTATCTAATTCTACTCTTTTTTAAGCGAATTATTAGAAATCTTAATTAATCTACCCTGTATGAATAAAACACAAATCCGCATATTTCATGGTTATTTATGCGTTTTAATCTGCTAGTGTAGGTCGGGTATTTGCCTCCCCCTTCTTCCTCCCATAAAAAAGCCAGGGACAATGATTTGTCTCTGGCTTTTTTATTTACTTTGGGCTACTTAGTCAAACAGGCCCTTGATTGCATCTACGATGGAAGTAAAGAATTGAACGATGGCATCCCATAGGTTACTGAAAAAGTTGCCGACGTTTTCTTTGGTCTCTTCATCGATGTTGTCCCAGGAGGCTTTGGCTTGGTCGAGTAGCTCACCGCCTTTATCGACTAGGTTTTGGCCAAACTGGGAGATAGCATCTTTTTGGTCTTGAGTGAACTCGATGGTGGAGAAGTCATTCATCAGGTTCTCAATCTTCTGAACGTTGTCCTGAGAGAGGACGTTTTGTAAATTGTAGTTATTGATGATGGTGTTGACGATATTATTGATGTTGATATTCGTCGTGTTACCACCTGCTTCTTCTTTTTCCTTTTGAATCTGGGCCTTAATCTCAGCGATGGCTGCGTTGAGCAGGTCATCAGAGTAGCCTTCCTTGTCCTTGTTCTCCTCGTTAATTTCAGAGGTGACTTCCAGCTCCTTTTGCGCTACTTGGACGTTGACTTGTGGCAGCTCGTTGCCCTCTTCCTGGTAGGCCTTGTAAACACCAGCTAGGGCGCCGGAGCCATCAACTGCCTTGACGGAGGCAACGGATATATCCACGTTAGTTGCACCAGCAGTAATCGCTGCATTCTCGTACTGGGTTTCCGTTATGTGGGTGATGGTGGCAGGTGTCTTGATTTCGACATTGATTCCTTCCCCATCTGCCTTAGGAGCAATGTAGACGGAGGAGTAGACTTGGTAGTAAGGGTAGTCGTTATGCAGTAGGCCGTTTAATTCGTTGATCATTACTTCGATCTCTGTGGCACCCTCTTCGACGCCTAGTAACCTTCTGGTCTTCTCGATTTCTGCGTCGGTCAGACTCTCTCCATAGGCGAATACTGGTTTAGCAACCTTAGCTGCCTGGACCTGATTTGCACCTAGGGGAATAATGATCAACACAGCCGCTAGAAAAACGGTAATTATTTTCGTTTTCAGTTTTTTCATATGATCTCCTTATACGTTTGATAGCTTGGCTAAATCAGCCTTTAGACCATCCAACTAGATTTTCCTTAGTATGCCATAAGTTTACCCATATTTTATGGAGTCTTTATAAAGATTTGTTTACAGAACTTTATCAAAGGGCAAAAAACTTCAGGTATAATAGGGACAAATCATTTATGGAGGTATTCATGAAAGTTTATGTTGCAGGTTCACTCTTTAACGAAGCCGATGTCGCCCAGAGAAAGCTTGAAGGGCAAATGCTGAGGGACCGCTTCCCCCAGCTAGACATCTTTAATCCTATCGACCAACCCTTCAATGCTGATAAGCAGACTCTGCCTACCCCCATCGCAATCTATGATGGTGACACCAAGGCCGTGGAAGAATGCGATATCTTCATCTGCGACCTATCCAAGGAGGATATGGGTGTGGCTTGTGAACTAGGCATTGCCCTCTACACAGATACTAAGATTATCATCGGCGTCAACTCAGATATAAGGCTTAAGTCCGCTAACCAATATGATGTGCCCACCGTGGGCATGAACCATTATATCTTGGGTGCTGTGCTGAAACATGGCCACTTTGTGACCTCCTTCGAGGAAGTCTTAGATTGCTTAGAAAGAGAGCTGGCTTCAGCCTAAGCCGAACACTCAGTGTAGGCCGGGATAGTTCTGCTGGCGAAGGACCTCGTAGAGGACAATAGCTTCCGCATTAGATAGGTTCAAGGACCGGTAGCGGTCAAACATAGGAATACGAATCGCACGCTGCGGGTTAGCCTGGATGAAGTCTTCAGGCAGACCCGCTGTTTCTTTGCCGAAAATCAGCAGGCAGGGGCCGTCCACTTGCAGGTTGCCCAGGTGGCGGTCCGCCTTGGTGGTGGCATAGACCGCTTGGTAGCCCTCTTCTACAGCTTCCTCAAGAAAAACTTTAAAATCTGCAAAAGATTCCCAGATGGTCAAATCCACCTCTTCCCAGTAGTCCAAGCCGGCTCTTTTCACGTGCTTAGAATCTAGGGAGAAGCCCAGGGGCTTAACCAGGTGGAGGGCCGAGTTGGTCGTTACGCAGGTTCTGGCAATATTGCCCGTATTATAGGGGATCTCCGGCTCAACCAAAGCAATGATATTCTTCCTCTCCATAGCGGGGGTGATTGGTTGAAACGCTTTTACTACTTTTCTTTTTTCCATTCTTCTTCCTTCATGTTTTTTTCAAGTAAAAAGCCCCAAGCCTTCCTGGGCTTGGCGGCTATAAGTCTTCGGTATCTAACCATATGGTAAAAGGGCCATCATTCACTAAAGCCACCTTCATATCGGCACCAAACTCGCCGGTTTGAACGTCTTTATAGTCCTTCTTGGCCAAGCTGATGAAGTAGTCATAAAGGGGCTCTGAGACCTCTGGTCTTGCGGCTTCGATGAAGCTGGGCCGGTTGCCCTTCTTGCAATCGGCCAGGAGGGTGAATTGGGAAACGATGAGCAGGGACCCACCAACCGTCTGTAAGTCTAAGTTGGTCTTGCCCTCACTATCTTCAAAGATGCGGAGCTTGGATATCTTCTTCCAGATTTTTTCCGCTTCCCCTCGCTCATCTCTTGCGCCTATACCGAGGAAGACGACATATCCTTTCCCGATGGAGGCGGTCTCTACTCCGTCGATGGTTAAGGAAGCTTGAGAAACCTTTTGTACCAATGCTCTCATCAGTCTACCCTCTCTTCCTGGTGGCCGCAGTTTTCGCCGAAGCATGGCCCTTCATCGCCTAGTATATTCACGTCTTCTTCCTCTAGGTCCTTGGTCTTTCTGGATGTCCTACTCACGACCGAACGGAGGATGAGAAGGAGAATCAGCATAACAACGCCAGTCAGGACGATTGCCCCGCCTGGCTTCAAGTTATTGTAGAAGGAAATGACTAGGCCCAGTATGACGAAGATAACACCGAACAGCATGGACGATATGATGGTCTTGTGGTAGCTGAGGGACAGGGTAATTGCGCAGGCAACGGGGATGGTAATCAAAGACGATACCACCAGGACGCCGATGATGCGCGAGGATATGGCAATCGTTATGGCCAAAAACAATGTGAAGATAAACTCCACGCGGTTTCGTTTGATGCCTGCTAGACGTGCTCCCTCCGTATCGATGCTCAGGTACAAAAGCTGGTAGTAGAGGACGAAGAACATCAGTAGAATCAGGATGCTGATAAAGATGGAGGCGTAGACTTCGGCGTTTGTGACCGTGACAATCGACCCAAAGAGAAAGCTCTCGAAGCTGGATGACTGGGACACAAAGTCGCTGAAGACAGAGGCAAGGCCGATGCCCGTCGACATGACGATGGCTGTGGCCATATCCCCATAATTCGGAAAGTGCCTGCGAACCACTTCGATGGAAAAGGCGCCTAGGATGGTGGCGATGATTGCCCCAATCACAGGCGATATACCTAATATTAAACCCAAACCGATACCGGCTAGCGAGGTATGGGACAAGGCATCTCCTATAGTGGATGTCTTGCGGTTGACGACGATGACCCCCATGAGGGGAATGATCAGGCCGAGGAAGAAACCAACCAGGAGCGCTTTTTGCATAAATCCGTAAGCTAACATACTTCCTCCACTCTGTGTCCCTCAATGCGGAAAGTCCTATTCCAATGGGCTGCACCCAGGCCTGTTTCGTGGGTGACCATGATGATGGTTATCCCGTGGACCTGGTTCATGTGGTCCAAGATATGGAAGAAGTTTGCCTTATTCTTCTCGTCGATTCCGACAGTGGGCTCGTCAAAGATGAGCACATCGGGGTTATTGACCAAAGCTTTGGCAATGAGCACCCGCTGCTTCTGTCCTCCGCTGAGCTCGTGAAAGTTTTTCTTGGCTAAGTCCAAGACGCCTAAGTGGGCTAAGGAATCATTGACAGCTTCCTTCTCCTCTGGCTTGAGGTAAGGGCGGTGCTTCAGCTTGTGGGCAAGGCCCAAAGCGACCAGTTCCTCACAGTGAATGGGAAAGGATGAACGGCTGGCTGGGTTGGTTTGAGGAACATAGCCCAAGCGCAAAATATTATCCTTAGTAATCCCATCTTTACCGAAAAAGCGGAGGCTGCCCGATAAGGGCTTCTTTTCACCGGTCAACAAACGGAGAAGGGTGGTCTTCCCTCCTCCGTTCTCGCCGATAATGCCGACATAATCGCCAGCTTCTATAGCAAAAGTAACATTGTCGATGACTGGGTCGCTGGAATAGCGAAAACTAACATCGACCAAGTCGTAAACCGTGGTCATCTACACTCTCCATTTTCAAATGCTTGCTAACGGAAAGATTCTTTGATGCTCTCTAGATTCTTTCTCATCAGGCTGAAGTAGTCTTCTTTGTTTGCCTCATCCTCTGCGGAAATAGATTCTAAGGTATATAGAGGCGCCAGTTCTGCTCCAATCTCATTAGCAATCTGTCCGGCAGTCTTGTCTGAACCATATGGGTCATAGAAGACTGATTGGATGCCCTGCTCATTAGCTAAGTCGACAATCTCTGCCATCCGCTGTGGATTGGGGTCTCCATCGGCCAACAAACCCTCGATTGGAATCTGTACTAAATCATATTCATCTGCCAAATAGGTGAACGCCTTGTGGGGAACGACGATTGCTTTACCTTCGAATTCCCTCAAGCCTTCCTCATATTCGTCATCTAACTTATCTAACTCTGCTTCCACTGCCTCATAGTTTTCCTTGAAGCTAGCTTCACCCTCAGGATCCAAGGCAACAAGACCCTTGTAGATGTTCTCTGCTTGCTTTTTCACATCTTCAGGGCTAATCCAGTAGTGGGGATCAAACTCGCCGTGGTCATGGTCGTGGTCTGATGCCAATAAGTCTACCCCTTCTGACGTATCGATAAACTCGATACCATCATCCAAGTTGGCCATCATATCTTCCAGCCACATTTCAAAGCCTGCACCGTTGATGAACAGGGCGTCTGCCTCATTGAGGTTGACGATATCAGCTGGGCTTGGCTCCCAGTGGTGGGCGTCGGTTACCCCTTCGAAGAGGTTTTTGACATCGACCCTATCACCAGCGATTCGCTTGGTAAAATCATTGACAGAAAAAGTTGTGGTATAGACGACCGGCTTGTCTGTGTCCGTACTGTCCTCTACACTCTCTTCCACAACTTGGCTGCTCTGGCTAGCTTGGTCCCCACTGGATGCTTGATCATTAGAAGCATCTTGGCAGGCGACTAAAGCAAGCAGCGCTGCTAAAACTAATGCAACAAATTTTTTCATTATTCCTCCTATTGTTGAGTATTTTGAGCCTACAAGTCCCATTGGCCCTATACTTTCATCATAGATTAGCTATCAAGTTCCCTCGCTGAAGAATATTACCCTTTTGTCCTTTCGATGGAAACTGAGCAGCTAAAAGCATTGAAAAATGCAAGAAGCATTCACAGATAGGAAGTTTTACTTTTGGTCATTTTCATTGTCATAGTGGCGACCACCGCTGGCAAATTCCATCGTATTGACATCGACCACTTGCCGTTTGGGTTGGGCCATGGCCTCTTCAAAATGCATATCCCAAGTCTTGTCCTCCGTTATGTCAAGACCAGCTATGGCATTGATGTAGTCGCCTTCCTTGACCGGATTATCGTAGTCCAAGATGTATTTGGCTACCATGTAGGCATGGCGGACAACCGTTACCGTGTCCAAATTGTGGTAATGGTATTGGACATCTGGCAAGCCTAGGGCATGGAGGCCTAGGGTGTCGACCAGCATATCCACGTTATTTAGGGCAAAGAGGCGGATGTTCATGGCATAGGAAATGAAGCGGTCCTCCCTCTTCGCCTTCTTGGCCAAAATATCCTCTGCCTTAATCAACTTGCCAGCCGTTGGAAAGTAGACAGCGCTAGCTTCTGGATAGATCTCCAAGAGCGCTTCCATATAATCCATGGTGGCATCCACCTTTCTCTGCAGGGGAACCTGGTCGAAGTTCATCATGAGGCCTGTCACTTGGTGGCCGAGGCTTGCAATCAGCTTGTCCCTTTCTTCATAGATGTCCCACATCTGGCTTCTTTCCAAGCTACTGATCGAGGCAGGGTAAAAATCCGCCACTTTGGTGACCGCAAGGAAAGGAGCCTTCTCCACGTCCTCATCGCTAAGTTCTTGGTCGGCGTCCTGCTCTTCATCCCTTTTTATTTGGTCAAGGAGGTAGTAGCCGAACATTGCCTCATGGTCCTTGGTCTTTTCAATCCGGCCGAAATACCGGCCTAGAATCCGCATCCTGTCCTCTTCAAAGGGAATCACAGGCTCCTTGGCGAACAGAAGCACAATCTGGAAGACAGGCAGGTGATTTTTTGGTTCTTTATTCATATCGTCGAGTTTTATGGGGTTAAAAGTCATATTGCCACCTTTCTAAAGGTCTATTATCCACTAACCCTCATTATAACATGGAGGGCTTATTGAACAACCAGGAGCTCTTGGCCAGGGTATGGCCACACGCCATAAGGGGTATTTAGCTCCACTTGGCAAAGCAGCTTGGCAAGCTCGTCCATCTTAGGACGAAGCTCTGCCGTCATCCGCTGGATGATGCGCTGATCATCCTCCTCTGATGCAATGTCATTGATCAGGTCGGTCATCGCCAGCGTTGCCTCATCGATTTGGTCCATATACTTCGTATTATCCCTTGCCCTTCTCATCGCCGACTTGCTGGCTCCCTTGTCCGCCACTTGGTCTAACTTAATCTGGTAGTCCAGTAGGGCCGGATAGACTCCTTCTTGGGCCATCCTCGTCAGCGTCCTCGCCTCCGTCTTTACCGTATGGATGAACTGCTTCTCTAAGATCCTTTTTCTGGCTTTTAGCTCACCCTCGCTCAAGACATCAAAGCGGTCTAATAGAGCAATCGAGGACTCCTGGGTAAGGGCTGCCACCGAGTCGATATAGTTTTGATAATTGGACAGCTTGCGACTTTTTGCCTCAAGAGCCCAGCTTTCCCTGTAGCAATCGCCCGCATAGAGAATGCAGGCATTATCCTTGATGATGTCTTGGCAGATGGCTAATACCCGCTCGTGGAGGTTGACCTCCTTGCTCTTATCTCGCTTCTCCAAGCAATCAGCTATGGTCTCCAGCGATTGGGCCATCCCCGCGCACAAGACCGTATTCAACTGAGCCGCATTCATCGAGGACCCCAGGGTCCTTATCTCAAACTTATTGCCCGAGAAGGAGATGGGCGCCGTCCGGTTGCGGTCCACCCCATCGATAACCTGCTCCGTCAGATTGCTGATAGGGGCAATCAGCTTCTTCAGTTGGACCGGCGTCATATCGGTGGTTGCCTTCAACTGGTCGAAAAGTTCCTGCAACTTGGCCCCCAGATTGACGGACATGATCGCTGGTGGTGCCTCGTTCCCGCCCAGGCGGTGGTCATTGCCCGCATTGGAGCTGGCCATGCGAATCAAATCCTGATACCGATTCACACACTCAATGAAGGCAGACACGAAGAGGAGGAAGGGCAGGTTGTCGGTCTGGTTATCGCCCGGGTCAAAGAGGTTGTCTCCATTGGATGCAAGCAGGGAGATGTTGTTGTGCTTGCCGGACCCGTTCATCCCCTGGAAGGGTTTCTCGTGGAGGAGGGCCCTATAGCCATGCTTTCTTGCCACCCGCTCCAAGATGTCCATAATCAGGAGATTCTGGTCAACGGTCGACACCAAATCATCATAGATGCCGCATAGCTCGTACTGGCCGGGAGCCACCTCGTTATGCTCCACCGAAGCAAAGATGCCTAGCTCCCAGCACTCCTGGTTGACCTCCCGCATAAAAGCAAGGACAGGATCATTTATCCGACTGAAATAGGTGTCCTCATACTCACCCCCCTTGGGCATGTCCGCCGCAAAGAGCGTCCTTCCACAAAACTGAATGTCGGGTCTTTTGGCAGCTTGGTCTTCATAGATGAGGAAGTATTCCTGCTCTAAGCCCAGCATAGGCCTGACATGGCTAACTTCAGCAAAGCCAAGCGCTTGGAGGACGCGGGTTGCCTCATGATCTAAAGCCCTCTTGGCATTCAAGAGCGGCAGCTTAAAGTCTAACTTATCGCCATGGAAGCTGATAAAGACGCTTGGAATATAGAGGATATGGTCGCGGACAAAAGCATAGGAGGACGGATCCCAAAAGGTAATCCCTGTTGCTTCGAAAGTATCCCGCAAACCGCCCGTCGGGAAGGAAGACCCATCGGTCTCGCCCCTGATCAGGGACTTGCCCGACAAGCGGGCAATCGCCTGCCCTTCCCCATCCCTCTGCAAAAAGCTCTCATGCTTCTCCGCCGTCTTGCCATTCAGCGGCTGGAACCAGTGGCAGTAGTGGCTGGCGCCAAGCTCGATTGCCCAAACCTTCATGGCATGGGCAATCCCATCAGCAATATCCTTGCTGATAGGCACATCCTCGTTGACCGCCTCTTCCCAAGCGGCAAACACAGGCTTAGGCAGCCTTTCCCTCATCGTCCTCCGATTAAACTGTCTTATCGCAAATTTGCCCAGCAATGAATCTTGTCTCAACTCTACCATGGCTATCCTCCCGCTCTTTAGGCCGTTAAATGAATAAGCTTATTCTATCCAAGATGAAAAGGGGTTTCAATGAAAATCGTGAGTGCGGCTGACCTTAATATTTTCATAATTTGATTTTTACTAGTACATTTTTGGGCCATCTGACCTTAACATTTTCGTATTTCAATTTATACAAGCACCTCTGAATAGAAATA
>CAYFUF010000008.1:2072-3862 GCA_964346245.1 uncultured Peptoniphilaceae bacterium | reverse complement strand
TCTGACCTTAACATTTTCGTATTTCAATTTATACAAGCACCTCTGAATAGAAATAAAAAAGAACTGACCTCACGCCAGAAGTCAGTTCACGATTTGTTTACTCTGCACCATCGCTGATTACAAAGGTCAGCTCAGCTTCGCAGACAACATTGCCATCGACGGTGGCAACCGCCTTGCCCACGCCAGCTGGGCCCAAGCGGCGGGTCATCTCGCATTCCAATTGCAGCTGGTCTCCAGGGACGACTTGCTGGCGGAACTTGGCTTTCTTTATGCCGCCGAAAAAGGCAAGCTTGCCCTTGTTGGCTTCTTCAGAGAGGAGGGCAACGGCCCCGACTTGGGCTAAGGCCTCAATGATCAGGACGCCGGGCATGACGTGGTGACCGGGAAAGTGGCCCTGAAAGAAGGCTTCATTGGCGGTAACCGACTTGATGCCGACTGCCCGCTTACCCTCCTCGAATTCGATGATTTTGTCCACCAGGAGCATGGGATAGCGGTGGGGGATAATTTCTTGTATCTGGTTGGAATTCAGCATGGGGCCTCCTACATATTCAGGCCGCCATCGACGCTGATGACTTGACCCGTAATGTATTTGGCTTGGTCACTGGCAAGAAAGGCAACCGCATTGGCGACATCCTCCACCTGGCCGAAGCGTTGGAGGGGAATAAGCTTGGTGTACTCGTCCAGGACCTGAAGTTGATTAAAATTCGGTAGCCATCCTGGGCTAAGCGAAGGGCGATGGCTTTGCCAATTCCCTTGCTTGCTCCTGTGATTAGGGCGACCGGTTTTCCGCTTGTCATGAGAATTCTCCTCTTCTTGCCTTTTCCTTAACGGCTTCATAGTCCGCATAGAGGTCGTCCAGTATCTGGGCGGCGGGTTTCGTTTCCTTCAGTTGTCCGACTACTAGGCCGGCCATCAGGTTTCCTTCATCGATGTCCCCATCGAAGACTGCCCTCTTCCCAGCCCCCATGGTGAAAAGCTCCAGCTCTTCCTTGTCTGTCCCGGCCTTCTCCATCTCGATGAAGTGGCGGGTCATCTTGTTCTTGATTACCCGGTTAGGGTAACCGTTGATGCGGCCGATAACGACAATATTGGTATCCTTAGCTTTGAGGACCTTCTCCTTATACTTGTCGTGAATAGGGCACTCGTCAGCCACCAGGAGGCTGGTCCCCACTTGGACACCGGAGGCACCAAGGATTTCTGCTGCGAACATCTGCTTGCCAGAGGCAATACCACCTGCAGCAATCACAGGGATAGACACTTCTGCAACGACTTGAGGGACTAGGGTCATGGTGGTCATTTCGCCGACATGGCCCCCTGCCTCGTTTCCTTCGGCAATCACGGCATCCACACCCAGCTGCTCCATCCGTTTAGCTAAGGTTGGGTTGGGCACGACAGGGATGACCACGATGCCAGCCTCCTTCCAGGCTGAAATATACTTGCTGGGGTTGCCCGCCCCGGTGATGACGACAGGGACCTCTTCCTCGATGACCACTTGAGCAAGGTCATCCACGTGGCGGCTTAACATGACGATATTAACGGCGAAAGGCTTGTCGGAAGCCTCTTTGTAGTCTTTGATTTCCTTGTGGAGCTTTTCCTTGTTGAGACCGCCTGCAGCGATGGTGCCCAGGCCGCCCGCGTTGGAGATGACGGCGGCAAACTTACCAGTGCAGATGTTGGCCATAGCTCCGCCAATAATAGGATACTTGCTATTAAACAGTTTGGTTAGGTTCATCCATTCTTCCTTCCGATAATAAGTCTTGATCGAGCTTCTCTAACACGGAGTTTAGGGC
>CAYFUF010000008.1:0-1972 GCA_964346245.1 uncultured Peptoniphilaceae bacterium | reverse complement strand
TCGGTTCCGCCAATGCCACTGGACATGAAGATAGCGACCCGGTCGTTATCATTGACGATGTCCTCCGTAAGAGCGGCATCCTCAAAAGCCTTCATGGAAGCGACCACCCCATACTGGGTGAACCGGTCCATTTTCAGATTTTGAGGGCAAAAAGGCAGGCTCGCTTGCCATTCCCATCCAGATTTGCTATCATGTTAACTAGTAAATTTTATGGGTAACGAGGAGATATGATGACGACAAAAGAAAAGATTCTACGAATCTTAGCGAGAGAAAAGGGCGTGGTGAGTGGCGAGATGATGGCCCAAGAAGTTGGCCTGTCACGCACTTCCATTTGGAAGGGAATCCAGGCCCTGATTAAAGACGGAGCGGAGATTGATACGGTTGCCCAGGAGGGCTACCAGATGATCAGCCCCCCTAATCGACTATCCGAGGATGGGATTGCCTTCTTTTTGGAGCATAGCAGTGACACCACCGTCCTGACTAGAGATAAAGTGACTTCCACCAACAGCGAGGTTAAGGCCGCCCTGGAAACAGAGGCCTTACCCTCCCTCCTCTTAGCTAGCCGGACGCAAACGGCTGGGCGGGGGCGGTTAGGCCGCAGCTTCCACTCGCCCGAAGGAGGCATCTACTTTTCCTATGGCTGGCGTGTCCAGGACAGGGACTTTGATGCGGGGCTTATCACTATGGCCGTTGCCCTTGCCTTTCAAAAGGCAATTGCCAAATACAGCGATCGCGTTTTTCAGATCAAGTGGGTCAATGATGTCCTCTACGAGGGCCTTAAGGTGGCAGGCATTTTGACCGAGGCGACAACAAGCCTGGAGACTGGCCGCATCGAATACATCATCATTGGCATCGGCATCAACATCATAAAAAAGGAAGATTTCCCTGCCGACTTGGACAAGTTGACCGCTGCCGTGTTTGACGACGAGCTTCCTGCTCATTTTAATGTAAACGAGCTGATTGCCCATACGGTGGACCACTTCCGCTACTTAGTGAGCGAAGGCAAGGAGGAGATCATTCCCCTCTACAAAAAGTCCTGCTATACGCTGGGCAAGCCTGTTCGCTACATGAAGGATGGCCACCTAAAAGAAGCCCTTGCCGTCGATATCGACGACCACGGTTCCCTCATCATTGAGGATAATAATAAAGAGAGAGATGTTCTTCGCTTCGGTGAGGTGCAGATCATCAAAGGAGAGGTACAAGATGAATAGTAAAAGACTGATTCTGGTGTCTTTGTTCGCCGCCCTTACCCTAGTTTCTGGCTGGTTGGCCATCCCCATCGGTGCTGTTCCCATCACGATGCAGACCCTCTTGGTGGTGCTCACGGCTATGGCCCTCAAACCGGGCGAGGCCTTCGCCGCCATGTCCGTCCACCTCATCCTCAAGCTCTTCACTACGGCTGGGGCGACCGTCACCACCCCCTCCTTAGGCTTCGTGATTGGCTTCATCTTCGCTGCTTGGATCGGATCGATCTACTTACAAAACCTGGGTGCCAAGGCGAGCGCCCCCAGTCTCATCCTGGGCATCTTCATCACCATGCTGATTCCTTACGTGATTGGTCTGCCCGTTATGGCTTTCATCCTGCAAAACGTCATGGGCCTAAACAACACGGTCTCCAGCATCCTGCAGATGGGCTTGATTCCCTTCATCCCCGTCGACCTATTGAAGGTTGTTCTCGCCTACCAGATCGGCGAAAGGCTGCGCCTGAGGCAGTTGGCCTTTCAGTGATTGAGGGCAAAACCAATAAAAATGGGCATGACCCTATCAGGGCATGCCTCTTCTCACACAAAGGGCTATGTCAGAACAAGAGAATTGTTCGACATCAGCCCCTTTTTAAAATATTGCTTGTTAGTTAGTAAAGAAAGAGACACTCAAAAACTACCGACTCGCTAGGTCCTTGGAGGGGGCTCAAAAACTACCGACTCGCTAGGTCCTCGGAGCTTCGCTCCTGCGGATTCCGCTCATCGGTAGT